>JAYSXE010000039.1:0-28213 GCA_043717565.1 Burkholderiales bacterium | reverse complement strand
TCCGTCTTCTCGCTTGTCATCGTGTCCACCTAAATCAGATGGACACGATCCTTGCTGTCGCGCGGGCTGGATTCAAGATGACTTGGCCGGACGCTTACACTGCGACAACATCGTGTTCCCACCGGCCACGGCCACGGTGCCTGGCGCTGACAACCGCCACCTGCCCGCGGTGGCGCATGTGCAGATGGTGGACAGCCCCGAACCGTGGAACGAGTTGCAGCGCCAGCTGCAGCCGGCTGGCACTGACTGAGGGCCGGCACCCGTTGCGTCGTGTGCCGAGCGCACCTTTACCGGGCCATGACTTCAGACCAGGAATTCGCGCTCGCCGGGCAACACCTGCCCGGGCTCGATGTCACCCTCGACAGCCATTTGCGCGCGCACCTGTGGGTACACCGGCGTGAAATCGGGCGCCGTCTCTTCGAACAGCTGCTCGAACGAGTCAATCACGAAGTAGCTGGCCTGGAAGCTGTCGATGCGGTAGCGGCTTCGCATCAGCCGCTGCAGCCCGAAACCCACGCGGCGTGGCCCGCGAGCGCGCACGCTGTGCTGCAACTCGCCGGCCGAACTGAGAATGCCGGCGCCATAGGCGCGCAGACCCCGCGGTGTGTTGATGAGCCCGAATTCCACCGTGTACCAGTACAGACGCGCCAGCAGTTCGCAGGCGTCCAGCCGGCTGGCCTTCAGGCCGCCGGCGCCGTAGGCCTGCATGTAATTCGCAAAGCTGCGGTTGAACAGCAGCGGCACGTGGCCGAACAGGTCGTGGAAGATATCGGGCTCGACCACGTAGTCAAACTCTTCGGGCTTGCGGATCCACGCCGTCACTGGAAACTTGCGTGCGGCCAGCAGCGCGAAAAACGCCTCTTCGGGAATCAGGCCGGGCACCGCCACCAGCTGCCAGCCGCTGGCCTTCATCAGTTGCTCCGAAACAGCGTCCAGCTGCGGAATCTGCTCGGCCGCGCCCAGCTGGGCCACCGCGGCAATGAATTCTTCGCAAGCCAGGCCGGGCAACTGCTGCACTTGCCGCGCGTACAGCCGGCGGTAGGTGTCGTGGTCGACCGCGCTGTACTGCGCGCATTTCTGCTCGCAGGTGTAGTCGGCGCGGGCGTTGGCATAGTCGCCGCGCGGCGGGCGGCTGCCCTGGCCGTAGGTGACGGGGGCCACGCCGCGGTTCACTTCCCGGCTCAGGTCGCCCGGCATTGGCGCCGGGTTGGCGGCGGCAGTCACTGCCGTTCCAGCACGCCGCGCCGCATCTGGTCCAGCTCGATGCTCTCGAACAAGGCCTTGAAGTTGCCTTCACCGAAACCCTGGTCACCCTTGCGCTGGATGAACTCGAAAAAGATCGGGCCCAGCTGATTTTCAGAAAAGATCTGCAGCAGCAGGGCGCCGGCCTTGCCGTCGAGCAAGATCTTGCGCGCCTTCAGTTCGGCCACGTTTTCGCCATGGCCGGGGATGCGCTTGTCCACCAGTTCGTAATAGGTGTCGATGGTGTCCAGCAGCTTCACGCCGCGTGCGCGCAACGCATCCACGGTGGCGGGCAGGTGGGTGGACGCCATGGCAATGTGCTGGATGCCTTCGCCGTGGTATTTGTCCAGGTACTCCTGGATTTGCCCGGCCTTTTCATTGCCCTCTTCGTTGATGGGGATGCGGATCTTGCCGCAGGGGCTGGTCATGGCCTTGCTCTTCACGCCCGTCACCTGTCCTTCGATGTCGAAGTAGCGCACCTCGCGGAAGTTGAACAGGCGCTCGTAAAACTCGGCCCATTCGCCCATGCGGCCGCGGTGCACGTTGTGGGTGAGGTGGTCCACCACCGTCAGGCCATGGCCCACGGGGCTGAGGTGCGCGCCCGAGTTGGCGGCCAGCGGTTCGAAGTCGACATCGTAAAAACCGATGTTCCCGATGTCGCCCGGCTGCGCGCCGCCTTTGCCGCGCCACTTGTCGACGAAGTAGATCAGGCTGTCGCCGATGCCCTTGATCGCCGGAATGTTCAGTTCGCCCGGCCCCGCCGTGCCGGCGTAGGCCCAAGCCCCCAGCAACTGAGCGCGCTCAAACGCAGCGCGCGCGTCTTGCACACGAAAGGCGATGGCGCAGATGCTGGGCCCGTGTTGGCGCGCAAAGCGCTGCGCAAAAGAGTCGGGTTCGGCGTTGACAATGAAGTTGATGTCGCCCTGGCGGTACAGGGTGACGCGCTTGTGGCGGTGGCGTGCCACGGCCGTGAAGCCCATGCGTTCAAACAGGGCGCCCATGGCTGCGGGGTCGGGAGCGGCGTACTCGATGAACTCGAAGCCGTCAGTGCCCATGGGGTTGTCCCAAGCCGCGTCTGCAGTCATGCCGCTCCTTCTTCGCGGTTGCACCGCAATGGAAAACCGCACTGTAGTGGGCAAGCCGCGCAGGATGCATGCAAGCGGTGGCGCAGAATAGTGAATCGACACAGGTTTCATGCGCAGAAGAAGCAATGGACGAATCAACCACGCTTGATGCCATCGACAGGCGCATTCTTCAGGCTCTGCAGGCCCACGGGCGCATGAGCTATGACGAGCTGGCGGCCGGCGTGGCGCTGTCGCCCAGCGCGGCGCTGCGCCGCGTCAAACGGCTTGAGGCGGCGGCAGTCATCACCGGCTATGGCGCCCGCGTGGCACCGGAAAGGCTGGGCTTGTCACTGACGGCCTACATCAGCGTGCGCCTGGCCAAGAGCCCCGGCGCCGACCACCGCAACCCTGTTGACGCTTTTGCCGCCGCCGTGCAGGCCTGGCCCGAGGTGGTGGAATGCGCGGCGCTGACCGGCGACATGGACTACCTGCTGCGCGTGCTGGTGCGTGACATGGCGCACTACTCGCACTTCATCATGGAGAGCCTGCTGAAGCACCCCTCGGTGCAGGACTGCAAAACCAGCTTCATGCTGCGCCAACTGAAAGGCGCCACGGCCGTGCCGGTGTAGCGGACGCCAAGTGCGCCCGGCGCGGCGGGCCGGGCAAAGGCATTCCGTCACGCGGGGCTGTGGGCGGCTGCGAAACAATGCGGCCATGTTGGAAAACATTCAATCGGGCTTGGCAGCCTTGCAGACGTGGCTGCAGACGTGGCTGAGCGCCGACGCCGGCCTGCTGGGCCTGTTTCTGTCGGCCTTCTTGTCGGCGACGGTGTTGCCGGGTTCCAGCGAGGTGGTGATGGCCTTGCTGGTGACGGCCTACCCGCAACTGGCCCTGATGGCTTTTGTCGTGGCCCTGGCGGGCAACCTGTTGGGCAGCGTGCTCACCTACGGCATGGGCTGGGCCGGCCAGCAGGGTTTTGAACGCTTCCAGAGCGTGCGATCAAAAGTGATGCTTGGGCACCCGCGGGTGGAACAGCTGCGCCGGCGGGGCCCGCCCGTGCTGGTGCTGGCCGTACTGCCGCTGGTGGGTGACGCCCTGGTGCTGGCCGCTGGCTGGCTGCGCATGCCGTTCTGGCCCAGCCTGTTCTGGATCGCGGTGGGCAAGGCAGCCCGGTACGTGCTGCTGCTGGCCGGGCTGAAGGGCTTGCTGTCGTTTGGCTGATGCGCCGTGCAGCAGGGCGCGCCGCCCGGGGCGGCGTGCCCGCCGCAGGTTTCAGCCCTGCAAATTCTTGACGACCTGTGAAGGTGTCGGCGCCGGCCAGCCGGCTTCATTGCTGACACGCACGATGGCTTCGTTGGTGGCGAAATACACCTGTCAATAGTGGTCGTTGTGGCAGTAGGGGCGCACCGAGATCACCGGGCCAACAAGGTTCATGTCGAGCAGGTTCACTTCGGGTGCGGGGCTGGTCAGTACGTTGGGAATGGCGGCAACGGCGGCCCTGAAGCGGGCCTGTGCGTCCTGCACGTCCACGCCCCCAGCCAGCTGGGCGGTGCGTTCCACGCGGCGTGAAGGGCGCGCGGAGTAGTTCATCACCGTGTCGCCAAACACCTTGCTGTTGCCCACCAGCGTGAACACGTTGTCGGGCGTGATGATGGTGGTGCCAAACAGCCCCAGCTCGTACACCGTGCCGGTGATGCCGCCCACGCTGACGAAGTCGCCCACCTTGAAGGGGCGCAACACCAGCATGAAGGCGCCAGCCGCGAAGTTGCCGAGCATGCCGCTCCAGGCCGCGCCGATGGCCACGCCGGCGCCGGCCAGCATGGCGGCGAAGCTGGTGGTCTGAATTCCGAAGTAACCCAGGATGCCCAACACCAACGCGATGTTCAGCGCGATCGCGATGATGGAACCCAGGTACTTCGTGAGGGTGGGGTCGACGTTGTTGCGGCCCATGGCCGCTTGCATCAACGCAATGACCTTCCCGATGAGCCATCGGCCCACCACCCAGAAGGCGACGGCGGCCAGGATCTTGATGCCGAGCTCGGCGACGGTGGTGCTCAGGAAATTTTGTACGCTGGCCATTTCCATGGACATGCTCCTCTGGGGTGACGAAGATGATGCGCTGCGCGGTGCAGCACGTCGTCACTCTAACGTCGCAGCAGACCGGATCGAGCCCGACTTTCGGAGGGAGGCGAAACCGGGGTTCTCGCGCGGGTCTGAAGGGCCGCAACCGGGCTACTGGCCCAGCGAGCCCCACGCCGCGCGGCCGCGGTCAGCCGCTGTTGTCGTCGTCGATCTCGGCCAACAGGCGGGCCGTCGGCTCGGTGCCCAGGTGCAGAAGGTCTGCGATCTCGCTGATGTCGTCGGGCAGTGCCGGGTTGTCCCAGCCGTGGGTGCTGTGGCGGGCCACGCGAATGGCCAGTTGCACGTTACGCGCCTGCGGTGTCGGTTTCTTCGCGTGGTCGTCGGTCACCTGCACCAACAGCGACGGCAGCCGCCAGGCCAGCATCAGGGCGTGCTGCACGTCGGCCATCTCCACGTGGAGCAACTCGCGTTGCACGGCCGCTGTTCGCAGTTCAGCGTCTTCGGCCTGCCGCTTTTGAATCTGCAACGCCAGTTGTGGCGCCCGCAGCCACAGCAGCATCTCTGCAAAGTCATGCAGCAGCGCTGCTTCGTGCAGCACCGGTGCGTCGTGGTCCATGCGGTGCACCGCAAAGCCGATGGCAAAACGCGCTGCTCGGTGGCTGCGCGCCAGCACATGCTGAAAACCTTGCAGCGCCTGAGGTTCCAGCGCCAACCGTTCTTCCACGGTAGGCAGCATCGCAAAGGCGCGGAAGAAAGGGGGAATCCCCAGCATCACCAGTGCCTCGGTCACCGTTTCGACCTCGCTGCCTTCGCGTCCCTTGCGCAGGTCGGCCACGTGGGCCAGCAGCTTCAGCGTCATCAGCGGGTCGTTGGCAACGGTCTGCGCCAGCAGGTGCGCGTCGACCTCTTCTTCCACGTCGCGCAAGTCTTCCAGCGCCAGTGCGGTGGTGGCCAGTACCGGCAGGCTGCGGTGGTCGAACAGGTTCACCCACCCGGCCACGTCACGCGGTGCGCGTTGAATGAATGGGTGGGTGTTGTCCATGTCTGCCGGGGCGTCAGGGTGTAAAGCCGTACCGAGTCAACCGGTATATCGGCCGCCACTGCAGCAGCTTGAGAGGACCCCGGCGGGCCTGCTGGTCTCGGCAGCTACTGAAGACTGAAGAACAACCCCTGGCGTGGGTCTGCGCTGCCGTTCAACAGCGCCGCATAACCGGCCAGCAGGGCGTCGCCACCCTGTTGCGCGTGCACCTGCACCCAGGGCTCGGGACCGCCGGACGCCCGTTCCACAAAGGTGTTCCAGGCCTGGCCCATGCGCTGTTCCAGCACCTCGCGGCCCCAGCCCTGGGGTGGTGCGGCGCTGCGCTGCGCCGCCTGGCTGGGTGCGAAGAACAGCGTAGGACGGGCACCGGGCAGCGCGGTGCCGGGGCCAAGGTCGGCCCAGTGCGTGCCACCGATGGCGCTGGAAAAGCGCAACTGGTCGCCGAAGTGGTGGTGCACGGCGCTGCGCACGCTGGCGCTGCCTGCGAAGTCCACGTAGACGGTGGGTGTGCCGGCATCGAGCGTGGCCACGTCGCCATAGACCAAGGCTCCGTCATAACAGCCCAGGCCCTGGACAAACGCCAGGTTCTGCGCCGAGGTCAGCCCCACCACCCGAGGGTGCCCGGGGGTGCCGCGCCGTAGCGCCAGCCGGTGCGCCGTGGCCATGGAGGTCTTGCTGGACGCGCTGGACAGCAGCAGTTGCCGGGCGCCGAAGAACTGGTTGTCGGCCAAGTGGTCGTCAAGCAGGAAGGCGGTCATGAACAGCGGCTGCAGCACCGCGCGCAGGCCGTCGGGCTGTGGGTCGGGGGTATCGGCGCAGAAGTTGTACTGGTTGTAGATGGCGGCCAGTTCCTGGCGGTGCGCGGCGCCGTCGGCAAACCCGCGTGCAGACACGCGCGCAGCTTCCACCACCAGGTGCGTGCCGGCCGGCAGGTAGCCGTAGACACGCTGCCCCACCGCAACGCCGGGGGCCAATGACTCCACCACGCGGGCAAAGCCCCAGACCGGCAGGCAGCCGCTGGCCGCGTCGGGCGACGGGAAGAAGTTCCAGTACTTCATCGCCTTGCCGAAGGCGGCGTAGGTGATGTTGTTGGCGGTGACCGCGAAGTGCTGCACCTGCAGCCGCAGTTGGCCCGGCTGCAACGGGCGTGCGCCAGGGGCATCAGGGTCGGGGCCCAGGCGGGCGCTGGCCAGGTCGCCCTGGTGGATGAAGAGGCGCTGGCCGGTGGCGTTGCTGGCAGGTGTGTCCATGGTGTGTTCTCGGGTCGGGCGGGTTGCCCCACCTGCATCGCGCAGGCACCCCAGCATGGGTGCGCGAAGGGGTTGGCGGCTGTCACCCCGGCGACGCGCTGGCGCGCGCCGGGGTGCGCCGACAACTCCACGGTTTACAGCCGCGTCACGCCGAGCACATGCCCGACGAGCTGGCCGTTGACGTACAGCGCTCCTTCAGGGGCACCGGCGTCAGCGTGGAACTCGAGCACGCGCTCGATGGGGGCTTCGGCCTGCTGCAGGGCCAGCCGCTGGGCCAGCGTGTCCAGCGCGCGGCTGGCTGCACGCAGCACAGCTGCCGACCACGGGCGCACGCCGCGCGGCTCGGGCAAAACGTCGTCATAAGGGAAGTCATGCAAAGTCATGATCGGTCTCCGGGTGGCCCGTGCGGTTGCGTTTGCAACCCGCCAAGGCCGGTTTTTGATTCAGGGGCTGTGTTTCAAGTGCTGCAGTTCGCGGCGCAGCTCACGGCCTGCGCGTTGGCGACGGGCCGATGCGCACTTGCGGTGCGCGCCGGCGGTGCGGCGCAGGCTGGCTGCCACGAACGGGTTGCGGGGTTTGGTGTTCTTGATGGTCATCTTCATGGTGGGTCTCCTTCGGGGCTGGGGGTGGGCGGCAACGGCATTGGTGACGGTGTTGACGGTGGTGTGGGCGTTGACAGCGGGGAGGGCCAGAAATGCAAACGGCCCGGGTTGCTGGTGCAACCCGGGCCGTGGTGAACTGTGAGGCCCAGCGCAGCAGTGGCGGGGCTTGTCGTCAGTTCATCGGCACCCCGGGCGGAGCACCATGGTTCAAAGCAGCAATCTGGTCGCGGTGGGCGGCATGCATCAAGGCCTGGGTCAGCACAACGCCCCAGGCCGGGCCTGCCGCATCAGCGGGGCGGTTCGGCATGCCAGCGAAGGACGGGTTCAGGACCATGTTGCTTTCGGGTGGGGGTTGATCGGCTGTGCCGCGAAGGGTGCCGGATTCGGCGCTTCGTTTCCACAGGCTTGCGCAAATGATAAACACGCCGTTATCAAACATCAAGGGGCTGTGTCGCGGAAAAACCCGCATTTCGTACTTCAAATTGGGGATGCCTGCGCCAACGCGATGCCCGCGGCCTGGGTGGCCCTGGTGCCGTGCAGTGGCCGTTGAAGAGCCATTGGGGGGCGTTGAGCGCCGTTGAAGTGGCCGTTGAAGCGACCATCGAAGGGGCCGACGAAGGGCCGCTGCAGTGCCAGCGGCCTGCACGCAGCAGCGCTACTTCTTGCGCTTCAGCGGGGCCACGCCCTTCTGGGTTTTCAGCCACAGCGCCTGGGCGTCTTCGGCGGCTGCGCTCAGCGGGGTCTGCACAAAGGGCGGCTGCGGCGGTGCGGCGGGGGCGGGCGTCAACACCTCGCCCAGCAGGTCCAGCAGGCGCGTGCGGGCGCGTTGTGGGTGGCGGCGGTAGTAGGTGAGCACCAGTCCCATGATGAAGCGTTCGTCGTCGTCGCGCGGCACCGATTCACCACCCACGGCCAGCGGCCCCGCGGTTTGGCCGGTGGGTGGCGGTGCGGCACCCGGGCTGGCCGGGGTGGCGCCGGACGGCGCCTGATGGTCCTGGTCCATCCACCCCGGCGGTTTCAGGCAGCGCTGCTCGAACTGCCGCGCCAGACGTTCGCCGATCTGACGCGAGCGGCTCTTGATCTGGCTCCAGTAGCTGGGCTGGATGTCGATGCGTTCTGCGAACCGCCTTTCCAGCCCGCGCAGCGTGGCGGCGTCGGCATGGCGGGCGGTGGCGCGGACAAATTCTTCGAAGAGGGCCAGCGCGTTGTCGAGCCTGATCTGCGGCAGGTCGCGCGTGGCCTTGGGGGAGCCAGGGTGCATGGTGCCGATGATAAATGTTCCTTCACCAAACCGCAGGCGCCGGGACGGCCCGCAGGCGCGGCGCACCCGTACATTTGCAGACTGACCTGCCTTCCAAAGGAGTGCCCCATGCAACAGCTTCTTGCCGCCGCTCGGGTCACGGCCCTGGCCTGGACCTTGGCAGCCCCGGGCCCGGTGCACGCGGCCGAGCGGTCCATCGACAAGGAGGTGGTGATCAACGCCCCCATCGAACAGGCCTGGCAGGCTTGGACCACGCGCGAAGGCGTGGTGGCTTTCTTTGCACCTGACGCGAAGGTGGAAGCCCGCGTGGGCGGTGCCTTCCAGATCTATTTCGACCCCGGCGCACCCCCTGGCGCCAAGGGTGCCGACGACACGCGCTACATGGCGCTGCAGCCGCCCCGGATGCTGAGCTTCGACTGGAACGCGCCGCCCTTTCTGCCCCAGGCGCGGCAGCAGCGCACGTTTGTGGTGGTGCGCTTTGCGGCCGTGGACGACAAGACCACGCGCGTCACGCTGCACCACACGGGCTGGGGCGATGGCGGCGAATGGGACAAGGCCCATGCCTACCTGGACCGTGCCTGGACCGGCGTGCTGGCCAGTCTGAAAGCGCGTTTCGAGAAGGGCCCCACCGACTGGGGGCCCTGGCTCAAGCAGCTGGAAGCCATGCGCGCGCAGGCCGCGCCGCGGCCGGCCGGCGCCGCGTCTGCGCCCTGACCGGCAACAACAGCCGGGCCGACAGGCAGGTCACGGTTCGGCCTTGTCGCCGCTGGGCAGACGCGGCGAAGTCTTCACACTGGCCACCATGGTCACGGCCAGGATGGTCACCACCACGCTCAGAGACACCAGCACGGGGATCTTGATCACGTCGATCAACAGCATCTTCGTGCCGATGAACACCAGCACCACCGCCAGGCCGTAGCTCAGCAGGTGGAACTTGCTGGCCACCGCTGCCAGCAGGAAGTACATGGCCCGCAGCCCCAGGATGGCGAAGATGTTGCTCGTCAGCACGATGAACGGGTCGCTGGTGATGGCGAAGATGGCCGGGATGCTGTCCACGGCGAAGATCACGTCGGTCAGGCCGACCAGCGCAATCACCATCAGCAGCGGCGTGGCAATCTTCTTGCCGTTTTCGATGGTGAAGAACTTCTCGCCGTCAAAGCCCTTGCTGACGGGCAGAAACTTGCGCAGCAGCTTCAGCGCCGGGTTGCTTTCCAGGTCGGGTTCCTTGCCGGCTGCCCACCACATCTTGATGCCGGTGATGAGCAGAAAAGCGCCGAAGACGTACAGCACCCAGTGGAATTCGCTGATCAGCCAGCTGCCCAGCAGGATCATCACCGTGCGCAGAACGATGGCGCCCACGATGCCGATCATCAGCACCCGCTTCTGGAAGTCGGGCGGCACCGCGAAGTAGGTGAAGATCATCAGAAAGACGAAGATGTTGTCCACCGCCAGGCTCTTCTCGATGAGATAGCCGGTCAGGAACTCCATGCTCTTTTCGTTGGCCACCGGCACGCCGTGGTCCTGGTAAACGGCCCACCAGAACAGGCCGTTGAAAGCGAAACTCAAGCCCACCCAGATGAGCGACCAGTTCACCGCTTCCTTGACCGTGACGCTGTGCGCACCCTGTTTACGCAGCACCACGAAGTCCACGAACAGCGCGGCAATCACCGACGCAATGAAAAATGCCCACAGCCAAAGCGGCGCGATGGTGTCCATGCTGACACTCCCGTCAATTGAAGTTGAAGTTCGAGCCGAAAGGTCTTGCTGGAAGCGGCCCTTGGGGGACAAGGACGCTGTGCTTCTGCGGGCCCGGAAGCAGGCTGCTGCCTGCTACGTATTGACGGGTTGCTGCGGCAGCATGGCATGCTGCGGGCTACTCCCCTTTCGACCACTTCATTCTGGGGCCAATGGCACCAGCGTGCCAAGGCCACGGCCTGCAGCCCCGCCCCGGCTAAGCCCTAGCCGCGCCGTGGCGAATCGGGCCAAGGGTGGTGCGCCCTCAGACCTGCTGGTCAGTCTTCTTCGTGCGGCTTGAACTGCGCCACCAGTTCCTTCTGCACCGCCGGAGGCACCGGTTCGTAGTGCGACAGTTCGATGCTGTAGCGCCCCTGGCCACTGGTCATGGCGTTCAGCCGCGCCTGGTAGTTGGGCAGCTCTGACAAGGGTGCCTGGCCGCGCACCACCATCGTGCGCGCCACGGCCTGTGCGGCGCCGTTGCCGGCAGTGCTGGGCGCGGTGCTGCTGATCACGCCACGCCGGCTGCTCAGGTCGCCCGTGATGTCGCCCACCGTGGGCTCGGGCCCGCTGATTTCGATGTCGACGATGGGCTCCAGCACGATGGGCCGCGCCTCGCGCAGCGCGGCCAGAAAAGCCTTGCGGCCGGCCGTGACGAAGGCGATTTCCTTGCTGTCCACGCTGTGGTGTTTGCCGTCGTACACCTCCACCCGCACGTCCACCACCGGGTGGCCCGAGATGGCGCCGGTGGCCAGCACCTCGCGCACTCCTTTTTCCACCGCTGGCATGAACTGGCCGGGAATGGTGCCGCCCTTGACGGCATCGACAAATTCAAAACCCGCACCGCGCGGCAAAGGCATGACGCGCAGGAACACCTCGCCAAACTGCCCCGCACCGCCGCTTTGTTTCTTGTGCCGGTGGTGGCCCGGTGCCGGTGCCGTCACGGTCTCGCGGTAGGCGATGCGCGGCGGCCGCGTGTTCAGCTCGAACTTGTGGACTTCGCGCAGCCGCTCCAGCAGCACCCGCAGGTGCAGGTCGCCCAGGCCGTACAGGATGGTTTCGTTGGTGGCGGCCACATGTTCCAGCCGCAGGCAGGGGTCTTCATCGACCAGCTTGCTGACCATTTCCCACATGCGCTGTTCGTCGCCGTGGCGCCTGGGTTCGATGGCCAGTCCGTGCACGGGCTTCGGGAAGGGCAGCGGCAGCAGGTGGATGTGCTCGTCTTCGGCCGCGTCGTGCAGCACGGCGTCGAAGTGGATGTCTGCCACTTTGGCCACGGCCACAATGTCGCCCGGCAGCGCGCGCTGCACCTCCACCGTCTGCTTGCCCTGCATCATGAACAGGTGCGTCACCTTGAAAGGCTTGCGCGCATGGCCGATGAAGAGTGCGCTGCCCGGCGCGATGCTGCCCTGGTGCACACGCAGCAGGCCCATGCGGCCGACGAAGGGGTCGTTCACCACCTTGAAGACATGCGCCAGCACATGCAGCGCGGGGTCGGGCACGGCGCGCATCGGCTTGCCGCTTGCACCCTCGCCATTGATGAAGTCGGGCGGGTTGGCTTCCAGCGGATTGGGCAGCAGCTTGACGATGATGTCCAGCAGCTCGGCCACGCCGGCACCGCTGCGTGCCGACACAAAGCAGACGGGAATCAGGTGACCCTCGCGCAGCGCCTGTTCCAGCGGCGCGTGCAGCTCGGTTGCGTCGACATCGCCGTCGTTCAGGTAGCGCTCGACCAGTTCGCTGTCCACCTCCACCACCTGTTCAACCAGCGCGCGGTGCGCGGCGTCGACGCTGCCGAAGTCGCTGTGGCCTTCGCGGTTGAAGAAGCAGTCCACCACCTGGCTGGCGTTGGCGTCGGGCAGGTTGATGGGCAGGCATTCCTTGCCGAAGGTGTCCTGGATCTGGGCCAGCAGCGCAGCCAGCTTTTCGGGCGCGGCGTCGATGCGGTTGACGATGATCAGCCGGTCCAGGTGGCGCTCGGCCGCGTGATTCATCATGCGCACGGCCATCGGTTCGATGCCCACCGCAGCGTTGATGACCACCGCCGCCGTCTCCACGGCTTCCAGTGCCGGCAGGCTCTGGCCCAGGAAGTCGGTGGCCCCGGGGGTGTCGATCAGGTGGATGCGGCAGCCGCCGTGGTGCAGGTGCAGCAAGGCGGCGTTCAGCGAGTGCTGCATGCGGCGTTCCAGCACATCGTGGTCGCTGACGGTGCTGCCGCGCTCGACGCTGCCGGCTGCCCCGATGGCGCCGCTTTGGGCCAGCAGCGCTTCGGCCAGGGTGGTCTTGCCGGCGGCTGCCGCACCAACAAACGCGATCGTCCGGATGCCGGCGACGCCAATGGCGCCAGCACCGGACAGCGGTGGGCTTGACATGGAGGTACTCCTTCATGCCGCCCGGTTCAGTAGCGGGGTCGCAGCCTTCCGCGGCACCCACTGCTTGCACGGCGCGGCGGGTAAGGGGGTTGTGAAACCAAAGGGCCTCTTTCAGGGTAAGCCATTGCGCACGGGCGCACAAGGTGGGCGTACTGCGCCGCTGGGCCTTGCCTTAACGTCGGCCTCCTGCCGCTTCCGCCTTGTCTGCCCGAAGATCCGCCCCATGCCCACCCCCACACCCGCAGCCCACCCCCGCGCGCCCCGACAGGTGCTGCCGGTCATCGTGCTGGCGCAGCTGCTGGGCACCTCCCCGTGGTTTGCCGTGAACGCGGTGATGCCCGACCTGCAGCGCCTGGCCGGCTGGGAGGCTCAGGCCCTGGGCACGCTGAGCGCGGCGCTGCAGCTGGGGTTTGTGGCCGGCACACTGCTGTTTGCGCTGCTGGCGGTGGCCGACCGCTTCTCTGCGCGCTGGGTGTTCTTCAGCTGTGCCTGTGGCGCTGCGCTGTGCACGTTGGCGGCATCGGCGGCCAGTGCCTCGTTGCCGGCCTTGATGTTCTGGCGCGCGCTGACGGGCCTGTGTCTGGCCGGCATCTACCCGGTGGGCATGAAGCTGGCGGCGCAATGGTTCCCACAAGGCCTGGGCACCGCGCTGGGCTGGCTGGTGGGCGCGCTGGTGCTGGGCAGCGCCAGTGCCCATGCGCTGCGCGCCTTGGGGGTGGATCTGGCGGGCGCCGGCGGCTCGGCCACCGCAGCCGTGTTCTGGACGATTGCTGCACTGTGCGCCGCCGCGGGCCTGATGGTGCTGTGGCTGGTGCCCGAGCCACCGCGCCGTGCAGCGCCTGCAGCCGGGCTGCAGTTGAACGCCCTGGCCAGCTTGTGGCGCGATGACCGCGTGCGCGCTTCGGCCGGTGGCTACTTCGGGCACATGTGGGAGCTGTACACGGTGTGGGTGCTGGTGCCGGTGATCCTGGCCACGCGCCTGGCCGACAGCGTGGCCGTGTCGTGGGCGGCCTTTCTGGTGCTGGCTGCAGGTGCTCTTGGCTGCATCGGCGGCGGCCTGTTGGCGCGGCACTGGGGCGGCGCGCGGGTGGCGGCCGTTCAGCTGGCCTGCAGCGGCCTGTGCTGCCTGGCGGCGCCTTTCATGCTGCAGGCGTCGGTGCCGCTGTTCATGGCCTGGCTGCTGTTGTGGGGCATCACCGTGGCGGGCGACTCGCCGCAGTTCAGCGCCTTGACGGCGTCGTTTGCGCCACCCGCGGCGGTGGGCAGCGTGCTGACGCTGGTCAACAGCATCGGCTTTGCCATCTCGGCCTTCAGTGTGGAGCTGTTTGTGCGCGCCGCGGGCAGCCTGCCGTTGGCGCAACTGCTGCCCTGGCTGGCGCTGGGCCCGGCGTTGGGCTTGTGGCTGATGCGGCCGCTGCTTCTGCCAGCTGCGCGGCGGCCGTGATGGCGGGCCAGGCCCCGCCGGCGCGTTACTGAAACGCCACCTCGGCAAAGCTGCGCAGCTTGCGGCTGTGCAGGCTGCCGGGGCGTTCGGCGCGCAGCAGTTCCACGGCCCGCATGCCGATGCGCAGGTGTTGGTCGACGCGTTCGCGGTAGAAGGTGTTGGCCATGCCGGGCAGCTTGATTTCACCGTGCAGCGGCTTGTCGCTGACGCACAGCAGCGTGCCGTAGGGCACGCGGAAACGGAAGCCGTTGGCGGCGATGGTGGCGCTTTCCATGTCCAGCGCCACGGCGCGGCTCTGGCTGAAACGGCGCTCGGGGCCGGCGTTGGGCAGCAGTTCCCAGTTGCGGTTGTCGGTGCTGGCCACGGTGCCGGTGCGCAGCACCTTCTTCAGCTCGTAACCTTCCAGTTGCGTCACCTCGGCCACGGCCTGTTCCAGCGCCACCTGCACCTCGGCCAGCGCGGGAATGGGCACCCACAGCGGCAGCTCTTCGTCCAGCACATGGTCTTCGCGCATGTAGGCGTGGGCCAGCACGTAGTCGCCCAGCTGCTGGCTGTTGCGCAAGCCGGCGCAGTGGCCCAGCATCAACCACGCATGGGGGCGCAGCACGGCCACATGGTCGGTGATGGTCTTGGCGTTGGCCGGGCCGACACCGATGTTGACCATGGTGATGCCGCTGCTGCCTGGCCGCACCAGGTGGTAGGCCGGCATCTGCGGCAGGCGCGGCGGCGGTGCGCCCAGGTCGTCGCCCGGCTGCGCGGCGTGGCCGCTGCGGCGCGTGACGACATTGCCCGGCTCGACGAAGGCGTCGTAGTCGCCCGCCGGGTCGGCCATCTGCGCGTGCCCGAGCTTGATGAATTCGTCGATATAGAACTGGTAGTTGGTGAACAGCACGAAGTTCTGGAAGTGCTCGGGCGCGGTGCCGGTGTAATGGCGCAGGCGGTGCAGTGAATAGTCCACCCGCGGCGCGTTGAACAGCGCCAGCGGCTCGGGCGAGCCACGCTCGGTGAAGTGGGTGCCGTTGGCGATGCTGTCGTCCATCGCCGCCAGGTCGGGCAGGTCGAACAGGTCGCGCAGCAGCAGCCGGCGTTCGGGCGGCATGCTGCCTTCCAGGTGGTCGTTCTCGGCCAGCGAGAAATGCACCGGTATTGGCGACGAACTGGTGCCCACTTCCAGGCTGACGCCGTGGTTCTTCAGCAGCAGGCGGAACTGTTCCGCGTAGTAGCCGGCGAAGAGGTCGGGGCGCGTCAGCGTGGTTTCGTAGGTGCCGGGGCCGGCCACAAAGCCGTAGCTCAGGCGCGAGTCGGCCCGCGCCACGGTGCTGGTGGCAATGCGCACGAAAGGGTAGAAGGCCCGCACCCGGCCCATCGATTCACCGGCCACGAAGCGCTGCAGCGAATGGCGCAGGTGCTCGGTGCTGTTCTTGTAGATGGTCTGCACCTGGGCCAGCGCGGCCTCGGGGCTGTCGAAGCGGGCAGGGGCGGTGAAGAGGGGCAATGCAGGCATGGTGATGGATGCTCGGGTGGGGCGCTGGGCACGGCGGCCGGGCCGGTGTTTCGGGCGGGCCGGGTGCAGAGGCTGCTGGGTGAACGGCAGCCGCCACGGCTTGATTCGCCGCCCGGGCCGGTGCAACCCATTATGCGCACCCGCGGCGCGCGCCGGCCGCAGCGTGCAACACGCCACGGCGGCGGGTTCCGGCGTGGGCCATCGCCCGTGCGCAGGGCGTGACGCCCCGGGTTTGCGGCGTGAAAATGGGCTGTGACAAGCGACGCCGCATCCGCCCAGCACCGCCCTGAAGGCCCCGTGGCCCCGGGCTGGCAGATTCGCTTGCTGGGGGCCGTTGAACTGCTGGACGCAGCCGGCCTGCCGGTGCGGCTGCCCACGCGCGCCGTGACGCTGCTGCTGGCCCGGCTGGCCCTGGCGCCGCAACAGCAGCACCCGCGCGAGGAACTGACCGAACTGCTGTGGCCCGACGCCGACCCCCAGGTGGGCCGCAACCGGCTGCGGCAGGCGCTGTCGGTGTTGCGCGCGCTGCTCGAAACCCCGCATGCGGCCGACAGCGCTACCGGGGTTGCAGCGCCTGCAGACCGGCAACCCCGCGCGCTCCCGAACCTGCTGGTGGCCGACCGCCGCGCCGTCTGGCTGGCGCCCGGGGCGCTGGGCAGCGATGTCCACCGCTTCAACCAGGCCGTGCTGCGGTCAGACTGGGCGGAAGCCGCGCGCCTCTACCAAGGCGACCTGCTGCCCGGCCATTTCGACGAATGGGTGCTGGAAGCGCGTTCACAGTTGGCCCACCGCGCTGAACGCGCACTGGCAGCCGCTGCGGCCGCGGGCGCAGCGCCGCCGCCCCCGCACACGGCGCCTGCTGCGAAGCCCACGCCCACCGATGCCCGCCTGCCGCGTTACCTGACACGCTTGATCGGCTTTGAAGCCGAAGGGGCCGCGCTGGCCGCGCTGGTGCTGAACCACCGCCTGGTGCTGCTGCGCGGCCCCGGCGGTGCCGGCAAGACTCGGCTGGCCGTGGAAGTGGCGCGGTCCCTGGCGCAGCGCGGTGACGTCCCCTTGGGCCACCCGGGCAGCCCGGCACACCGTGGGCCGGCGTTTGATCTGGTGCTGTTTGCGCCGCTGGCTTCGTGCAGCAACCGCCCCCAGATGCTCGAAACGCTGTTGCGTGTGCTGCAACCCCAAGGCGGCGCCGAAAGCACCGAGCCCGCGTTGCGCGTGGCCGGCAGCCTGGCCGGCCGGCGCGTGCTGCTGGTGCTGGACAACTTCGAACAGCTGGTGGAAGCCGGCCGCGACGACGTGGCGCGCTGGCTGTCAGACCTGCCGGCGTTGCACCTGCTGGTCACGTCGCGGCGGGTGCTGGGCCTGGACGGCGAGACCGAACAGGTGCTGCCCGCGCTGCCACCGCCCGCGCCCGGCGCCAGCTTTGCGGAGCAGTTGATGAACCCGGCGCTGGCGCTGTTCGCCGACCGTGCCCGTGCCGCCCGGGCCGACTTTGCTGTGACCGAGGCCAACCACACGCAAGTATCCGACCTGGTGCGGGCCCTGCATGGCCTGCCGCTGGCCATAGAACTGGCCGCAGCCCGGCTGCGCAGCCTGGGCCTGAACGGGCTGTGCGCGATGCTGGCGCCGGCGCAGCCCGCCGCCGGGCATGGCGCGCTGGCCTTGCTGGCGCGTGCAGGGGCAAGGGCGCCCGACGACGCGCGCCACGCTTCGATGCTGACGGTGCTGCAATGGAGCTGGCAGCAGCTGCTGCAAGATGAACAGGCGCTGCTGTCCGACCTGGCGGCCTGCGACGGTGGCGCCAGCCTGGCACTGTTGTCACAGCTGGCAGGGCTGAACGGGCACCAGACGGCTGCACGCGTCGACAACCTGGTGGCAGCCAGCGTGGCCTATGTGCGCCACGACGCCCAGGGCGCCAGCCGGTACGCCGTGTTCGAACCAATGCTCGAATTCGTGTTCCTGCAGGCCGGGCCCGCCGGTGTGGCCCGGCTGCGGGCGCGTCATGCCCGGGGTGTGGCGCGTTGGGCCGAAAGCCTGGGCGAGCATGCCAAGTTGCCGGTGGTGCGGGCTGAATGGGCCAACCTGCTGCGCGCGGTGGCCAGCGGCGCCGACCCGGCCGTGCCCGCTGCCCACCCCGGGCAGGCCATCGACACCGTGTTGGCACTGCGCCGCGGCGGGCTGGTTCGGCGCGCAGCTGTTTGACGCCTACCAGCAGCGGCAGTCTTTGCTGGCGGCGCATGTGTCGCAGCAACAGACGGTGGACAACGCGGGCAAGTTGCGGCAGTCGCTGGACGCGCTGGCGGCCGACACACAGCGCATGGCCGACGCCGGCAACGGCAATGCGGCTTGTTGGTGACCGAGCTTCGCAAGCGCGGCATCACCATCAGCGTGCCCGGAGCTGCGGCTGCCCCGCCGGCTGCAACCGGCGCGCTGCCGCCGAAAAGCCCGTAGCTACAGGATGTAGCGCGACAGGTCTTCGTTCTTCGCCAGTTCGCCCAGCCGCGCGTTCACGTCCTCGGCGCCCAGCACCACGGTTTGGCCGCTGCGGTTGGGGGCGTCGAAGCTCAACTCGTCCAGCAGCCGTTCCATCACCGTGGCCAGCCGGCGAGCGCCGATGTTTTCGGTGCGTTCGTTGACGTCGAAAGCCGTCTGCGCCAGCGTGCGCACACCTTCAGGGGTGATTTCAAGCGTCACACCCTCGGTGGCCAGCAGTGCCTGGTACTGTTTCACCAGGCTGGCGTGCGTGCTGCTGAGGATGGCTTCGAAGTCGTCCACGCTGAGTGAAGACAATTCCACACGGATGGGGAAGCGGCCCTGCAGTTCGGGGATCAGGTCGCTGGGCTTGGCCAGATGGAACGCGCCGCTGGCGATGAACAGCATGTGGTCGGTCTTCACGACACCGTACTTGGTGCTGACCGACGTGCCTTCCACCAGCGGCAGCAGGTCGCGCTGCACGCCCTGGCGCGAAACCTCGGCGCCGCCGTGTTCGCCGCCGCGCGACGCCACCTTGTCGATCTCGTCGATGAAGACGATGCCGTTGCCTTCGGCGTTGGCCACGGCTGCAGCGCGCACCTCGTCTTCGTTCAGCAGCTTGCTGGCTTCTTCGTCCACCAACAGCGGCAGCGCCTGGCCGATGCTCATGCGGCGGGTCTTGCGCTTGCCGGCGCTGGCCTGCGCAAACAGGCCCTTCAGCTGCTCGGCCATCTCTTCCATGCCGGGCATGCCGTTCATGCCGGCGGGCCCCAGCACTTCCAGCGTGGCCTTGGGCTCGGCCAGGTCGATGTCGATGTCCTTGTCGTCAAGCGTGCCTTCGCGCAGGCGCTTGCGCATCACCTGGCGCGCGGTGTTCTCGGGCGCGGGCGGCTGTTCAACGCCAAAGCCCATGCTGCTGCTGCGCGCCGGTGACACCAGCACGTCCAGCACGCGTTCTTCGGCGGCGTCTTGTGCGGCGGCGCGCTTGCTGCGCATCAGGCGTTCGCGTTCCTGCTTCACCGCCACTTCCATCAGGTCGCGCACGATGGTGTCGACGTCGCGGCCCACGTAACCCACTTCGGTGAACTTGGTGGCTTCCACCTTGATGAAAGGCGCGTCGGCCAGGCGCGCCAGGCGGCGCGCGATCTCGGTCTTGCCCACGCCGGTGGGGCCGATCATCAGGATGTTCTTCGGCGTGATCTCGCCGCGCAGTTTTTCGTCCACCTGCTGGCGCCGCCAGCGGTTGCGCAGCGCAATGGCCACGGCGCGCTTGGCAGCCTGCTGGCCCACGATGTGACGGTCGAGTTCGCTGACGATTTCCTGCGGCGTCATCGACATGGAAGCAGCCTTGTTCAACCCAGTGTCTCGATGATGTGGTTCTGGTTGGTGTAGATGCACAGGTCGCCGGCAATTTCCAGCGAGCGCTTGACGATGTCGGCCGGCGCCATGTCGGTGTGCTGCAGCAGCGCGCTGGCCGCAGCCTGCGCGTAGGCGCCGCCGGAGCCGATGGCGACGATGCCGCGTTCGGGTTCCAGCACGTCGCCGTTGCCGGTGATGATCAGCGAAGCACTGGCGTCGGCCACCGCCAGCATGGCTTCCAGCCGGCGCAGCACGCGGTCGGTGCGCCAGTCCTTGGTCAGCTCGATGGCGGCGCGCTGCAGGTGGCCCTGGTGCTTTTCCAGCTTGGCTTCGAAGCGCTCAAACAGCGTGAAGGCGTCGGCCGTGGCGCCAGCAAAGCCGGCCAGCACCTGGTCACGGTAGAGCCGGCGCACCTTGCGCGCGCTGGACTTGACGATGATGTGCCCCAGCGTCACCTGGCCGTCGCCGCCCAGTGCCACGTGGGCCCCGCGCCGCACGCTGAGAATGGTGGTGCCGTGGTAACTGTCCATGCTGCTGTGTGTGCCCTTCAGACCTTGCGCACCTGCACCTTGGCGTGCTCGTTGATGCCCATGGCGCCGAAGAACAGCGCCACCAGGCGGTGCGTGTCCACCAGGTGCACGGCGCGGTTTTCCTGGCGCCGTACCAGTACCCAGTTCAGCAGGTCGCCCGCAGCGATGAAGTCCACGCGGATGAGCCGCAGGCAGGACACGCTGACCACCTGCGCCTTGCCCAGCGCTGCTTCCATCTTCGACAGGGTGCCGCTGATGTCGCCCACCAGCTGGCCGGACAGCTCGACCTTGGCCGTCTCGATGCCGGTGATGGCGTCTTCGATCAGCGCACTTTCCATGAAAGTGCTGGTGATCTCGCTGACAGCCGACATGTTGGGCGACCGCGTGGTCTGGCCGTCTTCCTGCACCTGCACCTTGCAGCGCGTGGCTTCCCACGAAGGTGGGCTGACTTCGTAGGTGATGCAGTAGTCGATGGCCGCTTCATCGAACTGGTCGGGCCGGTTGACGAGGCGCAGCGCGTCCATGCGCGTCAGCCAGAACACCGGGTCGGCATCCTTCATGCCCGTGGGCGCGGATTCCTGCAGCACCTTCAGCAGGCGCTCGCCGCTGTTCCAGCGCATTTCCAACGATTGCCCCGCCCACAACCGCAGCAGCGTCGACAGCTGCATCGCGGCTTCAGGGTCCACGGTCTGCAAGGCGCTCCAGTCCAGCACCCAGGGCAGGGGCATTTGCAGCGTCTGCGAGCGCAGCCGAGCCACGGCTTCGATGTCCAGCACCTGCGGGCACACCCAGCCCACGCCGGCGCTGTCAGCGGCAGAAAAACGGCTGCTGATCTGCGCGTCGTCGCCGGCCACCGCTTCGGCCACCATGTGCGGCAGCGAATACCACTGCGGCGCCGACCAGCCGAAGTGCTGCGCGTAGTCCAGCGCCAGGCTCTCGAAACTCTGGTGCTGGCCGGTGGCGCGGTACAGGTCGAACAGCACCAGCCAGGTTTCCGCATGCTGGCTGCGCGCGCCGCTGATGTTGGTGATGCGGCGCAGCGACTCCTCACAGGTGTGGAAGTCGGCATTGGCGAAGGAAATGACGGCCTCGTCGAGCTCGGGGTCGTGCACCACCTCGCTCACTTCGACCGCGGCGGCGCCACCGGCCCTGCCGCTGGTGTCGACGGCGCCGAGGCGGGCGTTGTCGAAGGAAATGGTCGCCATCGGTGCCATCGGGGCCAGCCCGGCGCCGATTTGCACCGGGCCGGTCGCGGGCGCTGCGGGCGGTTTGACCTTGCGTTCCAGCAGCGGCGGCACCGCGGGCCGGAGTTCGGAATCGCCCTCCAGGCTGGGCAAGCGGGGTGCTGCGTTGGTGCTGGCTGCAGACGTTTCGCGACCCAGCACGCCGGGCCGCGTGGGAGCCAACGGCGCGGCGCCGTAGCCGCTGGCGGGCGTGCCGTGGTTGGGCGAAGGCCGGCCGCGCTGCCCGCTGAAACCGGGCTCGCCCACCATCTGCTGTTCGATCTCGTCGATCTTGGCCTTCACGCCGGTGGGGCTGGCGAACGGGCCTTCGGGCGAACGTGGTTCCGAATCGTCCAGGCGCGACGAGGTGCCCAGTGCCGCCAGCTGATCGGGCGACAGGCCTTCGCGGCGCACCCGGCGCAACATGTCGAACTCGCGTTTGCGCACGAAATCGTTGCGCCGCTTGCGTTCGATCATGGCCTTGAGCTCGGACTTCTCGAGCTCCAGTTCCTTGTTGTCTTCAGGCCGCGTGCTGAGGTCGTTCCATTCGGTGGCGGGGTTCGCAACGAACCTCACCACTTTCTTGAAAAAACTCTCGTTTTCGGCCATGACCGGAATGGTAAACCGCGTCCCAGCCTTCAGCCCGACCCTTGGGTCAGCCCGCGACAGGCATTTGTTGGATCAGTTGCCAAACATCTTCTGCTTGAGCTCGCGCCGCTGCTGGGCTTCCAGCGACAGCGTGGCGGTGGGCCGGGCCAGCAGGCGCGGCAGCCCGATGGGTTCGCCGGTTTCGTCGCAGTAGCCGTATTCGCCAGTGTCCAGCAGCGCGATGGCCTGGGCCACCTTTTTCAGCAGCTTGCGCTCGCGGTCGCGCGTGCGCAGCTCCAGCGCATGCTCTTCTTCGATGGTGGCGCGGTCGGCCGGGTCGGGCACGATGGTGGTGTCTTCACGCAGGTGCTCGGTGGTCTCGCCAGCGTTGGACAGCAGATCGTCGCGGTGCTGCTGCAGCCTGGCGCGGAAGAAGTCGAGTTGCTTCTCTTTCATGTACTCCGACTCGGGCATGGCCAGCAGCTCTGCCTCGGTCAGCTCGCGCCCGGCCTTGGTCTTCCAGGCGTTGGCGAGTTTGGGGTCGATCTTCTGGGCGGGCTTGGCAAATTCGGCCGTCTCTGACATGGGGCGTGAAGTGGGCTTTGCGGCAGGCGCAAATCGGTCGGTGAACCGGTTGTTGATCGGGAGCGGCGCGGGTATGGGCTGAACCATGGCTGCGGGCGGCGTCTTGGACTTGGAGCTGGACCGGGTTGCGGGCGGTGGTGCAGCAACCACCGGCGCCGGGCTGGGTGCTGCCGCACTGGCCGCGGGTGGTGCGGCCTTGGCCGATTTGGGGGCGGCTTTGGCGGTGGGGGTTGACTTCGCTACTGGCTGGTTATCGGCCGAAACGGGTGCAACTGCAGCTTGGGCTGCGGCGGGTTTGGAATTCACAGGGGCTTTGATGGCGGTCTTGGGCTTGGCAGCCGGTTCGGCTGCGGGGCTGGCAGCGGGTTTCGCCGCCGAAGGAGTCGGTTTCTTTGCAGCCGCAGCCGGCATTTTCGCCCGCTGTGCAGCGGGCTTGCTGACGGGCTGGGCTGGCTGCCTGGCGACCGGTTTGGCGACAGGCTTGATGGCGGGTTTGGCGACGGGTTTGGCCACGGGCTTGGTGGCTGGCTTGGTTGCCGGCTTGACTGCGGCTTTCACGGCATTTTTACCGTCGGATCTGCCAGCCTGTTTGCTGCTGGGCTTGGCCGCGGGCTGCTTGCCGGACGCCGGCTTGGCGGACGGGGCCGAAACGGTTTTTGCAGTCTTTGCCGGAGGCACCTTTTTTGCGACCGCAGGCTTGGCCGATGGCTTGCTCACTGAAGACCTCCTCCCCGGTTGGGGAACACGGGTTTAAAACGGCGGGCCTGACTTCGGGCCCCGAGGTCTTTGCAGGTTCGGAACCGGTGATGCCAAGCCCAGGTTGGTGGCGTAGTTGAAGCGGCCCGTTGGTCGGGCGGGCCCTTGCACACCGGTCGGCCGACATGGCACACCGTCAAAGGCGCGCGGATTGTAGCCACGCCCTTGTGTGATTTTTTGTGAAACCCGTTTCCAGTTGCCGGCAGCCGGCCGCGGGCCGGTTCAGCCCGCTGCAAGCCCCACTGCGCGGTCACACCAGACACTGCTCCAGGCCCTGCAAAAGGATCTCTTTGGGCAGGTCGATGCCGATGAACACCATCTTGCTGCCTTTTTCTTCACCGGCGGCCCACTTGGGCCCCAGGTCGCTGCCCATGAGCTGGTGGACGCCCTGGAAGATCACCTTGCGGTCGCTGCCCTTCATGTGCAGCACACCCTTGTAGCGCAGCAGCTTGGGGCCGTACACCTGCACGATGGCGCCCAGGAAGTCTTCCAGCTTGGCCGGGTTGAAGGCCTTCCTGCTGCGGAAGACGAAGGACTTCACATCGTCGTCATGGGCGTGGTGGTGTGGGTGGTCGCAGTGCTCGTCGTGCACATGGTCGTCGCCGTGGTGATGGTTATGGCCATGGCTGCCATCGATGGTCAGGAACTCGGGGTCCACTTCCAGCTTGGCATTCAGGTTGAAGCCCTTCAGGTCGAACACCTCGGCGATTGGCACTTCACCGAAATGCACCTTGCGCTGGGGCGCGCGCGGGTTCATGTGCTTGATGCGGTGCATCAGCGCCTGCACATCGGCCTCGGACACCAGGTCGCTCTTGCTGATGAAGATCTGGTCGGCAAAGCCGATCTGGCGGCGCGCTTCCTGGCGCTCGTTCAGCGTGGCTTCGGCGTGCTTGGCGTCCACCAGCGTCAGCACGCTGTCCAGCAGGTAGCTCTCGGCGATCTCGTCGTCCATGAAGAAGGTCTGCGCCACCGGGCCGGGGTCGGCCACGCCAGTGGTCTCGATCACCACGCGGTCGAAGTGCAGCTCGCCCTTGCGGCGCTTGTCGGCCAGTTCGGCCAGCGTGGTGCGCAGGTCTTCGCGGATGCTGCAGCACACGCAGCCGTTGTTCATCTGGATGATCTGCTCGCTGGTGTCCGACACCAGGATCTCGTTGTCGATGTTCTCTTCACCGAATTCGTTTTCGATGACGGCAATCTTCTGGCCGTGTGCTTCTGACAGCACGCGCTTGAGCAGGGTGGTCTTGCCCGCGCCCAGGAAGCCGGTCAGGATGGTAGCGGGAATGAGGCCGCCGCTGCCCTGGGCAGGGGCGGCGGTTTGGGTGGTTGGTGCAGCAGAGGTCATGGGGCAGCCCAGGTTTGAAGGCGCGGCAGCAGCGCGCGGTAGGGTGCCAGCAGCAGCGTGGCCATCAAGGCCTTGACGGCCAGGTCACCTGCAGCCAGCGTGAACCAGTTCAGGTCGGAACCGGCAAATGCAAGGAAAAAGAAAACCGCGGTGTCCACCGTGCTGGCCACCAGTGAACCGATCAATGGGGCCTTCCACCAACTCTGCTGGCGCCACCGGTTGAAGACCGCCACGTCCATCAGTTGCGAAATCAGGAACGCCGTACCGGAGGCCACCGCGATGCGCCAAGGCGCCAGCAGCAGCGAAACCAGCACCGCCACCGCAAACCCGGCCCAGGCCACGCGGCGTGCGGCATGCGGGCCCAGCGCGCGGTTGGTCAGGTCACTGACCAGAAACACCAGCGGGTAGCTGAAGGCGCCCCAGGTCAGCCACTCGTTGATGGGGTGCTGCACCAGCACGTTGGAAAGGACGATCACCGCCGCCATCGCGGCGACGGGGGCGGTGAGGTTGCGCAAGGAGGTCGTGGACATGCTGGTGTTCTGCTGTAGGGGCTGAATGGGCCGGAAGCCCCTGGGGCCGGGTGGCGGGGCCGCGCCGACGTCGGGTTGCAGGCCGCTGGCAGCCAGGCGGGCCTGAAGGGGCGTGATTGTCGCCGTTTGCGCGCTGTCTGGGGCGGCTCGGTTATTCTTGTCGCCCATTCACTGCCGGCACAGCCAACGTGTCCGAACCTGCGTCTCACCGGCCCGCGCGCGCTGCGCCGGGCCCCGCCGTCGACCGCCGAAGCCTTTTCGAGCGCCTGGTGGAATTCATCTCACCGGGGCCTGACAGCAAGGCCGAACTGATACGCACGCTGGCCGACGCCGAGTTGCGCGAGCTGATAGAACCCGAGTCGCGGCTGATGCTGGAAGGCGTGCTGCGCATGGCCGACATGACGGCTGGCGACGTGATGGTGCCAGCCACGCGCATGGACCTGCTGGACATCGCGGCCGACTACGACACGCTGCTGGGCCAGGTGATCGACACCGCGCATTCGCGCTTTCCGGTGTTCGAGGACAAACACGAAAACATCATTGGCATCCTGATGGCCAAGGACCTGCTGAAGCTGCAGCGGTCACCCGACCTGAACCTGCGCACGCTACTGCGCCCCGCCGTGTTCGTGCCCGAAAGCAAGCGGCTCAACGAATTGCTGCGCGACTTCAGGTCCAACCGCAACCACCTGGCCATCGTCATCGACGAGTTCGGCAACACTGCCGGGCTGATCACCATCGAAGACGTGCTGGAAGAGATCGTCGGCGAGATCGAAGACGAATTCGACGAACAGGAACAGGAAAACGGCATCTACACGCTGGCCGACGGCAGCCAGCGCGTGGCCGGTGATGTGTCCATCGTCGCGGTGAACGAAGCCTTCGCCACCCGGTTTTCAGAAGACGACTTCGAAACCATTGGCGGCCTGCTGGCGCACGAGCTGGGCCGCGTGCCGCGCCGCGGCGAAGCGGTGAAGCTGGGTGGCCTGGTGTTCACGGTGATGATCACGCGTGGTGGCGCCGTGCGCTGGTTCCGCGTGGTGCGCGACACCACGCCACAGGCGGCGCTGGACGCCGACCTCGACTGATGGGCCCCGCGGGCTTGGTGCCGCCTTCGGCTCGGGCTCGTGCGCGCCGGCGCACCGGGCTTTTCTGGGCACCGCGCTGAATGCGCAGCCGTTGAACGGCCCACCGCTTCGCGTGGTGATGGGCGTGGCGCTGGCGGCGGCGCTGGGCGCGCTGCAGACGCTGGCTTATGTGCACACGACCGCCTGGCCGCTGCCGCTGCTGACCATGGCGGTGCTGGTGGCGGCGCTGAACCGCGCCACGCCGGCGCAGGCCGCCGCCTGGGGCTGGGCCTTTGGCACCGGCTGGCTGGTGGCCGGGGTGTGGTGGCTGTTCATCAGCATGCACCGCTATGGCGGCCTGCCGGCGCCGCTGGCGGGTGCTGCCGTGGTGCTGCTGTCGGCGGCGCTGTCGCTGTATGTGGCCGCTGCGGCCGCGGGCTATGCGCGCTGGCGGCGTGGGGCGGCATCCGACCTGCTGCTGTGGGCCTGCCTGTGGCTGCTTGCCGAGTGGTGCCGCGGCATCATCTTCACCGGCTTTCCGTGGCTGGCGCTGGGCTATTCGCAGCTGGACGGGCCGCTGGCGGCGTTGGCGCCGTGGCTGGGTGTCTACGGCATGGGTGCTGCCGGGGCCGCACTGGCAGCAGCGGCAGCCGCGGCGGTGGTGCCGGCCCGGGCGCTGGGGCCGCGCGCCCGCTGGCGCGGGCTGTCGCTGGTGCTGGGTGCCGTGGCGCTGCTGGGCCTGTGGGTTTTGCCACTGCCGATGTTCACGAAGCCTGCCGGTGAACTGACCGTCAGCCTGCTGCAGACCAACGTGAAGCAGGACGAAAAGTTCGCGCTGCAGCACCTGCCCGAAACCTTGGCCTGGGTGGCCACGAAGCTGCGCGACAGCAAGGCCGACCTCGTCATCAGCCCCGAAACCGCGGTGCCGCTGCTGCCCTTTCAGCTGGAAGAGATGGCACCCGGCCTGTGGCCGGCGCTGCAGCAGCACTTCGCAGCTCCGGGCCGCGCCGCGCTGGTGGGCGTGCCGCTGGGCGACGAGACACAGGGTTACACCAATTCGGTGGTGGGCCTGTCGGCGGGCGCGCCCTACCGCTACAACAAGACGCACCTGGTGCCCTTTGGCGAATTCATACCCAAGGGCTTTCGCTGGTTCACCGAACTGATGAACATCCCGCTGGGCGACTTCGCGCGCGGCGTGCCCAACCCGCCATCGATGCCGGTGATGGGCCAGCGCGTGGCGCCCAACATCTGCTACGAAGACCTGTTTGGAGAGGAACTGGCCCGCCGTTTTGCCAGCGCCGCCACGGCCCCCACGGTGATGGCCAACATCAGCAACATCGGCTGGTTCGGGCAGACCTCGGCCGTGGAACAGCACCTGAACATCTCGCGCCTGCGCACCTTGGAATTCCAGGTGCCCATGGTGCGGGCCACCAACACCGGCGCTACGGCGGTGGTGGACCACCTGGGCCGCGTTCAGGCGCAACTGGCGCCGCACACGCAGGGCGTGCTGGAAGCCCGGGTACAGGGCCGCAGCGGTGTGACGCCCTTTGCCTGGTGGGCCGGCCGCGCCGGGCTGTGGCCGCTGGTGGTGGTGGCTGTGCTGGTGGTGCTGGCGCTGGCCGTGCGGGCTGAACGGCGGCGCCGGCTCTGAAGTGGCTCGGGCCCGTAAACTCAAAGGTTCCGTCAAGCTCTGCCCTGCGGTCATCCACCGGGGCCACCCACCGCTGCCATGCTGACCTTCCAGCAAATCATCCTGAAACTGCAGAGCTACTGGGACGCCCAGGGCTGCGCCTTGCTGCAGCCCTACGACATGGAAGTGGGCGCCGGCACCAGCCACACCGCCACCTTCCTGCGCGCGCTGGGCCCCGAGCCCTGGAAGGCCGCCTATGTGCAGCCCAGCCGCCGGCCCAAGGACGGCCGCTACGGCAACAACCCCAACCGCCTGCAACACTACTACCAGTACCAGGTGGTGCTGAAGCCCGCGCCGGCAAACATCCTGGAGCTGTACCTGGGCAGCCTGAAAGCGCTGGGCTTCGACCTGCAGGCCAACGACGTGCGTTTTGTCGAAGACGACTGGGAGAACCCCACGCTGGGCGCCTGGGGCCTGGGCTGGGAGGTCTGGTTGAACGGCATGGAAGTGACGCAATTCACCTACTTCCAGCAGGTGGGCGGC
>JAYSXE010000038.1:0-1961 GCA_043717565.1 Burkholderiales bacterium | reverse complement strand
CGGCGCGTTTTGATTCGGTCAGCGACACCCGCATGGCCTCGACCATTTCGGTTGGTGGCGACCCCGGCGCACCCAAGGTGCAGACCATCGAGCACCTGATGTCGGCCTGCTGCGGCCTGGGGCTGGACAACCTGGTGGTCGACATCACCGCTGACGAGGTGCCAATCCTCGACGGCTCGGCTGCCAGCTTCGTGTTCCTGTTGCAAAGCGCGGGCATCGTGCTGCAGCCTGCGGCCAAGCGCTTCATCCGCGTCAGGGAAACGGTGGAGCTGCGCCAGGGCGAAGGCAAGCGTTTGATGTGGGCCCGACTGGAGCCCTACCACGGCTTCAAGCTCAGTTTCGAGATTGACTTCGACCACCCGGCGGTGAACGCCACCGGCCAGCGCACCAGCTTCGACATGGGCAGCGGCCGCTATGCGCGCGACATCGCCCGTGCCCGCACCTTCGGCTTCACCAAGGACGTGGAGGCGATGCGCTCGCGCGGGCTGACGCTGGGCGGCAGCATGGACAACGCCATCGTGGTCGACGACGTGCGCGTGCTCAATGCCGACGGCCTGCGCTACGACGACGAGTTCACCAAGCACAAGATCCTGGATGCCATCGGCGATTTGTACAACGCCGGCCACATGCTCCTGGCGCACTACACCGCGTTTCGCAGCGGCCACGCACTGAACAACCTGCTGCTGCGCGAACTCCTGTCGCGTCCGTCGGCCTGGGAAGAGGTGAGTTTTGAGCAGGCAGACCAGGCGCCGGTCGGTTTTGCCGAACTGGCGCCGGCCTGGTAGCGGGCACCGCTGCGTCCCGCCCATGCAATTCTCCCGTGTCCTTTTTGCGCTGCTGGCACTGGCCTGCGTGGGCTGCTTCGCGGCCTACGCGCTGACCAGCAACCTGGTCTGGCGCCGGCGCGGCGTGCTGATCTTGAAATGGTCAATGGCCTTTGTGGCTGTTTTCTTCCTCGTTTTGTTCGCGCAGCAGTTGTGGTCGCTGCGCTAGCCTGGACGCCATGACTTTGTTCTGGATTGGCGGCATCCTGCTGGCCTTGACCTCTGCCACGTCGGCGCTGTTCTTCGTGCTGCATATCTCCACCGGCGAGCCCGTGCCGCTGGTGCGTGCCAAGGCGCTCTACCGCTGGTCGGTGGTGGTGCTGCTGGGCACCTTCAACCTCTGGATCTTCGGCCGCGTTTTTGCCGGTCTGCGCGCTCTGCTGTAGGCCAGCGCCTGACAGGGCCGCCGCAAGCTGCGCCGAAGCGCGATAGCCCGCCTTCAGATGCCGCGGTAGCGCTGTGCCAGCACCTGCTGCAGGGTGCGAACCACCGCGAACGCGTCCTTGAGCACGGTGCGTTCGAAGTTGGACAGCTCGTCCAGCACCAGATAGTTGTCCGCCGGCTGGCCGGCGTCGATCTGCCGGGTCTGGTGCTGGATGCGTGCCTCGGCCAGCAGTTCAAGTGCGTCGCGCAGGTCATGGGCGCTCTGCTCGCTGATCTCGCCGCTGCGGCTGGCCATGGCCAGGCGGTCATGGGTGTTGACCTCGGCATGGCCAGCGGCCAGCGCGTACACGCGCGCCAGGTCCACCACCGGCACGATGCCCTGGTGCTTGAGGTTGACGGTGCCCCGGTGCTCACCGCTGCGATTGGCGCTGATGTTGCCGAACAGGCCCAAAGGGGGCTCGCGGCTGAGTGCATTGCCCACCAAGTGCGCCAGAAACAGGCCCTTGCCGCGCGTGCGCTGCAGCACCTCGGCACGCAGTTCGTCGAGCAGGCTGGCCCGGCCGTGGACGCAGCGCTGGTCAAAGAACACGCAGGTCAGCATCAGCGCCTTGGGATCGGGCTCGTCCACCCAGCGCTGGAAATACTGCTTCCAGCGCCGCATGGGCTGGCGCCAGGTGTCGGTCTTGGCCATCATCTCGCCGGGGCAGAAGATGTAGCCGCAGGCGTCGAGCCCGGCGCAGACAAAGTCAGACA
>JAYSXE010000037.1:0-28339 GCA_043717565.1 Burkholderiales bacterium | reverse complement strand
ACCAGTCCTGCTCGTTGTAATAGCCGGTGTGGTCGCCAAACGGCCCTTCCAGCGCGTGCAGGTAGCCGCCCAGCTCCTTCAGAGGCACGCCGCGGGCTGATGTGCCGGTGAATCCGGCAGCGGCTGGCGGGATGTGACCTTCCAGCACCATTTCCGCGCTGGCCGGAACCTGCAGCGCGAGGGGCCCCTCACCCACGCCGCTGGCCACCACCTCGGTGCGGCCCCCGCGCAGCAGGCCGGCAAACTGGTATTCCGAGAGCGTGTCAGGCACGGGGGTGACCGCGCCCAGGATGGTGGCCGGGTCGGCACCCAGCGCCACGGCGATGGGGAACGGCTGGCCCGGGTTGGCACGCGCGAACTCGCGAAAGTCCAGGGCACCGCCCCGGTGCGCCAGCCAGCGCATGATCAATTCGCGGGGCCCGATCACCTGCTGCCGGTAGATACCCAGGTTCTGGCGCAGGCGTGGCGCGGCCACGGTTTGCGGCCCCCGCGTGACCACCAGGCCCCAGGTCACCAGCGGGCCGGCATCACCCGGCCAACAGGTCTGCACCGGCAAGCGGGCCAGATCGATGTCGTCGCCCTCGGTCACCACCTCCTGGCAGGGAGCGTGGCGCTGCACCGCTGGTTTCATGTCCCACAGTGCCTTGGCCATGTGCAGCAGCTTGCCGGCATCTTTCAAGCCTTTGGGGGGCTCGGGTTCCTTCAGACTGGCCAGCAGCCTGCCGACATCACGCAAGTCGGCCACCGATTCGGCACCCATGCCTAAAGCGACGCGCCGGGTGGTGCCGAAAAGGTTGATAAGACAGGGAATGTCGTGGCTTATCGGTTTCAGGCACAACACGGCGGGCCCACCCGCCCGCAGCATCTTGTCGCCAATTGCCGTCATTTCCAGCTTCGGAGACACCGGTTCGCTCAGTTTTCGCAGCTCGCCGAGCTTTTCCAGCTGGCCCATGAAGTCGCGGAGATCGCTGTACTTCATGCGAAATTCACATTAAAAACGTGTTTCATATTCTTGACTGCATATTTAGCGGTTCCTAGAATGCGGAGGAACCCTAATAATTCGGGTTTACCAGAGGCGCCAGTGAAGCGCCGCCGCAGCACCGCTGCCTGGACGGTAACCGCAAGGAGATCGCTACTGTCCCTCATTGCCGTGGTCAGCCCTTGTGGCACCACGGTCTTGCCAACCAGCTGTTCCAGCCTTGGCGCGAACCGGAGATTGCCTTTGTTGCTGTTGAATCCCGCCACGCGGCGGCTGAAAGCTGCAAGCAAAGCGGTGGCACAGTCAGCCGCCGTTTTTGGTAAAGACGTGGGCCATGGCCTGCTGGTGGTTGGCCACAACGCCCTGGCCACCGTGGGCATCACCACCGTGGCGCTGGCGGCTCTGTGCCTCGGCGACGACAGCCTGCGTGACAACCTGGAAGCCTCGGCTTACGAGTGGCTGCAAGACCGCAGCGAAGTTCGCGGCCAGGCCAATAGCGACACACTGGAAGTGCTGGCCGAGCCCAATGCCGTTGAACGCGCCACGGCGGCCGACATCAATGACCTGCCTCGCCAGCAGGCAAGCTTGGCGCAGTGGATCAGCCGGCGCTACCGCGTCGCGCCGGAACCCGTCAGCGCGCTGGTGCGCGAGGCCTGGGACACCGGCCAGCGCATGCGTCTGGAACCCACACTGATCCTGGCCGTGATGGCCATCGAGTCGCGCTTCAACCCCTTCGCACAAAGCCCGGTGGGCGCACAAGGGCTGATGCAGGTGCTGACACGGGTGCACGACGACAAATATGAGTCTTTCGGCGGCACCTACGCCGCCTTCGACCCGTTGACCAATCTGCGCGTCGGCGCGCAGGTGCTGAAAGAGTCCATCGCCCGGGGCGGCAGTGTCCAGGAAGGCTTGCGCCACTATGTCGGCGCGGCGCTGCTGGAACACGACGGCGGTTACGTGTCGAAGATCATGTCGGAACAGTCACACATGCGCGGCGTGCTGGAAGGGCGCTCTGTGCCGCTGAACGCGGGCAACCCGGCCACCCCCACACCGCGGCGCCTGCCGCTGCCGGCGCTCGAAGCCGAGTTGCCCGGCACGGCACAGGCCGACCCGGCACCGACACCGGCACCGGCACCCAACCGATCGCTGACTGCTTTGCCCGCAGAGCCGCGCAGCGCCCCGCGCGCGGTGGCCGAGCAGGTGGCCTTGGCCCGCTGAAGCCGCCGGCGCCGCGAACAATCCCACACGCAGTGGTGGCCACCACCCAAGTGGGTGAATGGGGCCGGAAGGCTAAAATGCAGACGCTGCGCAACTGGCGATAGGGGTCCTGAACCCCGAGGTGGGCCAACCACCGGGAAGCGCGGGCCGCATCTGGCAAGGGCCAATCCGGAATGAGCCGTTCGCCTGGGCAGCCCTCGATGGCGCGTCACGTTGCACCACCGGTTCGACGCCCTGCCCTTCGTTGGCCCTTCAGCTGAAGAGGACTGCCTTCACCATGTTTGACCGCTCCACGTCCACCATCGCCCACATCGACCCCGAGCTGTGGGCCTGCATCCAGGCGGAAAACCGTCGCCAGGAAGACCACATCGAACTGATCGCCAGCGAGAACTACACCTCGCCAGCCGTCATGCAGGCGCAGGGTTCGCAGCTGACGAACAAGTACGCCGAGGGCTACCCCGGCAAACGCTACTACGGCGGCTGTGAAAACGTGGACGTGGCCGAACAGCTTGCCATCGACCGCGCCAAGCAGCTCTTTGGTGCCCAGTTTGCCAACGTGCAGCCCAATTCAGGGTCGCAAGCCAACCAGGCGGTGTTCTTCGGTCTGCTGAACCCTGGCGACACCATCATGGGCATGAGCCTGGCCGAGGGCGGCCACCTCACGCACGGCATGCCGCTGAACATGAGCGGCAAGTGGTTCAAGGTGGTCAGCTACGGGCTGGACGCAAACGAAGCCATTGACTACGACGCCATGGAACGCCTGGCGCACGAACACAAGCCCAAGCTCATCATTGCGGGCGCCAGCGCCTACAGCCTGCACATCGACTTCGAGCGCTTCGCCCGCGTGGCCAAGGCCGTTGGTGCGATCTTCATGGTCGACATGGCGCACTACGCCGGGCTCATCGCGGCCGGCGTCTACCCCAACCCCGTGCCACACGCCGACGTGGTGACCAGCACCACGCACAAGAGCCTGCGCGGGCCGCGCGGCGGCGTCATCGTGATGAACGACGAAGCCATCGCCAAGAAGGTCAACAGCGCCATCTTCCCGGGCATCCAGGGCGGGCCCCTGATGCACGTCATCGCGGGCAAGGCCGTGGCCTTCAAGGAAGCCTTGTCGCCGGAGTTCAAGGTGTATCAACAGCAGGTGGTGGCCAATGCCGACATGCTGGCGCGCACGCTGATCGAGCGCGGTTTGCGCATCGTCAGTGGCGGCACGCAAAGCCACGTGATGCTGGTGGACCTGCGCCCGAAGAACCTGACCGGCAAGGAAGCCGAGGCCATCCTGGGGCAGGCGCACATGACCTGCAACAAGAACGGCATTCCCAACGACCCGCAAAAGCCCATGGTGACCAGTGGCATCCGCCTGGGCAGCCCCGCCCTGACCACGCGCGGCTTCGGGCTGGAACAAGCGCGCCAGACCGCGCACCTGATCGCCGACGTGCTGGACAATCCGCACAGCGCCGACAACCTGGCCGCCGTCCGCGCCAAGGTGGCGGTGCTCACGCGCGACTTCCCCGTCTACCGCTGACCCCCTGGCGGGCGCGCACGCAACGCCCGCTGCACCCAAACCCGATGCGCTGCCCTTTTTGCAGTCACGCCGAAACCCAGGTTGCCGAGACCCGGGAGAGCGATGAAGGCGACGTCATCCGCCGCCGGCGCCGCTGCGTGCAGTGCGAAAAGCGTTTCACCACCTACGAACGGCCGGAGATCGCGCTGCCGGCCGTGGTGAAGAAAGACGGCGCGCGGGTGGAATTTGACGCCAGCAAACTGCGCGCCAGCATGACCCTGGCACTTCGCAAGCGCCCGGTGAGCATGGAACAGATCGAGGCGGCGCTGGAACGCATCCAGGAAAAGCTGCTGGCCAATGGCGCGCGGGAAGTGCCCAGCGCCCGGCTGGGCGAACTGGTGATGCGCGAGTTGAAGCGCATCGACAAGGTGGCCTATGTGCGCTTTGCGTCGGTGTACCGCGAGTTCGAAGACGTAGACGCCTTCAGGCAGTTGATCCGCGACATCTGAAGCGAGGCCCGGCCGCCCGGGCTTGCGCGCGCCGACGGTTGCCGGGCAGCCTCAGCCAGCGCTGCGGTAGCAGCCAGCAGGCGCCGGCCCACCCACCCACACCCCCATCCGGGGGTGGCGAAGTCGGGGGCCCCCAACAGACAACCGTAAACGCCCCCGCAGCGGGATCGCGCGCCGGCGCAGCCCTTTCTACAGTGCGGCTCAGCACTTCACCACCCCTCCAGGAGCCGCACATGAACCCCAGCACCGCAACAGCCACCCTGCAGCGCAACGGCACCCGCCCAACCCGCGGTCAGCGTGGCGTCACCATTGTTGAATCACTGATGGTGCTGGTGGTGGCGGCCATCAGCCTGGGGGCCGCCGTACCGGGTTTCCAACAGTCCCGGCTGCAGCGCCACCTGGACGGCGCCGCAGCCCAGCTGGAAACCGACATCCACCTCGCCCGCAGCCGCGCCGTGGCCGAAAACCGCAACCTGCGCATGAGCTTTCTGCAAGACGAGCACGGCAGCTGTTACCTGGTTCACAGCGGCGACACCAGCAGCTGCACCTGTGCCGCCGACGGGCGGGCCGAGTGCAGCAACGGTGAGCCGGTGGCGCGCAGCGTGCGCTTCAGCGCGCGCCAGCCGGTGAAGCTGCAGGCCAATGTGCGCTCCATCACCTTCAGCCCGCAGCTGGGAACCAGCACCCCCACCGGCACCTTGAAGCTGCAGACCTCAGCCACGCACACCGTTCACGCCGTGGTCAACGTGATGGGCCGCGTGCGCCACTGTGCGCCTGCCAGCGCCACCTCGGTGAAAGGTTATCCGCGCTGCTGAAACGACGACCGCTCTCTGGGCGCGAATAACGCCTGGCGGGGAATCGTGGTCGTGGAGCGTGCTGCGCAACGAAGTCGCGCAGAAATTCGGCGCCCGCAGGACGACGAAGGGGGGACATGAGCCGCGCAGCACGCCCCGCGGCCACGGTGCTGGCTTCACCCGTGCCCCACCCTCTGCCAGCGCTGCAAGAAGGCCGGGCCGGCGCAAATGCCACCCCACCCCCTGTTCACGGGGCCTGCCGACCGGCGGCAGCCCGGCAACGACGGGCGGTCTTGGCGGTAACCAGACGTTGCCGACAATGGCTCCATGCTTTCGCGATCCCTCGATCCCCGCGCTGTTCACAACCCGCCCGCCGCAGGCCCGCTGAGGCGGCGCCAGCCGCACCGACCAGCGACATCACGCGGCATGACGCTGGTCGAGGTGCTGATCGCCGTCGTGATCATGGGCGTGCTTGTGGCGGTCGCATTTCCGTCGTACCTGGACTCGGTGCGCAAGGCGCGGCGGGCCGAGGGCATTGCAGCGCTGACGGCGCTGCAGCAAGCCCAGGAACGGTTTCGCGCCAACAACGCCACCTATGGCAACCTGAATTCGCCCGCCGACGCCACCACGTTCACCAACGCCACGGCGCTGGCCACATCGGCGCACGGCCGTTACACACTGGCTGTCAGCGGCATTTCCAGCAGCGGCTACACCGCCCTGGCCGCCGCAGCCGGCGCGCAGGCCGAGGACACGGCCTGCGGCGTCATGGGGGTGCGCTCCGCGGGCGGCAACTTGCGGTACGGGTCCGGGTCCAGCAGCATCGACTGGGCCCTGGCAGACCCCGACGCTGGCAAGTGCTGGGCGAAATGACGCTCACCCGCAAACGGCGGTTGGCAGGTCTTGGCCGGGCGCGGCACAGCTTTGCGGGCTTCACGTTGATCGAGATGATGGTCGTGATCGGGCTGGTGGGCGTGCTCATCGCATTGGCGGCCCCTTCGATGCGCGGCATTTTGGAAGTCCGCCGGCTGCGTGCCATCAACTCGCAGTTGGTGACCGACCTGCAGTTCGCCCGCAGCGAAGCCATCTCCCGGCGGTCCACGGTGCGGCTGGACTTCAGGGAATCAGCCTCCGAGACCTGTTACACCATTTCCACGTCGCAGAGCTCGGCGGCGGGGTTCATGTGCAATTGCCTGAACGGGCCAGGCCAGGCCTGCCCGGCAGGGTCGAATGCCGATGGCACGGAAACCGCAGAACTGCGGACGGTTTCCATACCCCGTTCGCTGGGGACCCAGCTCACCTTCGTCAGGCAGGAACATCGGCGGTTCGGCTTTGAACCCACGCTGGGCGGCCTGGTGACGACGCCCATCGACCTGCGCCCCATCCCATTGCCCGAAGCGTGGATAGAACCGGCCATCGACAGCCGGCGCAAATACCGCATCCAGCTCATCCAGACCGGCAGGCCGCTGATGTGCACGCCAGCCGGTTCCACCATGGACGCAGCAGCGTGCCCACCCTGACCACCCCATCTGCCCGCAGCCGCGCGGTGCAGCGCAACGGCGCACGCCCGCAGCGCGGTATGTCGCTGGTCGAACTGATGGTGGGCGTGACGATTGGGCTTTTCATCGTCGCCGCGGCCACGCTGCTGGTGGGCAACCAGCTGACCGACAACCGTCGCTTGCTCCTGGAAACACAGCTGCAGCAGGACATGCGGGCCGCTATGGACATCATGACCCGCCAGGTTCGAAGAAGCGGCACCCGGCGGATCAACGAAAGCGAAAGCCTGGTCGCTGGCGTCAGCAACAGCAAAGCGGGCGAGTTCGACCCCGAATACACGGGCGTCGAGCTTGGCGCCGGCCAGGACAAGATCACCTTCGACTACTACCTGAACCCTTCGAACGACACCCGTCTGTCGCCCGGCAGCCCGTTGAAAAACTGGGGCTTCCAACTGGCCGACGGCCGCATCAGCAGCAACCTGGCGGGTGGCAATGACGACGACGCCTGGCAGGAACTGACCGACAGGGGTGCCGTGAAGGTCACCCGCTTGCAGTTTGTCGAAGGAAACACCGCCAGCGAGGTGGTGGCATGCCCGAAGCTCTGCACCGACGGCACCACCGCGTGCTGGCCCCGCAGCCTGGTGCGGACTTACACCATCACGCTGGAAGCCGAAGCGGCATCGGACCCGCTGGTTCGCCGACGCATGCAGTCGGTGGCCCGCGTGCGCAACAACGTGCCCGTGTTCAACAACGGTTCGACCACGCAGCCATGCCCTCCTTGAACAGTCTTTCGCTGGCATGGGCGCCCAGCGCCGCAAGCCGCCGCCGGCAGCGCGGGGCTGCGTCGCTGGTGGTCGTGCTGATGCTGTTTTTCATCATTGCACTGGTGTCTGCGTACACCAGCCGCAACCTGATCTTCGAGCAAAGAACCTCGGTCAACCAGTACCGCGCCACCATGGCCTTCGAGGCCGCTGAAGCCGGTGTGGAATGGGCCATGGCCATGCTCAACGGCGGCCGCATCGGAAACGATTGCACCGAGGTTTCGGCGCCTGCCGGTGCCACGTCGTTCCGGCAACGGTACCTGCGCATCGACCCGGTCACTGGTGCCGTCGCCGGTCGAAATCAGGTCACCGACCCGACGAAGCCGCGTTATGCCATGTGCGTCTGGTCGGGTACGGCATGGACGTGCAGTTGCCCTGACGACGCGATGCCGAACGTCGCGGCACCGACCTCCGCGGGCTTGCACCCGGCATTTGCCGTCTTCTTCGACCCCGCAGCCGTGAGCGCGAAACCCGGCGTGGTCCGGGTCAACGTCAACGCTTGCATCCGCGCGTCTGAAGATTGCTTGTACGACTTCACAGACCGCCCCCGGCAGTCGGAAGGGCGCGCGCAGCACTCCACGCTGGTGGCCTTGAAGGCCGCCGTCACCACGCCGCCGGCAGCGGCATTGACGGTGTTTGGCAATGCCACGGGTGCAGGCGCGGCCGACATCCGAAACGAGGACAACAAGTCGGGAGGCATCACGGTTCACGCAGCAGGCGACGTCACCCCGGCCCGCTTCACCTTGACCGTGGTTCCGGGAACACCTGCCCAGCGGTCGGTGGCAGCCAACGACGCCACGCTGGTGCCTGCAGGGCTGACGCTGGCCGACCTGCTGGGCCCACCGACCGTGCCGCTGAACTGGGACCGGGTGTTCGGATCGGTCTTCGGGCTGTTGCCCGACACCTACCGCGAACAGCCGGCAGCGCGAATATTGAATTGCCCAGACACCGGCTGCAGGGCAAACCTGAGCGCGCTGGTGGCAACCAATCCGGGCCGTGTGATCTGGGTCCCTGGCGACCTGACACTGGAAACGGCCGGCGATGTGGGCTCCTTGCCCGACCCCGCCAACCCCGCGGTGGCAGGCCCAGCCACCCTCGTGGTGACGGGGCGGGTTCGCTTCCTGGCACCGGGCGTCAACATTTTCGGCGTGGTCCATTCCCGCAACGGCAACTGGGAAGGCTCGGGCACCATCACCGGCGCCGTCATGATCGAAGGCGACCTCGCGGCGGCCGCTTCCCCCACCGTCATCTTCAACCCGGCGGTGGTGACCGCCACCCGGTTGAGCAGCGGTTCCTTCGTTCCGCTGCAAGGCGACTGGCGAGACTTCATCCGATGATCAAGCCCCAGGCTCGTACGCACAGCCCGGCGCGACTCTTTTCGCGCGGTGTGTCCCTCATCGAGGCCCTGCTGGCGCTGGTGGTGATGTCGCTCGGCATGCTGGCCGTGGTGGGTGTGCAGGCCACGCTGCGGGCCAATGGCGACCTGTCCCGCCAGCGCGCTGAAGCCGTGCGGCTGGCGCAGCAGGACATCGAAAACTGGCGCAACTTCACCAGCGTGACGGCGATTGCCGGACAAGACTTTACCGACATCACCAACATCGGCCCCATCGATGTAAGCCCCGCGGGTGCCAACGCGGTGTATCAACTGGTGCGAACGGTGCCGATCGACCCACCCGACGGTTCGCCGCCCTTCAGGACCGCGGGCGTGTCGGTGCAGTGGGCCGACCGCGCCGATGTTGCGCAACAGGTTCAGCTGTTCACCGGTGCAGCGCGCATTGCGCCGGCACTTTCGATGTCGCTGGCGGTGCCGCCCAATGGCGGGCCCGCACGGCAACCGTTTGGGCGCCACACGGCCATTCCCCGGGGTGCCGTTTCGCAGAGCGATGGCACCAGCACGTTCAACCCGCCCCAGGCAGCCGGAGCCGATCCGGTCACGCTGGTGTTCAACAACTTCAGCGGAATCATCACCAAGATCTGCACGACCACCGCTGCGGGCACCACGTGCGTCGTTGACAAGGCCCAGCTCGTCAGCGGTTACCTGCGCCAGGCCCTGCCACCATCGCCGTCCAACCCGCAGACGATGAGCCGCGCAGACCTGCTGAACCCGCAGACCACTGCCGCGCAACTCGACGGCTTTCTGGCGGGTCGGTCGCTGTACTTGAATGTCAACTACGTCAGTTCATCAGCCGCGGCGCGCAGAACCGGGCCTTGTTTCAGTGACCCGATGCTGGGCAACAACGACGTTGCCATCGAGTTTTTCTGCGTCGTTCGGCTGTACACCGACCTGGACAACCTCAGCCCCACATGGACCGGCACGCTGGAATTTGGTCTGTCCAATGTGATCACCGACGCCGACCCTGCCAACCAGCAACTGGGCACGCTGCTGCGGGCGTGCCGTTACAAGCCAGCGGCCGCTTCCCCCACGGCAGTGACGGGCCCGTTGACCAACCAGAATTTCCTGCTGGTTCCGGCAGGCACTGGCAGCGCCGCCAACAGTTGCGTTTCGGCCGTCACCGAGCCGCATCAACCGGGCCCCTGATGCCCCAGCCGTCTGCGCCTAGACTGGCCTCATGACCGCAGCACTTCTTGACCGCACCCGACTGCAGGAAGCCCTGGCCTTGGCCGAGTCGGCCGTGGGCATCACCGAGCCCAACCCCCGCGTGGGTTGTGTCATCGGCACCAGTGACGGGCGCATCCTGGGCCGCGGGGCCACGCAGCAGGCGGGGGGGCCGCATGCCGAAGTCATGGCGCTTCGGGACGCCCGCGCCCAGGGTGCCGAACTGCAGGGCGCGACGGCCTGGGTCACGCTGGAGCCCTGCGCCCACCACGGCCGCACGCCCCCCTGCTGCGACGCGCTGATCGAAGCCGGTCTGGCGCGCGTGGTGGTGGCCCTGCAGGACCCTTTTCCGCAAGTGGCCGGAGCCGGCATGGCCCGCATGCGGGCGGCGGGCATGCAGGTGGAGATGGCCGACGCCGAACTTGCCACTGCGGCCTGGGAACTGAACATCGGCTTTTTCTCGCGCGTGCTGCGCAAGCGGCCCTGGGTGCGTGCCAAGGTGGCCGCTTCGATGGACGGCATCACCGCACTGGAAAACGGCCAAAGCCAGTGGATCACCGGCCCGGCCGCCCGCGCCGACGGCCACGCCTGGCGCAAGCGGGCTTCGGCCGTGCTGACCGGCATTGGCACGGTGCTGGCCGACGACCCGCGCCTTGACGCACGCCTGGCGTCAGGACACTGGCAGCCCTTGCGCGTGGTGCTCGACTCTGCGCTTCGGCTGCCGCCATCGGCCCGGCTGTTGGCGCCGCCCGGCCGGGTGCTGGTGGCCACTGGCGTGCCCAACGAAGTGGCCCTGGCCTCGCCGTTGAGGGCCGACCATGTCGAGGTCCTGACGGCCCCCACCCTCGCAACCGGCCGGGTTGATCTGGCCCACCTTCTGGGCACGCTGGCGCAACGGGGCGTCAACGAACTGCACGTCGAGGCTGGTGCCCGTGTCAACGGCGCGTTGGCCGAACTGGGCCTCGTCGACGAATGGCTGCTGTACCTGGCGCCCAAATTCCTGGGGCATGGCCGCGCCATGCTGGATCTGAGCCCGATCGGTCGGCTGGATCAGGCCCTTGCCTTGAAGGTGCACGATACGGTTGCGGTGGGCCCCGATCTGCGCATCAGACTGCGTGGCGAAGGCGATGCGTTCCCCCTGCATGCGTGGCTGGAAACACCCGGTTGGCGCGGTGTCCCGGCCTTCGCTCACGCTTGAATGAGGGGTGTGGCTGGCGCGATGCCCCCGGTATCATGCAGGTGAATTTATTGTTTCTAGATCCGCGCACCGCCTGGTGCGCGGTGCCTGCCTGTGGGTTTTATCCCACAGCATTTCCAGGAGCTTGCCATGCGGACACAGGTTTTGATCAAGGGCGCGCTGGCGCTGAGCGTCACGGTAGCTTCACTGAGCAGCGCATTCGCGGCACCGCAGCGTTTCTATGCCGTCAGCAACCAGACGGCAACCTCGCCCGAAGAAGAACGCGACGCGTTCCTGCTGGCTTCAACCGATATCAGGTCCGAAGGCTTTGAATCGGCGCAGGTGGGTATTCCCAGAGGCACAGGTCTGAGCATCTTCAATGGCGACGGCACGCTCACGCAAGGCCGCTTTGACACGGGCGCGGTGGTGCAAGGCCCGCCCGCGCTGGGCCGCCGCAACACCACGCCGGGCCCGTGCAACCTGACCTCCACCTGCAAATGGTGGGAGACGCCCTACACGTTCGACATCAAGCTGAAGTCACTGAAGTCGGCCTTTGGTTTCTTCGCCACCGACCTGGGTGACCTGGGTGGCGGCCTCACCATCGATTTCTGGAAAGACGCTGACAAGGTTCGCTCGGGCATCGCGGTGACCCAGCCCTCCACCACCGGTGGCCTGGTGTTCTTCGGCTGGATTGACGACGCGTTCATGTTCAACCGGATCACCGTCAACGTGACCCAGTCCAACACCGATCCGACGTTCTTCGACGGCATCGGTTTCGACGACATCCTGGCTGGCGCCCGCGCCGTCACTGGCCCTGCGCCGGTGTCGGCCCCTGCGCCGCTGGCGCTGGTGGCATTGGGCCTTGGCCTGCTGGGCGCCGTGCGCATGCGCAGCGGCAGCGCTGCCACGGGGCACTGACCGGCACAACGGCACCGGCATTCATGGGGGCGGCCGAGAAGGCCGGTTGCACCCCCACACCCAGGGCAGCGTCGTCAAGCGCTGCCCTTTTTTCATCAGCGCTGGCGTTCACCCTGGGGTCGTCCCTGCCCCGGGGACGACACCTACAATCCCTGGCATGTCGATATCCCCTGTACCCGAGTTGGTGGCCGAGCTGGCTGCGGGCCGCATGGTCATCCTGGTTGACGAAGAAGACCGCGAAAACGAAGGCGATCTGGTGCTGGCGGCCGAGCACGTCACCCCGGCCGCCATCAACTTCATGGCGCGCCATGCACGCGGCCTGATTTGCCTGACACTGACGCGCGAGCGCTGCGAAAGGCTGCAACTGCAGCCCATGGCCACCCGTAACGGCACCGTGCACGGCACCGCCTTCACGGTGTCGATCGAAGCCGCCACGGGCGTCACCACTGGCATCTCGGCAGCCGACCGCGCACGCACGGTTGAAGTTGCGGTGGCGAAGGACGCGCGCGCCACGGACCTGGTGCAACCCGGCCACATCTTCCCGCTGCAGGCGCAGGACGGCGGTGTGTTGATGCGCGCAGGTCATACCGAAGCGGGCTGCGACCTTGCCGGCATGGCCGGGCTCACGCCTGCGGCCGTCATCTGCGAGATCATGAACGAAGACGGCACGATGGCGCGCCTGCCCGACCTGCAGGTCTTCGCGCGTCAGCACGGCCTGAAGATCGGCACCATCGCCGACCTGATCGGCCATCGCAGCCGGCACGAAAGCCTGATCGAGCGGGTGGGCGAACGCCCGCTGGAAACACCCGCCGGCACCTTTGAGTGCACCGCGTACCGCGACAAGGGCGGTGGCCTGCACCTGGCGCTGACGCTGGGCCAGTGGTCGCCCAACGACGAGGTGACGGTGCGTGTGCATGAGCCCTTCACCGCGATGGACCTGCTGGACATGGCCGGCGCAGGGCATTCCTGGCCGTTGGCCCGCGCACTGGCCGAACTGCGCCGCTCGGGCCAGGGTGCTGCCGTGCTGCTGAACTGCAGTGGCGACGCCGCTTCGCTGCTGCCCAAGCTGGTAGGCCGCCCGGCCACGGCGCCTGCCAAGCCGCAGATGGACCTTCGCACCTACGGCGTGGGCGCTCAGATCTTGCGCGACCAGGGCGTCGGCCGCATGCGGCTGCTGGGCAGCCCGCGGCGCATGCCAAGCATGACCGGCTATGGCCTGGAAGTGACCGGCTTCGTGTCAGCGCCCGCCGACTGATCGAACGCCCGACCGAATGACCGACCGGCAGGCGCAACGGCGCCGCCGCAACTCTGGATGGGTGCCCCGCCGGCACGCGCCCCCTGAAAGCGAGCACACATGAAAGACGCAGACCGTGGAGCCATTGGTGAAATGGTGGCTGAACTGATGGGCGAAGGCCTGCGCATCGGTATCGTGCGCGCGCGTTTCAACGACGCGCTGACCAGCAAGATGTCGCAAGCTTGCTTGTCGGAACTGGATCGGCTGGAAGTGGACGACACCGACATCAAGCAGGTCACGGTGCCGGGCGCGCTGGAAATTCCCGTGGCGCTGAAGGCGATGGCCGAGTCGGGGGACTACGACGCGTTGATCGCACTGGGTTGCGTGATACGCGGTGAAACCTACCACTTCGAACTGGTGGCCAACGAAAGCGGCGCTGGCGTGACACGGGTGGCGCTGGACCACCAGGTGCCGGTGGCCAACGCCATACTCACTGTTGAAAACGAAGAGCAGGCCTGGGCCCGGGCCGAAGAAAAAGGCCGTGACGCCGCCCGCGTGGCCGTGGAAATGGCCAACCTGATGGAAGATCTGTCGTGAGCGACGCCTTCGAAAAGCCAACTCCGGCACCCGAAACCGGCGCCGCCAAAACGCGGCGCGCGCCGCCCAAATCGGCACGCCGGCGGTCGCGCGAACTGGCGATGCAAGGCTTGTACGAATGGCTGCTGTCGGGTTCTGACCCGGCCAGCGTGGAAGCGCACATCCGCGAGATGGACGGCTTTGACAAGTGCGACCGCGCGCACTTCGACGCGCTGCTGCACCAGGGCATCGAACAGGCCGCCGCGCTGGACACCGTGCTGGCCCGGCATGTCGACCGCAAGACGACGCTGCTGTCGCCGGTCGAACATGCCGTGTTGATGGTGGGCGTGTTCGAGTTGATGAACTGCGTCGAAATTCCCTACCGCGTGGCCATCAACGAAGCCGTTGAACTGGCCAAGACCTTTGGCGGCACCGACGGCCACCGTTACGTCAACGGCGTGCTGGACAAGTGCGCAGCCGAACTGCGCCCCCACGAAAGGCGCCCCTTGCCCCGGCGGCCGGCAGAGGCCGATGACACCGCCGGGCCGGTGCCCGCCGACAGCACACCGCCCGAGCCGCCCCCGCGCGCCTGAACCGCAACGGCGCGACACCACGAGCCATGATCCGCACCGCCAGCCGGCTTGAAAACATCGAGCCGTTCTACGTGATGGAGTTCGCCAAGGCGGCCGACGCGCTGGCGCGCAGCCCCGCCTGCGACCCCGCACAGGGCGGTCAGCCCATGGTGTTCCTGAACATCGGCGAACCGGATTTCACCGCCGTCGAAGGTGTGCTGGCCGCCGCGCGGCAGTGCCTGCAGGACGGCGCCACGCAGTACACCCACGCCACCGGGTTGCAGGCACTGCGCCAGCGCATCGCTGGCTGGTATGCGCAGCGCTTTGGCCTGCAGGTGGACGCTGCACGCATCATCGTCACCGCCGGTGCTTCTGGCGCGCTGCAGCTGGCCAGCCTGGCGCTGTTCGAGCCTGGTGACGAGGTGCTGATGCCAGACCCCAGCTACCCCTGCAACCGCCATTTCGTGGCTGCTGCTGGCGCGCAGGCGCGGCTGCTGCGCACCACCGCCAGCGCCCGCTTCCAACCCGACGCTGCTGGCGTGGCCGCAGCCTGGGGCCCGCAAACGCGCGGCGTGCTGCTGGCCAGCCCGAGCAACCCCACCGGGACATCCATCACTGCGGCCGAGCTGGCGAAGATCGTGGAAACCGTGCGCAGCCGCGGCGGTGTCACGGTGGTCGACGAGATCTACCTGGGCCTGAGCTACGACGATGCCTTCAGCGGAAGCGCACTGTCGCTGGGCGAAGACGTGATCAGCATCAACAGCTTCAGCAAGTACTTCGGCATGACCGGCTGGCGACTGGGCTGGATGGTGGTGCCCCCAGCGCTGGTGGCGCCGCTGGAAAAGCTGGCGCAGAACCTGTACATCTGCCCCAGCACGCTGGCACAGCACGCCGCCCTGGCCTGCTTTGACGATGCGGCGCTGCAGACCTGCGAAGCGCGCCGCGCCGAGTTCAAGCGCCGGCGCGACTTCGTGGTGCCCGCGCTGAACGCGCTGGGCCTGACGGTGACGGTGCCGCCGGACGGTGCCTTCTACGCCTGGTTCGACTGTTCGCGCTACAGCAACAGCAGCTGGGACTTCTGCACCGACATGCTGCAACGCGCCCACGTGGCCCTGACCCCGGGGCGAGACTTCGGGCCGGCTTTTGCCGACAGCCATGCCAGGCTGTCATTCGCCAGCAGCATGGAAGACCTGCAGACGGCGCTGCAGCGCCTGGCGCACACACTCGTTGCACAGAAGGCAACAGGCGTTACGCCGCGTTAACGAACAGCGGCCTGCGCGCCGTAGTGCACGGATAGGGGGCGCCAACAGCAGTAAGCTGGCAGGCCGTGCCCTCGTTGTTGCTCCATCGCCTTCACCACAAGCTGCTCCAGTGGAGCGGAAAAGCAGACGCACGCGCCACCGAATTTGCACACACGGTGCTGACCACCGGCAGGCCCGACGCTGCCGGGGCGCAGGCCACGCCCGATGGAGCCCCAGCCGGCCTGGTGCAGCACATTGGCCGCTACCTCATCAAAGGGCGGCTGGGTGCCGGCGGCCTGGGCGAAGTCTTCGAAGCTTGGGACCCGCTGCTGTCGCGCCCGCTGGCCGTGAAAACGCTGCGGTTGCAGATGGAACCTGAACTGCGGGCCCTGCTGGACGATCACATCCTGAACGAAGCGCGGGCAGCGGCACGTCTGAACCACCCCAACATCGTGACGGTGTTCGACGCCGGCCTGTGCACCCCTGGCGTCTACATCGCGATGGAAATGCTGCAGGGCCGCGACCTGCGCCAGGCCATGGCCCAAGGCTGGCGCCCCACCCCGCTGCAGGCGGCCCACGTGGCACAACGCGTGGCCGAGGCCTTGGCCTATGCGCACGACAAGGGGGTGGTGCACTGCGACATCAAGCCAGCCAACATCTTTCTCGACGCCGAAGACCGACCCAAGGTGCTGGACTTCGGCATTGCGCGGCTGGCGCATGACAAGCAGCTGCCGCGCAGCGAAGACCCGCTGTTCGGTTCGCCGCACTACCTGGCACCCGAACAGTTGCAGCACGGCGTGGCCGACGCCCGCACCGACGTGCGCGCCCTGGGCGTGGTGCTGTACGAAATGCTGACTGCCCGCAAAGCCTTTGCTGGCGACACTGTTGACCAGGTGATCAACGCCGTGCTGTTGAACCACCCTGCACCGGCCCACGAACTGCGCAGCGGCGTGCCCCGGTCGCTGTCGCTGATCGCAGCCCGGGCGATGGCGCGCGACCCCGCTGAGCGTTATGAATCGGCCGACGAGATGGCGCACGACTTGCGCGTCTGGTGCGAGCGAAGCCCCATGCCCACGGCGACCGACAGCGCCCGGCGGCCGGCAGCACGCCGCAAAACGCCAGTGGCCTGGACGCTGGCCGGCGTGCTGCTGTGCATGCTTACCGCGGGCTGGTTGTGGTGGCTGTCTTCGGCGCAGGCCCCCGCCGCACAGGCGCAGTCCGCAAAGCCGCCAGCAGCCAGCGCCGCAGTGCCCGAAGCCCCCACAGGCGTACGGCCTGCCGCACCCGCGCAGACCGCGGGTGCGCCATCGGCAACCGTTGCAGCCGTCACAGCCGTTGCGGCGGCCGAAGGCCGAGCGGGCCGCGACAACCCTGTTGCCGCCACCCGGAAGAACCCGCCCAAGAACGAAGGCCAGAAGCCCGCCGCAGCCAGCCGGAAGGCGGCCACCCCAGTGGCCGACGGCGGCGGCGCTGTGCTGCTGTCCATCAGCCCGTGGGGCGAGGTCGAGGTGAACGGCAAACCCGCCGGCACCACGCCGCCACTGTCAAGGCTTTCTTTGCCGGCCGGGCGCCACACCATCACCGTGCGCAACGAAGACTTCCCCAGCTACACCACCACCGTGGTGGTGCAGGCCGACAAGCCGGCCATGGTGCGCCACCGGTTTGTGCAGTAGCGCTGCCTGCCTGCGCGGCGGCGGTGCACGCGCCAAGCATGTGCAGTGCGCCTGCATAATGCCCGTTGATGGCTGCACCCCCCACCAGCGACGTGCGAACCGGCACAGCCCGCGTCCCACACGGCAGCGCGCCGGGCACCGCCGACTTCGAAACCACGCTGCGTGTGTACTGGGAAGACACCGACGCCGGTGGCGTGGTGTTCTATGCCAACTACCTGAAATTCTTTGAACGCGCGCGCACCGAATGGTTGCGCCACTTGGGTGTGCAGCAACAGGCGCTGCGCGACAGCACGGGCGCCATCTTCGTGGTCACCGACACGCAGGTCAGCTACCACTCGCCGGCGCGGCTGGATGACCTGCTGCGCGTCACCGTGGAGCTCACGGCACGGGGCAGCGCGTCCATGACCATGGCCCAAAAAGCCTGGCGGGGCAGCACGCTGCTGGCGCAGGGCCAGATCCGCATCGCCTGTGTCGACGCCACCAGCTTTCGCCCGCGCCGCATGCCCACCGAAGTGACCCACACCCTGCAACCCGCTGCCGCAGAAAGCCCATGAACCAAGACTTGTCGATCACCGCGCTGATCCTGCACGCCAGCCTGGTGGTGCAGGTGGTGATGGCGGGCCTGATGGCCACCTCGTTCATCAGCTGGACCGTCATCTTCAGCAAGATCTTCGGGTTGCGCCGCATCCGCAACCACAACGAAGACTTCGAACGCGAGTTCTGGTCGGGCCGCAGCCTGACCGAACTGAACCACGCCGTCAGCCAAAAGGACAACACGTCGCCGATGGAACGCATCTTCGCCAGCGGCATGCGCGAATTCCTGAAGCTGCGCGAAAAGCGCATGGACGCCGGCGCCCAGCTGGACGGCGCGCGCCGCGCCATGCGCGCCAGCCTGCAGCGCGAGATGGACGTGGTGGAGAGCAACCTCAGCTTCTTGGGCACGGTGGCTTCGGTCAGCCCTTATGTGGGCCTGTTCGGCACCGTGTGGGGCATCATGCATGCGTTCGTGGGTCTGTCCAACATGCAGCAGGTGACACTGGCCACCGTGGCGCCCGGCATTGCCGAGGCCCTGGTGGCCACCGCCATCGGCCTGTTTGCAGCCATACCGGCGGTGATTGCCTACAACCGGTTTGCGCGCGACATCGACCGCATCGCCATCCAGCTCGAAACCTTCATCGAAGAGTTCAGCAACATCCTGCAGCGCAACGCCGGCCAGACCGGGCCCACCAATTCGGTGGCGGGTGCCGGGAACCGCTGATGGCTTCGCTGCAAAGCCGCGGTGCGCGCGCCCGGCGCCGTTCCATGAACGAGATCAACATGGTGCCGTTCATCGACGTGATGCTGGTGCTGCTGATCATCTTCATGGTGACCGCGCCGCTCATCACCACCGGCGTGGTGGATCTGCCCAGCGTGGGCCGCAGCCAGCAGCGCCCGGCCAAAGTAATCGAAGTGATTGTGGGCAGCGACGAAAAGCTGAGGCTGCGTGTGGACCAACAAGAGCCCGCCGCGGTGACGCTTGTGCAACTGGCGTCCCGGGTGGGTCAACTGCAGGGTGGTGACAGCAACGTGCCGGTGGTCATCAGCGCCGACAAGAGCGTGCGCTATGAAAACGTGGTGCGCGCAATGGACACGCTGCAGCGCGCGGGCATCCGGCGCGTGGGCTTGTCGGTGAAGCAGGGAAGTTAGCCTCACCGTGTCGCCAGCCCTGGCTTCGCACTTCACGCAGGACAAGCTGCTGCCCCGCCCCCACGGGGGCATGGGCCGCGGAGCGGTGCTGGCGCTGCTGGCCCATGGCGCGCTGGTGCTGGCGCTGACCAGCACGGTGCAGTGGCGAACCCGGCCACCTGAAGTGTTCAGCGCCGAGCTCTGGTCCGCGGTGCCGCAGGCGGCAGCGCCGATGCCAGCACCGGCACCCACACCCGCCCCATTGCCGCCGCCACCACCACCGCCGCCGCCGAAGGCAGCACCCGCCGCCCCGCCGGTGCCACCCCCGCGCCCACCGGCAGCGCCAGAGCGCGACGCCGACATCGCCACCGAACAGGCGCGCAAGCTGGAAGCCGCGCGAAGGGAAAAGGAACTGGAAGCGGCGAAGGCTGAGAAAGCGGAGAAAGCCGAGAAGCTTGCAAAGGCCAAAGCCGCTGAAGCCGAGCGCAAGGCGCAGGAGGCGCAGCGCGCGAAGGCCGAAGCCGACAGCAAGGACAAGCGCGAAGCTGAAGCCCGCAAGGCCGAGGACAGCAAACGCAAAGCCGAGGAGAACAAGCGCAAGGCTGAGGAGCGCAAGCGCGAAGACGCCGAGCGCAAGGCCGCGGCAGAAACCAAGGCCAAGGCCGACGCCCAGGCGAAGGTCGAAGACGAGCGCCTGGCACGGCAGCGCGAGGAGAACCTGCGCCGCATGATGGGCCAGGCCGGCACCTCCGGCGCCGCCCCGGCTGGCGCGGCCGGAACCGGGGGCACCGGCACCGCCGCACAGGGCGGCGCGCCGTCAGCCAGCTATGTGGGCCGCCTGATCGGCCTGATCAAACCCAACATCGTGTTCACCGGGCAGGTTGAAGGCAACCCCTCGGCCGAAGTGGAAGTGCGGGCCGCGCCCAGCGGCGCCATCATTTCCAAGAAACTGGTCGTCAGCAGCGGCAACAAGGACTGGGACGAGGCCGTGCTGCGCGCCATCGACCGCACCGCCACGCTGCCGCGCGACAACGACGGCCGCGTGCCGCCGGCGCTGATTCTGGTGTTCAGGCCGGGCGGCTGAAGGCCGCAGCGGCGGTGCCGCCGACCACCGTGTACCGCGCCACGAAGCTGCGGTCGATGCGGTTTTTCCACCACCAGGCCCAGCGCCCCTGCGCGCTGATGGAGCCCCAGGACACGATGGCCCGGCGCTCGCCGCAGGAAATGAGGTTCAGCGTGCGGGCCTGCGGCTGGTGCGGCCGCAGCGGCGTGCCAGCCAGTGTGTGGCGCAGGTTGGCCGCCAGCGGGGGGCCGGCGCGCACCGCGTAGACACCGCTGCGCGGGTGCGCCACGTCGACACGCGCAGCCACATCGCCCACGGCAAACACCTCGGCGTGCGACGTGCTTTGCAGCGTGGCACCGGTCAGCACAAAACCCCGCTCGTCCAGCGCCAGGCCGCTGCCCTGCAGCCACGCGGGCGCCTCGGCGCCGGTGGCCAGCACCGCGGCGTCGCAGTGCAGCCGCGCGCCACCACCCAGCCGCAACTGGCCGGCCTTGATCTCGGCGACGGTGTCCCTGAACACCGTGATGCGCAGGCGGCGCAACGCGGCTGCAGCCTTGTCCATCACGTTGGGCGGGTAGCCCGCCAGCGGCTCGCCACCGCCGGTGACCAGGGCCACCCGCGCCCCCGCGGCAGCAGTACCCGGCGCGGCCCGCATGCGGTGCTGCAGTGCCATCGCCAGTTCCACACCGGCGGCTCCGCCACCCACCACCACCACGTCCAGCGCACGCTGCGCAGCCAGCGCCAGCAGGCCGTCCAGCAACCGCACAAAGTGTTCGATGGGGCGCACGAACAGCGCGTGCTCGCGGGCACCGGGAATGCGCGCGCGGTCCATCACAGCTCCGGTGTCCAGGCTCAGCAGGTCATAGGGCACGCGGGCGCCGCCGGCCAGCACCACCTCGCGGGCCGCAGTGTCCACGCCCGCCGCCGCGCCTTCCACCAACTGCACGCCCGCAGCCTGGGCCAGCGGGGGCAGCGCGATGGCGCATTGCTGCGCGGTGTAGTGGCCCGCCACCAGGCCCGGCACCATGCCGGAATACATCTGGCGCGCAAAGGGCGTGACCATCACCACGTCGCAGCCGGGCAGCGGCAGCCGCGCCAGGTCTGCCAGCACGTGCACATGGGCGTGGCCGCCGCCCAGCAAGACCAGGCGCTTCGTCACTGCAGGTCCCCGCTCATGCCAGGGGTCGGCCCTCAGGGCTGCCAGCGCAGCGCGGCCACATGCGACACGGAATGGGCACCGGTGTTGTCGGCATCGCCAGCCACGATCAGTGCCATCAGCGGGGGCGGCGCCGCGGCTTCGTCGCCAAAGGCGCGGCGGAAATCGGCAGCCACATCGCGGCTTTCTTCAAACCAGGTGTCCAGCGCTTCTTCCTGCGTGCGCAGCACGATGTAGCGCACCCGCCGCGAATAGGCGTTGTCCACCACCTGGCCTTGCACCGCGCCGCCGCCCCACACCCAGCACAGTGTGGCTGCGGGCAGGTTCTGCCCGCTGCGCGAGCGGGCCAGCCGCAGCATCTGCCGGTCCATGAAAGGCACATGGGCCAAGGGCATATCGAAGCTCATGCACACGCGGGCGGCCACGTCGTCGCCGGTCTTGTTGCTGACGTCGGAAGCAGCGTTGCGCTGTTGCATGCGCCAGGCCCACGTGACGCGCGCCGGCACCATGCCGCCGGCTGCGGCGGGTTCAAACACCAGGTTGCCGTAAGAAGCGTGGGCCTCGATGCGCAAGGCCTGCCGGCCGCCCACTGTTTCAGCGCTGTAGCGCGTGACGGGTGCCTTCTGTTGCGGCAACGTGACCACCCGCCAGCCGGCACCGATCTGGCCCCCCGCCACCAACGGCGGCAACACCGGTGGCAAGGCGGCTGCGGGCTGCACGGCGGCTGCCGCCGATGCGCTGGCCGGTGCCACGGGCTGGGCAGCGGCAACACCCGCCGCCGAGCACGCCAACACGGTTGCGGCGCTGCTCGCGCACCGGTCCCAGGCCCTGCAAAAGTTCAACAACGCTGACCTCAAGCGTTCAGCCCCGGCGCCAGGTGTGCAGGCTTTCCACCCACTTCAGCAGCGCGTGCGGTTGGTGCGCGCGCTTCCATTCGCCGGCCGCGTATTTGTTGGCTTCGGCCAGCGTAGGGTAGGTGTGGATGGTGCCCAGAATCTTGTTCAACCCCAGGCCATGCTTCATGGCCAAGACATATTCCGCCAGCAGGTCGCCAGCATGAACGCCCACGATGGTAACGCCCAGGATGCGGTCCTTGCCCGGCTCGGTCAGCACCTTCACCCAGCCGTGCGCGGCACTGTCGGCAATGGCGCGGTCGAGGTCGTCGATGCCGTAACGGGTGACTTCAACGGCGATGTCTTTTTCCTTCGCTTCCTGCTCGTTCAGGCCCACCCGCGCGACCTCGGGGTCGATGAAGGTGGCCCACGGAATGACGCTGTAGTCGGCCTTGAACTTCTTGAAGGTGCCGAACAGGCCATTGACCGCCGCATACCAGGCCTGGTGGGCGGCAGTGTGCGTGAACTGGAAGGGGCCGGCCACGTCGCCCGCGGCCAGGATGTTGGGGTACAGCGTCTGCAGGTAGTCGTCGGTGACCACCGTGCGCTGGGTGGGAATGCCCAGTTCTTCCAGGCCGAAACCCTTCAGGCGCGCCACACGGCCCACGGCGCACAGCAGCTCGTCAAAGCCGATGCGCACTTCCTGCCCGGCCGTTTCAACGACGATGAATTTTTCGTCGCCCACCCTTTCGCAGCGCAGCGCCTTGTGACCCGTGAGCACCTTCACGCCGTCGGCTTCCAGCGCCTTGCGCGCGTAGGCTGAAACGTCTTCGTCTTCACGGATCATGATGCGCGCTGCCATCTCGATCTGCGTCACCGCACTGCCCAGACGCGCAAAGCACTGCGCCAGTTCACAGCCGATGGGCCCGCCGCCCAACACCACCAGGCGCTTGGGCTGCACGCGCAGGCCCCACAGCGTGTCGCTGGTCAGGCAGCCCACGTCGTTCAAGCCCGGCAACGGCGGCACCATGGGCGCGGCGCCCGTGGCGATGACGATGCTGCGCGTGGACAGCACCTGCGTGCTGCCGTCTTCCTTGGTGATGCGCACGTGCCAGGGGTCGACGATCATGGCGCTGCCGATCTGCACGTCCACGCCCAGGCCGGTGTAGCGCTCGACAGAGTCGTGCGGCTCGATCTCCTTCACCACTTTTGCAATGCGCTCCATCACCTGCGCAAAGTCCAGCTGGTACTGCGCGCTCTGGATGCCGTAGTCGGCGCTGTGGCGCATCTGGCGCACCAGCGTGGCGGTCTTGATCAGCGCCTTGCTGGGCACGCAGCCGTAGTTCAGGCAGTCGCCGCCCATCCTGTGCTTTTCAACCAGCGTCACTTTTGCCTTCACGGCCGCGGCAATGTAGGCCGTGACCAACCCGGCCGCGCCCGCGCCGATGACCACCATGTTGCGGTCGTAGCTGCGGGGCCGCAGATGCGCCCAGCGCGCGTACACACGCCGCGCCTTGACGGCGTCGATCACCTTCTTGGCCACCAGCGGGAACAGACCCAACAGCACAAACGAGCCCAGCAGGCCCGGCGACAGAATGCCTTTCAGCGAGTCGATTCGGGCCAGCTGCGTGCCCGCATTCACGAACACCAGCGTGCCGGCCAGCATGCCCAGCTGGCTGACCCAGTAGAAGGTGGCGGCCTTCATCGTGGTCAGGCCCATCAGCAGGTTGATGACGAAGAAGGGAAACACCGGCACCAGCCGAAGTGTGAACAGGTAGAACGCACCTTCCCGTGCAACGCCCTTGTCGATGTCGGCCAGGCGGGCCCCGAAACGCGACTTCACGGTGTCGCGCAACAGGTAGCGCGAGGCCAGCATGGCCAGCGTGGCACCGATGCTGGAAGCAAAGGACACCACCACAGTGCCCACCAGCAGGCCGAAGATGGCACCGGCCAGCAAGGTGAGGATGGCCGCCCCCGGCAGCGACAGCGCTGCCACCGCCACATAAACCGCAAAGAAGGCCGCAATCACGGCCGCGGGGCTGGCCGCGTACAGCGCCGCAAAGTCGGCCTGCGCGCCCTTGATGTACGCCAGGCTGAAAAAACGCCCGAGGTCGAAGGCAAAAAACGCCGCCACCGCCACCAGCAGCGCCAGCAGAAGCAGCATCTTGTTTTTGTTCATGGGCACGCCACTCCTGCAGGTAAGGGCTGTCGGGACGACCCGTTGGTTGTCGACAAACCAAACACCAACCTTACACCCGCAGGGCCTGCCAGCCGGCCCACAGGCGCGAGACGATGGTCAGGCTGCACAACACGGCAAAGGCGTAGGCGAAAACCGCAAAGTGTGCGGGCCACAGGCACATCAGTGCAAAACAGGTGATGGTTTCTGTCGCCTCCGTCAGGCCGCCCAGGTAATACAAGCCCTTGTTGGGGCAGGCGGTGCTGGACAGGCCCCGCTTTTGCGCCAGCGCAGCAAAGGCCAGGAAGCTGGATCCGGTGCCGATGAAGGCGGCCAGCAGCACGGCCGCCGGCAATGCATTCGCGGCCGGGTTGGCCACAGCAAACGCAAGCGGAATGCTGGCGTAGAACAGGAAGTCCAGCGTGATGTCCAGGAACGCGCCACGGTCGGTGGGTGCGGTCAGGCGGGCTACGGCCCCGTCCAGGCCGTCACACAGGCGGCTGGCCAAGATGAGCGACAGGCCCACACCATATTGGCCGGCCGCGACGCAGGCTGCTGCCGCCAGTCCGATTGCGAAGCCGGCAAAGGTCACCGTGTCGGCCGTGACACCCCAGCGAACCAGGCGCTTCGCCACGCCCTGCAGCAGCGGGCGCAGGCGGCGGATGGCCGCGCTGTCCAGCATCAGGGCGTGGGCCGCTTCACGTGTTCAACCCGCCTGCATCTTTTGCCACTGCCGCAGGCTACTTGCGCGGTGTGGCTGTGGAAGCCTTGAACCGCGCCTTGGCCTCCCGCTCGGTCAGGCCTTTGAGCGACTTGCAGGTGCCCTTGGGCACATAGCGCCACTCTTCGGGGTCGTTGTCCACCGTGGATTCGCCGGCGCACTGGTGTGTGAGCGACAGGTTGGAGCAATCGTTCTGGCCGGCCTTGGAAATGCCGTAACAGGGCTCCTTGCCCTTGGCGTCGCCATGCGCGGCCGCGCTGCCCAGCAAGCCCAGCGACAAGGCTGCAGCCACTGCGGCTTGGATGACAGTACATGGGTTGGACATGGCAGAACTCCGGTGGCAACAGATGGCCCTGGGCGGGCCTGAACATGAATTTGACGATAGTCGAAAGCGTTCGTCATGTGGGCGGGGTGGACTATGCTCATGGACCATTCTGGTTTCTTGTATGACAACCCACTTCACCACCGTCATTCCTGGGCAACGCCTGTCGGACCAGGTGGCGCAGCAGTTGCTGGCCGAGATCAAGGCGGCGCGGCTGGCCCCAGGTGCGAAGCTGCCCACCGAGGCCGAGCTGGCGGCGCAATTTGGCGTCAGCCGCACGGTGGTGCGCGAAGCGGTGTCGCGCCTGAAGTCGCTGAACCTGGTGCATGCGCGGCAGGGCAGCGGCGTCTATGTGGCCGAAAAGCCCAGCATCACGCCGCTGGAATTTTCCGACCTGGGCCAGACGCTGTCGCAGACAGCGCTGACGCAGATGCTGGAACTGCGCCGCACGCTCGAGGCCGAGGCCGCCACCCGCGCCGCCGAGCGCGCCAGCGCCGCTGACGTGCGGGCCATCAAACAAGGTGTGCGCGCGTTGGCACAGGCCGTGCGTGGCGGCCACAGTGGCGTTGAAGAAGACCTGCAGTTCCACCGCAGCATTGCCATGGCGGCGCACAACCCCTTCCTGACCAGCACGCTGGACTACCTGGCGCAGTTCCTGCGCGGCGCCATCGGCGTGACCCGCGCCAACGAAGCGCGCCGCATCGACTTCAGCGAACAGGTGCGCGCCGAGCACGCGGCCATCGTGGACGCCATCGCCAGCGCCGACCCCACGGCTGCGCACCGCGCCGCCAGCCTGCACATGGACAACGCCATCGTTCGCATCGAACACGCCGACCCGAGCTTCTGGCAAGCCGAAGGCAGCTGGCTGGCCCGGCCGCTGGTAAAAAAACTGCGCACGGGTTGAGGGGCTCTTGGCACGCAGCGCGCGGACGGGCGCAGGGGAAAGGCGGGCTTTCAGTCAGCGTACCCAGGCAACTGGCGGTCGACCAAGCGCATCATCGCCGCGAAGAACAGGCGCTCGCGCTCGCCGCGCGGATGGCGATCATCGGCTCCGGGTGTCAGCACGCGGTGGATGACTTCCTCGCTCAGGATGTTCAGTGGCTGCCCGGTGGACATCGCCAGCACCTGGGTACGACAGGCACGCTCCAGCTTGTAAAGACGCCGATAGGCCTCGGCGACAGTGCGTCCGATGGTCACGACGCCATGGTTCTTCATGAAGAGGATGGTCTTGTTGCCCATCAACGCGGCCAGACGTTCGCCTTCCTGCACCGTTGCGGCCAGGCCCGTGTAGGTGTCGTCGTAGGCGATCTGGCCATGAAAGAAGGCTGCGGTCTGCGTCGCCGGCAAAAGGCGATTGTTCTGCAGCATGTTCAGCGCCAGCGCCCACGTCTGGTGGGTGTGCAGGACGACGCGCGCGCCGCAGAGGCGGTGCAGCGGTGCGTGGATGCACTGCGCGGAAAGCTCGACCACGCCCTGCCCCTCCACCGTGCGCCCGTTCTCGTCGAACACCATCAGATCGCTGGCGCGCGCCTCTGACCAGTGCAGGCCGAAGGGCAGGACCAGGTACTGGCCGGAACGCCCGGGTACCTCGACCGTGAAATGGTTGTCGATGCCCTCGTCAAGTTCGTGCAGCACCGCCATGCGAAGCGCGGCTGCAAGATGGACGCGAGCCTCCGCGCTGGGGCCGGTGTGTGTTGCGCTGTGCAGGGAATGGATGGTCATGACGGGTCTCTTCTAACGCGCGATTTTCTTGATTCTTGCGCATCGCGACCGCCGCCGGGAAAGAAGACGACCCTGGCGCTGCGGCCATCGGCTGACGCTGGAGACAGGCAGCGACTCGCCATGCATTCTTGACCGCCAGCAACGCAACTGAATTTCGAACCGATGCATCCGAAGTCCGAACCCACTCAGGTGCCACGGGCAGAGGAAGCGGGCTTGTGCGGCATGTTCACCCCCGGGCCGTGGTTGTGGTCCACGGCTGCACAGCTTGCTGCAAGCCCCATTCCGGCCTGCGGTGCTGTAATGGCCGGGGCCCCGCGTGTCGAGGCGCCGGCGCCGCTCCGACCGAACCACGAGAACCACGAGAACCCATGATGTTCCAGCACCTGACCTTGCCCGCCCCCGCCCACACCCACGCCGTTGTCGTCGGCGGCGGCATCATGGGTGCCGACGTGGCACTGGTCCTGGCACGTGCCGGCTGCCACACCACCGTCGTTGAACAGGGCCAGACGCGCCGCGCCGCGCTGCCGGCCTACTTCGAGACGGCCCTGAAGCAGCTGGGTGCCGAACGATGGGCCGGCCGCGCGCGTGCGGTGGCCACGCTGGCCGACCTGTCGGCCGATGAATGGCAGAAGGTCGACCTCGTTATCGAATGCATCCCCGAGAAACTGGCGCTGAAACAGGCGCTGTTTGCCGATCTGGTGCAGCGGGCGCGTGCCGAAGCGCTGCTCACCAGCAACAGCAGCAGCTTCCCCATCAGCGCCATCGCCCAAGGCCTGCCCACGCGCGAACGCCTGCTGGGCCTGCACTTCTTCATGCCCGCGCACCTGGTGCCCTTGGTGGAGGTGGTGTGGAGCGCCGACACCGCGCCCGCCGCGGCCGCCGCTTTGGGCGCCTTCATGCGCCGCTGCGGCAGCGTGCCGGTGCAGGTGAAGAAGGACCTGCCCGGTTTCCTCGCCAACCGCCTGCAGCACGCTTTGGCGCGCGAGGCCTTCGCGATGATCGACGCCGGCGTGGCCACGGCCGAGGACGTGGACGCGGCGGTTCGCTTCGGCTTCGGCTTCCGCTTCCTGGCCGCCGGGCCGGTGATGCAGCGCGACCACGCCGGCATCGACACGCACTGCGCTGCCGCGGCGACGATGTACCCCTCGCTCGCCGCCAACACCGTGCCTGCCACGGCGCTGAGCGAACGTGTGGCGCGCGGCGACCTGGGCATGAAAACCGGCCAGGGTTTTTTTGCCTGGCCGCCCGAGGCCATCGCGGCCGAACGGGCGCGCTACGACAGCCTGCTGCGCGCCGGCCTGCAGCTGCTGGCGGCTGAATTGCCGCCCATCGATAGCGGCGAATGAAGCTCAGCCGCGCGGCACGCGCGCGCCGCTGGCCGGCGGCATCAGGAAATCGAAGTCGGCGCCCTG
>JAYSXE010000036.1:0-10097 GCA_043717565.1 Burkholderiales bacterium | reverse complement strand
TCGGGTCCACCAGGTAGTGGTCTTCGTTTGTGGTGCCGATAAACACCACCTGGCGCGGATAGTCTTTAGCGCGGCGGTCAAAGCTGGCGCGAAACCTGTCCTTCGCTGACGAGATGAACTGCTTCACCTTCGTCACATCAGCCCGGCTCAGTGCGTCCAGCTCGCCCCACTCATACACCAGCACCCCTTGAAGGTTTTGGTAGCTGTCTTTGTCGCCCAGGATCAAGCCGGTGTCTGCAAACCAGTCCATTGCCAGCAGTTTGGCCAGCGTGCTTTTGCCCCAGCCTTGCGGGCCCTCGAAGATGGTCATGTAGTCGAACTTGCAACCGGGCGTAAACACCCGGGCGCAGATCGCCATCACCAGCCACGTACCCACGCGGGCCAGGTAATCGCGCAAGGGCGCTTCAGCATCGTTGGGTGGGTCTCTGACGCACGCGCGCTGCAGCCAGCTACCCAGCCGCTTTTCACCATCCCAGCTGCCGCGCAGGCCGTCCAAACGCTCGCGCACGGGGTGGTATCGGTGGCGCTTGGCAACCATCGCCACGCCCTCTTCCAGCGTGGTGCGGCTCATGCTGGGCAGCCAATGCTGGCGCACCAGCCAGTTGCCCATCTCCAGTTCGTCCACCTCGTCCCATTCACCTGCACCAGTGCCCCAGGGCGCCGGCCTTCGCTTTTCAACGTTGTTGGTGAACTCGTTGTAAACGATCACCCCTTCCGCTTCCGCTATGCCCGCCAAGCTGCGCATTGGCAAACCATCCAGTGCTAACACCACGTTGTCACGCACCGGTGCAATGCGCCCCTTTTCGGTCAGCAACTCATCGCGCCAAGTGGGTTTGTCCCCTTCGCCAGCGCCAGCGGTTGATGGGGTAGAAATGCCGCCGGTGGCTGGCGCACGGCCGGCCGCCGCCTTTGCGTCTGCTGGCGCAACAAAAGGCACGGCCGCGCGGATAAAGGCGCGGACCTCTTGCGGTCCCCAGCCTTGCGCCACGGCGTCTGCAATGTCCCAACCGTCACCGACCGCGCCGGGCTTGGGCAACGGGCAAATGAACACCGTGCATCCATGCTCAACCTGCAGCTGTGTACCTATCTTCACCATGGCCTGCATGCCAGGCTGGCGGCCTTCAGGCAGCAGCGGCTTGGTGCCTGGGTCTATGCCCGCCTCACGTTCAGCTTTGGTCAGCGCCTCACGCTTGGCATCGCAGTCAGCCCACAGATACACCGTGCGGCCCATCAGCCAGCCCCAGGCTGCTTTGTCCCAGGCCTTGCCGCCGCCTGGCCATGTGACGAAGTCGAATTCAGCGGGCAGCAGCGCATGCCCGGCACTGGCGCATTTCTCGCCTTCCACCAGCACCACGGCCAGTTGCAGGTCGGCACTCAAGAGCGTGGCCGGCACAAACAACGGGCGCGGCACCTCCCATTGCTTCCAGTGCCAGCGCTGGGTGCCCCGGCCGTCGCTTTCATCCACGCACCACGTGAAGGGCAACACTTCCTTGCCACCGGTGCTGGTGCGAAAGCGCGCCACATAACCCCACAGCTGGGCCTCAAACCTGTATTCCCAGGTGGCTTCGGGTTCGCTGTAATGCCAGTGCTTGAAGTCGGGCTGCGGCGCGTTGGCCGGCACCGGCGTCACTGCACGCCACATGGTCTTGCGCGGGGTGATGGTGGTGTCGGTGTCACTGGCGGAGGCGCCAGGGGCGCCATCGGTTGTTGCTGGTGCAGACGCCTGCGGCCGCTGCTGTTGCCAGCCCAAGTCGGCCATCAGTTCACGTGCCGCCTGGCCGTTGTTTTTGCCTTCGATGGCGGCATACAAACTGATGAGGTCGCCACCCTTGTCGCCAGTATGAAAGTCGCACCACAGGCCTGTCACCAGGTTCACACTCAGGCTTTCACCCTCAGCGCCACCCAGGTCGCCACACACCCATTCATGGCCACGACGCCGGCCGCCCTGCAGCCACTGCGGCACCAGCACTTCAGCCCGGTCCAGCAGCGCGGCAGCCAGCGCACCGAAGTCAATCGGCCCCGCGTTCAAGGCCCCAGCTACGGGCCTTTGGCTCACGGCACCTCAGCCCACAAGCCCGGTTGCCCTTGCGTGCCCGGCCGCGCTGCCACCAGCACCACGGGCCGCCGCCCGCGCATGGCAGCTGCTGCGGCCGCCGGCCCACCACTCGCCGCCGGCACGGCCACCAGCTCACCGCGCCGCAGCATGCGGCTTGCGGTGTAGCGGCCCACGCCGTAACCCACGCAGGCACGGCGGCAGAATTCTTTGACCGTGCCAGGCACGGCTGCCGCGCTGAAAAGCGCCTGCGCTACATCGCCCACTGGGCGCATCAGGCCACCGCCACCATCTTCACCGGCAGGTGCCACGCGCGCTGCGCCAGCGTCACCGTTTCGCCCAACGCGGGGCGCTTGCCGTTGCGGGGCGCCAGCACATATTCAAACGCGGCCACCGGCTCGCCATCGTCAAGCCCTGCGTGGCAAAACCGCGCCTCCTGGCCACTGGGCATCATGTACCGCGCGCGGGGCTTAAATGGATGCGCGATGTCGATAAGGGTTACTGCGGTTTCCACATCGTTCCTTTGGGAATGGCGAACACGGGCGCATGGCCCAACAAAGAGGAGTTGTCTTACAAGGGTGGGTGTGCTACCGCACCGCCAGGCAAGGCTGCTTGCGGTGTGATGGAGAGTCGGGGAACTGCGTGCCCAAAACTCTTCGGAAAAGCAATAGGGGCACGGCCAGCCACTGCACACCGGCACTGGTTTGGCTTACGGCTTGTTGCACTTGAAACGCCTTCTCCCCTATGGCTAGGGGTGCTACCCCGCGTTTGCGGGGGCCATGCTTGGGCCATGTGTAACCGACACAGCCCCCGAATAAAAATCCCCGCGCCGGCCGGCCTGTGCGGGCAGCGCTTGCACGCCGCCCGCAGACCGAGGGAGGAGACCGAGCCCAGGCCGGCCGGCGCACGGCATTGCTGCCGCCAGAGGGGGGAAAACGGGTGGGTGCCCTACCCCCGGTGTTACGCTGAACGTTCCACAACACACAGCCCGAAGGAGGGCACCCATGGAAAACGAAAGCCTCGAAACCCTGCGCCACGACCTGGCCGCAGCGCTAGGACAGGGCGCCGCCACAGCGACCTACCTGCACGCCTTGCTGATGGCCGTGCGACAAACCATGCCAACTGTTGCCGCCGCTATGGAACAAACGCTGCCCAGTGCTGTACCTGCGTGGAAGCAGCCGTTTCAGCAGCGCTCGCGGGAACTGCAGCTTTACGACGAAGGCATAGACTGCTTTCGCAGTGCGGCTGGCGTTGGCGGTACGCGTCCAGCTGCCTGACGTATGCCGCGAATTCCAGCGCGCCCTGCGCGCAGTTGGAATACATGCGCCGGCGCACGTCACCGCCGGGGTCGGTGGTCAGCACCGGCAGCCGGCGCATGTCCACCACCACCGGGCCCGGCCGCGCTGCACCGCGCCGCGTGATCCAAAACACCCGCAGCCAGCTGGCGTTTTCTTCGTTGGGCGTGATTTCACAGTCCTCAATCAGGCCTGCGGCCCAGCGCTGCTTGCTTTCGTCGAAGGGCGGCCAAACGAAATTGATGAAGTCTTTGTCAGACACTGGTTTCCTCCCAAGGTTGATGCGCCGCAATGGGCGCGGGGTGGGCCGCAACAGGTGCGGCCACGTCGATGCAGGGGCGGCCGTTTGGGTGTGGCCAGGTGGAATCGGGCACGCGCTGCCAGCGCACGTCGGGGCGCAGTTCTTCGCAGGTGACGCGGCCGGTGGTGGCGCGTTCGATGTCGGGGCAGCGGTCGGCCGGCACTTCGCCCCGCGCTCGCCACATGGAGGGCCCGCTTTGAGACACACCGATGGCTGAAGCCAAGGCACCCACGCCACCCACGGCATCGGCTGCTCGAATGAGGTTTTTAATCACGAACGTGATATTACCAGTCAACACCAACGTGATGCAAGTCCGGGATCAAATCACGCTTGTGAACACCATCGCCGAACGAGTCGCACAAGCACGCATTGCCGCCAAGTTGACCCAGGATCAGCTTGCCAAAGCAGCCAACGTGAGCCAAAGCACTATCGGGAATATTGAAGCAGGCCTGCGGAAGCGACCACGCGAACTATTGGCGATAGCCGCTGCATTGCAAGTGGAAGCCAGCTGGTTGCAGAGCGGAAAAGCTTCGCACTTGATCAGGGCATCGGCTGCCCAGCCGACCAGCGCCGCCCTCCCGCGAGCACTGCAACTGCTGCTTGACACGCTGACCACCATGCCACCGGCCCGATGGGCCAGCGTGCGGGCCCAGCTGGATCAATGGGTAAACAAGCCGCATCTGCGCGTTCAGACCCAAGACGAGCTGCTAAGCCTGCTTCAAGCTCCACCTGGGAAACAGCAAGACGCGGCATGACGATGGCCGTCATCTACACCATGCCTAACCGAAGGCCTGAACAGTACCTACCAACTCTTGTAGGTAGCCCCCAAGCAAGCGCCCCTACCCAGGTGGATTTACAGGTCAAACGTGCAGACGTTGTGTCGATGCGTGACTGGCACGCGCCATAGGTCTGCGGACAACATCAGAAAAACCCCTTTCTCAAGGGGCGACCAGCACGCGTTTCCCGTCACAAAATTAAAGCTACACACATGTTATGCACAGAATGTGCACTCACAATGTAGCCACAGCGGTCTAAGCCGCGCCCGTCACGCCACGCTAAAAGCGGTGGCCCTTGCACAGGAGAAGCGCATGCAACCTTTACTAATGACCGAGTTCAACACTTACCTGCGCCAGTTGCCGGTGATGCTGCCAGAGCATGACGGCGAATACGTAGTCATCAAGGGCGATGAAGTGCTGCACTTTGCGCCCGACTATGAAACCGCCCTCGACTGGGGTTATGACAAATTCGAGCTGGAAGACTTCTTTGTGAAGCGCGTGGCGCCGGACGCCGCCGTTGTCCATGTGACGCGCGACTTCAACTTGTGCCAGTAGCGGACCTGCCGCTGCTGGCCAACGGCGTTTTGATTGATGTCAGCGTAGGGCCCAGCGCCAAAGCGCGTGCTTTGCTTTGGCGCCAAAGCAAGCCCGTTCCACCACCCGTGTCAGCCACTTTTTTGATTGACACCGGGTCAGATTCCACCATGGTGAGCGAACAGCTCATGCGGTCGCTGGGCATTCGCCCCAAGGGCATGGCGCGCATCGTCACCAGCACAACAGACACACACGGCGAGCAATGCGATGTGTACGACGTGGAGCTGACGCTGCTGCCGCATGTGGTGCAACCGCGCACCTGGCGTGCCATTGAAGCACTGGCCCGGCCGCTGCTGAACCAAGGCATCGACGGCCTGCTGGGCCGCGACTTGCTGGCTCACATGGTGCTGACATACGACGGCCCTCGAAAGACCGCGCACCTGGTGTACTGAAAGCTTGCGTCCAGCGGAAAGATTTCCGCCACCACGCTAAACGACATTGCCAGCACCGCCACCTGACACGCGTGCAGTTCGCGCTTGCCGGCCAACACCTCACTGACCACGTCCTGAGAGCCCACTTCGGGCAGGTCTGACTGCTTCAGCCCGCGGTCTTGAGACAAGCAGTCTTTCAGTAGGCCCTGAGAACATCACAAACGTGTTGACATATTCAAACACGTTTGTGATACTTCTTCCATCGCACCCCACCGCCCCGCCGGGGCCCAGTGCGAAGGAGCCCCCGATGACCGCAAGCCCCACCCAGCCAGCCGGCCCAGCTATGCACCCCAGCCGTAGCGCCCCGCTGTGCATCGCGTGCAGGTATTTCGAGACACAGAAGCGCGGTTTCTACTGCAGCCACCCATCGGCGCCGGTTGAATGCATCGCCGGCAAGCCGGCCGCACGCTGCGAAGTCATGCGGCAATTCGATCCAGACAACCGGAAGTTTGCCGGCTGCGGCGCCAAGGGCGCCCTATTTGCCGCCCGCGACGACTTGGGCCAGGTTGGACAAGGAAGCGGCGACCACTTCCAACCCGCCGCCGACGTTTTCTTCAACCCGGGTGCCGTGGACCTGGAGCGCGCAAGCAATCAAGTAGGCGCCCAGCAAGTTCGGGTTGGCTTCGCAGTACCCGTCACCGAAACGGCTGTCGATGTCGACACGGCCCGTAACCAGCCAGCCGTCGACGTTCGCTGACGCGGCCACTCCTACTAGGTTCACATCACCAACGTCCTGGTCCCTCGTCTCTTTCAATGGAGCTTTTTTCTTCATGACACCACGCCTTATTCACCTGGTGGGCCGGCAGGGCTGCGGCAAAACCACGCTTGGCAAAACGATTGTCATGGGCTTGACCGCCCACGGCACGAGAGCGGCTGCTGAAGACAGCGAAATTTCCTCTGCGCTGAGCAACGACCAGATACGCAAGAAGTTTGCCGACTACGAAGTTGTCGTGGTTGAAGCACAGCAGCGGGGCGTGCGCCACCAGCCGCCCGAGCTGGGCCTGACCGACACGGTGCTGACTTTTTCGCGCACTGAAGCGTTCGCCGGCACCCCAGCCACGCACTTCACACGCACCGTACCAACCTGCGTGGACTGCAAGTTTCAAGTGAAGCACGCCGACCAGCGCCTCTGCAACCACCCAGCATCGCCGATCAACCTGACTGACGGGCTACCAGTTCACTCGGCGCTGATGATGAGAAGCTACGGGCTGGACAACCCAGAGCTGACAGGCTGTGGCCCGTCTGGTGCCCTGTTTGAAGCCTGCACTGACGCCACTGCGAGTCATCAACCCACTGCCGCCGCACCAACCACCCCACCCCCCATCGGCCACCCCTGGCCCGGCATCGAAGGCAGCGCCTACGCCGGCGTAAGCCGCGGTGAAGACGGCCAACCCGAAGCGCACCTGGTGCTGCTGCGCGACCTGCCCGCCACCAAACTGAACTGGAAAGCTGCTCAAACCTGGGCCGACAGCGTGGGCGGCCAGCTGCCCACCCGCCGCGAAAGCGCGCTGCTGTACGCGCAGCTGTTCGAGAAGATCGACGCCGACGATGGCTGGTATTGGAGCGGCACGCAGTACTCCGACGCCGTCGCGTGGTACCAGCTCTTCAACGGCGGCTTCCAGAACTTCAACTACAAGAAGTACGAGGCAAGAGCCCGCGCCGTCCGCAGATTTACCGCTTGATCCTTCAATCCTTTATTGAGGAGCAAGCATCGTGGCACAACCCGCCAAAGACGTCGGCCTGTTTGAACAAGCGCTGGCCGCTGAAGAAGCAAGGCACGCCGGACGCCTGCACGACATCAACAAGATGCGCAGCGACTTGCATCACCTGCAGTCCCACCTGCCAGCTTTGCTGCACCTGGGCGCGCAGGTGTGCATAGCCGACACTTACCCTATCAGGCACAACGGTACGCCCTGCCTGCACCTGTGCAGCGACTACTGGGGCAGCAGCAGCACCATCTTTGCAGCCCTGCTGAAACTGGGCTTTGCAGAGCTGCATGAACAGCGTGTCGTTTACGGCAGCTTCACGTCGGTGTTGCTGCGGTACGGCCCACTGCACCTGCAGCTGCACATCACCAACGCTGCCGCGCAGACCAACCCACGCCCTGCGGCCTTGGGGCGCCGTGCCTCAGATGTAACCCACCACGTGGGTGCACCCGCATGACACGCGCCCTGACCCTGGCCGCGCTGTTACTGGCCTGCACGCTGCTGCAGGCATGCGGCGGCGGCGGTGAACAAGAGCCCGAACCCCACCACCCCCCACGGCTGAACTGCACGGCCGAACCGCGAAAGTGCCTGTGATGAACACCACCACGCCCCCACCGCGCCACCCCACCACCTACGGCCCCACCCGCGCATGGGCCAGCGACACGCTGCCGCTGCGTGTGCAGGCGCCTGCACACCACCCTGGCCGCCAGCCCCGGGCCGGCCGCCTGGTGGACCCGTCAATGGACCGCAGCCCCGGCACTGCGGGCACGGCCGGCAACGTGGGCCAGGGATACCAAGGGCCCAGGGCGCCGCACCCGCATCACGTGGCCACCGCCGTGGAACGCTGGTTCTACCGCAGCGGCTGGCGGGTGGGCGTGGGCCACGGCCTGGTGGGTGGTGGGCTGCTGGGTTTTCTGGCGGCCATGGCGTTTATGGCGTTAGGCCGCATGGTGGGGTAGTGACGTGCAAGGCAACACCACCCACCCTGTGACGCCCACCGACACCGTGGCCGCACCCACGCGCGACCAGCTGGAGCTGGCCTACCGCAACCTGTGGCACCACGGCTGGCCCGCCACGCTTGACGACGCCCTGGCACGGCCTGGCTACAAGGCCGCCATCTTGGGCGTGGCCCGCAACATGCACCGCCGCGTAACCAGCACGGGCACGCTGCACACACTGCCCAACCTGCCTGCACCCCCAGTGCAAACACCCGCGCGGCCCACCGGCGCCAGAAAGTACGGCCGCAGCGAATTCAGCATTGCCAAGGGCCCAACCACAGCGTTGACTTCCTTCGCCAGACCCCACCCTTTGGGCGTGTTGAACAAGCCTGGCACCAACCCCACCAGCAAGCCCAACGGCAACCCCACCACCAAGCGCTTTGATGCGCGCAAGGCAGCGGCCAATGACCTGGATGACTGACGACACCACCACCTGCAGCGACGCGGCCGCTGGCACGCCCAGCACAGTGCTGGCCATCAGCGACGGCGTGCACGTGCTGGCGCCGAAGCATGAGGTGATGTTCAAGGATGGCAGCACCGTGGTGCTTCACCCGGTGCAAGTGGCGGGCAGCCGCGCCATGTTTTTGCGCGCGCTGCAGCTAGACGGGCAATGGCTGGTAACCGACCTGCGCACCCACAGCAAAGAGCTAGAAGCCGACGTGCTGCGGCTGCAGCCGCGCGACACGCAGGGCGTGGTGTTCTTCACCCTGCGGGGCGCTTACCGCAGCCGAGCCGAATTTGTGATTCGCGTGGCGCAGCTTGCAGACAGCGGCAACAAACGCACGCCCCTTCCCGTTCCCCCACCGCGCCAACTGGCGCCAACCCTTGCAAAGGACTTGTTCTCATGAAACTGCGTCAACTTCCAACCATTGGCGCGCCCTTCGAGGGCGGCTTTTTCGGCGGCGTGGTGCGCGTTGGCGAACTGCTGTTTGGCATTGCATGGGCACCCAAAGCCGAAGGCGAAACCGAGGGCGCCTGGTTGCCCCGCAATGTGGACGTGCCTGGCACGGAAAGCTGCAGCGACAGCTTGACCAACACGCTGGCCCTGGCCGAGGCGGAAAGCCAGCTGGCAAAGTGGGCGCTGGACTTGCGCATCAATGGCCAGGATGACTGGTGCCTGCCAGCGCGTGATGTGCTGGAACTGGCCTATCGCCACTTGAAACCGGGCACCACCAGCATAGGCAACTACTTTCGCGACGGCGACAACCCCAGCAGCGTGCCGGCAGGGTTTCCCTACAGCAGCGCCAGCGGCAGTGGGTTGCAGACGTCTGTGACGGCGTTTCAAAGCGACGCCGCCGAGGCTTTCGATCAGACCTGGTACTGGTCAAGCACGCAGTGCTCCCACGCCTTCGCGTGGAACCAGGGCTTCAGCCTCGGCAACCAGGGCATCAGCGGCAAGAAGTACGAGGCAAGAGCCCGCGCCGTCCGCTTGATTCAGCTTGATACCTGAATCCTTCAATCCTTCACACCAGGTCACCATGTACATCAGAACCTTGAACATCCACATGGCCGCGCCGACGGCCATCACGCGCGCCCTGATGGACGCGCTGGGCGTGCGCAGTGCAGACGCCCCCACACAGGACACGCCGACCACCACACCACCGCTGGCCAGCGTGCCCCGCATTGGCGAACCGTGGCCCGGCATCGATGGCAGCGCCTACGCCGGCCTGTCGCGCGGTGAAGCCGGGCAGCCCGACATGCACCTGGTGCTGCTGCCCGACGAACCCACGACAAGCTGAAGTGGCAGGCAGCACAAGATTGGTCCACCCGCATCGGCGGACAGCTGCCGACGCGCGATGAGAGCGCGCTGCTGTATGCGCACCTGCGCGACAAGATCGACAGCAGCGGCTGGTACTGGACTGCAACGCAGTTCTCCGACGCCTTCGCGTGGAACCAGAGCTTCAGCGGCGGCAGCCAGTACGGCTACGCCAAGAAGTACGAGG
>JAYSXE010000347.1:0-4704 GCA_043717565.1 Burkholderiales bacterium | reverse complement strand
CGCCGCGCCGCGCGCGCACCGGCCGGGCGCCATTGCAGTCTGGCCCGCAGCGGGCCGATGGCACCCTATCGGAACATCGTGGTCACGCGCACCACGCTGCCGTCGGCGGCCACGCTCACGTCGCCGGCACCGCCGCGCGCCAGCCGAATCATCTTTTCGTTGGTGGCCAGAATCTCCGCCACGAAGCCCTGCACATTCCGGGCCTGCGCATGTTCCAGCAGGCGCTGTTGCAGCGCTGCGCCCAGGCCTCTGCCCTGCCAGTCGGGGTGCACCATGAAGGCGGTTTCGGCAACGCGCGTGGCGGCGTCGACGAAGTAGCAGGCGTGGCCAACCACCTGAGGGTTTTCGCGGGTGCCCAGGACAGCGACGAAGGCCACCTCGGTTTCCAGGTTCAGGTTGCACAGGCGCTGGGCATCGCGGTTCGACAGGCCTTTGACCTTGCGAAAGAAGCGGGTGTAGATGTCGCGCTCGGACAGGTGGTGGAACAGCTCGCGCACCGAGACATCGTCGGTGGCCAGGGCCGGGCGCAGCAGCAGCGGCTGGGCGTCACCGAGCACCACGCGCCGCTCGTCGGCCACGGGGTAGGCCTGCAGGTGCTTCAGCTGCTGTTCGGCCGGCAGCCAGCCGCGCGCCTGGGCCTGGGCCAGCAGCTCGGCGCGGAACTGGGGGTGCGCCAGATCGATGAGTGCAGTCGCCCTTTCGCGGATCGACTTGCCGAACAGGTAGGCGATGCCGTACTCGGTGATGACGTAGTGCACGTCGCTGCGCGCGATGCCGGCGGCTTCACCACTTTCCAGCGCCAGCTTGATCTGCGAGCGCTGGCCGTCGGCCGATGTCGAGGCCAGGCAGATGATGGCCTTGCCACCCACCGAGCGTGACGCCCCTTGCAGGAATTCGGGCTGCGCCATCAGGCCGCTGTAGGCGGCGCCTTCCCACTGGTCGACGCAGACCTGGCCCGTCAGGTCGACGCTGAAGGCCTGCGTCACCGACACCAGCTTGTGCTGGGCGGCCAGCACGGCCGGGTCGCACACCGCGTCCAGCGGCTGGAAGACGAAGAGTGGGTTGCGGTCGATCAGCGCATGCAAGCGCTTCGAACCGCGCGCAAAGCTGGCCACGATCTTGCCGCGGTGCTGGCTCTTCATGCGCCCGGTGAGCACGCCTTTTTCCAGCAGCGGCACGATGGCGTCGGTGATGACGTCGGAGTGCACGCCCAGGTCTTTGCGGTCTTCCAGCAAGGCCAGTGCCGCGGTGCTGAAGCGGCCCAGGCCGATCTGCAGCGTCGAGCCGTCATCGATGATGCTGCTGATGTAGCGCGCAATGGCCTGCACCACCTCGCCCTCGGCTGCGGGCTGGAAGTGCTCGATGAGCAGGGCCGGCGCCAGCACCCAGTGGTCGATGTCGTCGATATGCAGCGCGCTGTCGCCCATCGAGCGTGGCATGGCCGGGTTGATCTCAGCCAGCACCAGCCGGGCCTTGACCACCGCAGCCGGAATGACGGCCACCGACACCCCCAGGCTGACATAGCCAAACTCGTCAGGCGGCGAGACCTGGATCATCGCCACGTCGACGCGCACGCGGCCGTTGGCGATGAGCTGCGGCAGCCGCGCGGCCGACAGTGGCACGTATTCGCACTGGCCTTGTCGCACCGCAGCCCGCACATCGTTGCCCACAAAGAAGCAGCGATGGCGGTACTGGCTGGTGCACTCGCCGGCGGCGTTGTGCGGCAGGGCGCCATCGGTCAGCAGGTGCACCAGTTGCACGTCGCTCTGGCGCGGCTCCAGCGCTTCCAGCGCGCCCACCAGCAGACGCGGCGTGGCACAGCCCGTGCCGACAAAGACGTGTTCGCCATGGCGCACCAGGGCGGCGGCCTCGTTGGCGCCCAGGCGCTTGGCGGCGTGCTGTTCCATCCAGGGCGGCATGGCAGCGGCTGGCGCGGCGGCGGCCGCTTCGGCGCCGCCTGGCACTGGGGGCGCACCCGCCACCATGGCCCGCAGGCTTGCGGCGGCCTGGCCCAGCCACTTCGAAACACCCGCGTTCATCGTGCCCCCAGTTGTTTCAGCAGTTCGGGCGTGGCCTGTGCCAACACCTCTTGTGCATGGTCATAGCCTTGCTGGGCGATGCTGTCGAAGCGGTTCCATTCCAGCATGCCCACGCGCGACATGGCGGGGTTGAAGTAGAGGTCCACGCCGGCGCGCGATTCTTCGCGCCGCGACTGGCTGTACAGGTTGGTCACGTTCATCAGGTAAGCCGTCAGGCTGGGCAGCCGGTAGCGCCGGCGCGCGCGCGGGCGCAGCCTGTCCAGCGCCAGCTGCCACCAGTGCGGCATCTGCTCGAACTCGATCTTGCGCAGCTTGTTGCTGCTGAGGTCCACGCCAATCACCATGCCCACGCCGCGCTGGGCACGCATCACGTCCACCGGGAAATTGTTGAGCGTGCCGCCGTCGCACAGCAGGTCGCCGTCGCGCACCACTGGCGCCAGCGCGCCGGGAATGGCGATGCTGGCGCGCAGCGAATCGAGCAGCGGCCCGCTGCGCAAGCGCTCTTCACGGGCGCGGGTGTAGTTGGTGGCGATGCAGAAGCAGGGCTTCCACATCTCTTCGATGCTGGCATGCTGGCCCAGCAGTTCCTGCACCGCGTCGGACAGCACGCGCTGCAGCCGCCGCCCGCGGATCACCGAGATCACCGGCAGCGGGTTCAGGTCGCTGGTGGGGTTCAGTGCAAAGGCCCGGCGCGCCAGGTCGGTGACCTGCGCCACGGGCTGGTCGGCAGCCACCAGCGCCGCCATCACCGCGCCCATGCTGGTGCCGCCCACGCAGTCGATCTGGATGCCGCGTTCGTGCAGCGCTTTCAGCACCCCCAGGTGCGCAAAGCCGCGCGCCCCGCCACCGCTGAACACCAGGCCCACGGCGGTGCGGCTCTGCAGGCGCGCCAGGCGCTCGAAGTCCTGCTCGCCTTGCAGCCGAACGTGCACGTGGTCGGCCAGCGGGCGGCGCTGCAGCCAACGGCCCACCTGCCCGACCGGGGCACGCTGCGGCCCGTGCAGCAACACCAGCACCTCGGCCACTTCGGCATGCGGCGGGCGGTCCAGCAGGCAAGCCCGCTCGGTGGCGTGCAACGCCGGTGGCTGCGACGCATCGGCCACCAGCAGCAGTTCGTCGCAGTGGCGCGCGCAGCGCCTCGTCCACGCGCTGGGCCGGTCGTCACCCACCAGCAGCACGCAGTCGGCGTCGGCCTCGATCTCGTCCAGCACCAACGACACCAGGCGGGTCAGTTCCGGTCCTTCCTGGTCCAGGCTGGCGCCATGGGGTTGCAAGGCCGCCTGCATCGCTTGCGCGTCCACCGTGTGCACACGGCCCAGGCGCCGCAACGGCGCCGCCAGCCGCAGGCTGAAGGCCGCCATGTCGACCCCGGTGCTGACCGGCAGCAGCCCCAGCGTCACCGGCCGTTCCAGCAACGACGGCGGCTGCTTGCGGAACAGGCGGCGGATGAGCTGCTGCGTCACCGCGGCCGAGACCCCGGGGTGGTGCCGGTTCAACTCGTCGAAAGCCGGCTTGCTCAGGCGCACCAGCACGCTCTCGCGGATGGCCACCACGCTGGCCGCACGCGGCTCGCCGGTGAGCAGGCTCATCTCGCCCAGGATCTGGCCGCGCGAGAACTCGCGCACCATGCGCTGAACGCCCTCTTCGTCGCGCCGGTAGGCGCGCAGGCGACCGCTGACCGACATGTACAGGGCGTCGCCCTGAGAGCCTTGCTCGATCAGTGTCTGGCCACCCGCGACATTGACCCACTCCAGGCGCTGGCGCAGCAGTTCCAGGACCTGCTGGTCAATGTTGCCAAAACAGCTGGAGAGCAAGCGCTGGAGCAGCGGCTCCTGGTGTGCAGGGCGTTCGGTGGGGGCGTGCATGGGGTCCAATTCCAGGGCCCCTGCGGGTTGCGCGGGCCTCTTCGGGGCCACGCATTGTGTGCGCGTGTTCAGGCCGCGCCCGGCAGGTCGCGCGTCGAAACTTCTGCCACGGTGGCCCCGAAGCCGGGCAGGGCTTGGGTCAGCTTTTCGCGGCCACGGCGGCGGGCAGGGCGCCTGGTGGTTGTCCCGTACCTTCGGTCACTGCCGCTTTCAGCGCCGCGGCTTGTTCTGTGCCTCGGTCCAGTCCAGCAGCCGGCTCAGGCTGTCGGCGGTGCTGTCTTCTTCAGTGCTGGGGTCGATGATCGTGGGCTTCAGCAAGATCACCAGTTCGCGCTTTTCGGTCAGCGTGCTGGTCTGGCCGCCGAACAGCTTGCGCCACATCGTGCCCTGGGCGCCGGGCAGCCCCGAGTCGCTGTTCACGCTGGACTGGCGCATCAGGCCGCCGATGGCGATGATCTGGCCGTCGCGCGCGCGCACCACGGCATCGGTCTCGTTGATGTCGCTGCTGGCCAGCGGCAGTGAATAGGTGCCCAGGGTGCCCAGGTTCAGCACCTTGTTGCGCTCGCTCACGGTGCTGATGGCGGGGTGGATGTGCAGCGTGATGTAGCCCTCGGCGGTGATGCTGGGTGTGACGTCCAGCGAGATGCCGCTGAAGAAGGGCTGCACGCCGATGTTGGGCGTGGTGGTGCTGGTGTTGCCGGTGGAATTGGTGGTGGTGCTGATGCTGGTGACGAAGAAGTCGTCGGTGCCCACCTTCAGCAGCGCCTTCTGGTTGTTCATGGTGGCGATGCGCGGGCTGC
>JAYSXE010000346.1:0-2149 GCA_043717565.1 Burkholderiales bacterium | reverse complement strand
CTTCGAGCTTGAACACCGCGTGCTGCGCGTGGACGGCGAACTGGGCTGGACACAGTCGCGGGCGGTACCCCTGTTCGACGCAGACGGTGCGATCGTGGAGTGGTTCGGCACCGCCAGCGACGTCACCGAAACTCGGCGTGCGCAGCAGACACTGCTCGAATCGGAAGAGCGCTACCGCAGCCTCTTCAATGCGATGGACGAGGGCTACTGCATCCTCGAGATGATCTTTGACGACACCGGCAAGGCCGTGGACTGGCGCTTCCTGGAAGTGAACCCGGCTTTCGCCAAGCTCACGGGGGTGGAAAACGCGGTGGGCCGGCGCATGCGCGAGATCGCGCCCGACCATGAAGAGCACTGGTTCATCACCTATGGCAAGGTGGCGCTGACCGGCGAGGCGGTGCGTTTTGTCAATGACGCCAAGTCACTGGACAACCGCTGGTTCGACCTCTATGCGCTGAAGGTGGGCGGGCCGGACAGCCGCAAGGTCGCGGTGCTGTTCACCAACATCACCGAACGACGGCGCACCGAGGAAGCGCTGCGTGCCAGTGAAGAGCAGTTTCGTGCCACGTTCGAAACCGCCGCCATCGGCATCGTGCACATCGGCCTGGACCACCGCTGGCTGCGCGTCAACCCGGCCATGTTTGGCCTGACCGGATATACCGCCGAAGAGCTGGTGGCGATGGCATTCACCGAGCTGACGCACCCCGATGACCTGGCTGACGACCTGCTGCAAGTGCAACGCTTGCTGGCCGGTGAGATGGCCTCGTACAAGATCGAGAAGCGCTTCATCCACCGCAGTGGGCGTGACGTCTGGGTCACTGCCACCACCGCGCTGCTGCGTGATGCAGACGGCAAGCCTCGGTATTTCATTGGCGCGCTGGAAGACATCACCCAGCAGAAGGCCACGCTGGCGCAGCTGGAGTTGCAGCGCCGCTTCGTGGAGCGGCTGACACACGGCATGCCCAGCACCCTGCACGTCTTTGGCCGTGCCGAGCAGCGCAACCTGTGGGTCAACCGGCACCTGGGCGACACACTGGGTTATTCGGCCGATGACATCGCGAAGATGGGCGCCGATTTTCTGCAGCAGGTGCTGCACCCTGGGGACGTGGCGGCGATGGCGCAGCACCTTGACCTCGTCTTCGATTCGGCGGACGACGAAGTGCAGGACATCGAATACCGTGTGCGCGATCAGGCCGGGCACTGGCGCTGGCTGCACCAGAGCGACACCGTCTTCCGCCGCCGGCCGGACGGCCTGGCGGTGGAACTGGTCGGCACGGCCACCGACGTCACGGGCCGCAAGGGCATCGAGGCCGACCTCATCACAGCACTGGCTGCCGCCGAAGACGCCAACCAGGCGAAATCGGATTTCCTGTCGCGCATGAGCCACGAACTGCGTTCGCCGTTGAATGCCGTGCTGGGCTTTGCGCAGTTGCTGCAGTCCGGCACGCCGCCACCCACGGCGCGGCAAGAAGAAAGCGTGGCTGAGATCCTCAAGGCGGGTTGGTACCTGCTGGGCCTGATCGACGAGATCCTGGACCTGTCGCTGATCGAATCTGGCCGCCTGTCCTGCGTGCTGGAGCCGGTGCCATTGGCCGAAGTGCTGGACGATTGCCGGGCGCTGGTGGAAGGGCAGGCGGCGGCGCGTGGCATCCGCCTGAGCCTTCCGCGGCTGGACGACGCCTGCATCGTCATCGTGGACCGCAATCGCCTCAAGCAGGTCTTCATCAACATCCTCAACAATGCCATCAAGTACAACCGCGAAGGTGGCGCGGTGCAGGTGCACTGTGAAGCCGTCGGGCCCGGTCGCATCTGCATCCGCATCGAAGACAGCGGCAGCGGCCTGAGCCGCGAGCAACTGGGCCATATCTTCCAGCCCTTTGAGCGACTGGGCCAGGAGGCCGGCGTGATCGAAGGCACCGGCATCGGCCTGGCACTGAGCAAGCGCCTGGTGGAACTGATGGGTGGCCGCATTGGCGTGCACAGCGTTGTCGGCCAGGGCAGCGTGTTCTTGGTGGAGCTGGATGCGCCGGGCGCCCAGGCGTCGGCGCCAGCGAGCGCCCCCGCAACCGCCCCCGCAACTGCCCCGGCCCGGCTGCGCGCCGCGGAGCCCCCCGGGGCCACTGCAGCCGGCCGCCGCACCTGCACCGTG
>JAYSXE010000345.1:0-11267 GCA_043717565.1 Burkholderiales bacterium | reverse complement strand
CGCTGCGGCGCGCGCCGCAGCACCCTGATTCGCTGGTGTCCGGCCACTTCACGGCCGGCGAGGACTTCTGCATGAAACGAACTATTCTGACGGCCGCCATGGCTGCCGCAGTGCCCGCCTGGGCGCAAAACCCACCCCAACAGGCGGTGATCACCGGCAACCCCTTGGCCCATGCCGACCTGACCACCCCCGCCACCGTGCTCTCGGGCGACGCCCTGACCCTGCGGCGGGGCTCAACACTGGGCGACACGCTCGACGGCCTGCCCGGCGTGTCGTCCAGCCAGTTCGGGCCCAACGCCAACCGGCCGGTCATCCGCGGCCAGGACGGCGACCGCATCCGCGTGCTGAGCAACGCCGGGGCTTCCATCGACGCGTCCAGCCTGAGCTTTGACCACGCGGTGCCGATCGATCCGCTGGTCATTGAGCGGCTGGAAGTGCTGCGTGGCCCGGCCGCGCTGCTGTACGGTGGCAGCGCCGTGGGCGGCGTGGTGAACGCCATTGACAACCGCATTCCCAAAAGCCCAGGCGGCCCCTTCAGTGGTGCCGTGGACCTGCGGTTGGGCGGCGCCGCACAAGAGCGTGCCGTCGCCGCGCTGGTGGAAGGCGGCAGCGGCGGCTTGATGATCCACGCCGACGCCTTCGGCCGCCGCACGCGCGACTTGCGCGTGCCAGCTTTCGACCGGCCACTGGAAGACGGCAGCACCGAAAGGCGCACCCGGGTGGTCAATTCAGCCAGCCGGGCCGAAGGCGGTGCGCTCGGGGGTTCCTGGGTGTGGGCCAACGGCTATCTGGGCGCCAGCATCGACAGCTACCGCAACCGCTACGGCACGGTGGCCGAAGAAGACATCACCATCAACATGCAGCGCGACAAGCTGGCGCTGGCCGGTGAAGCACGCGAAGTTGGCGGGCCACTGGGCGCCTTCATCGCCACCGTGCGCGGCCAGGTCAGCAGCACCGACTACCAGCACCAGGAGATTGAAGGCGATGGCAGCATCGGCACCACCTTCAAGTCGCGCGGCAGCGACGGCCGGCTGGAGCTGAACCACCGCGCGCTGAAGCTCGGCACGGGCCGCCTGGAGGGCACCTGGGGCCTGCAGTGGGAAACGATGCGCTTTTCAGCCCTGGGCGAAGAGGCTTTTGTGCCTTCCGCGCAAACCCGACAGGCCGCCGTGTTTGCGCTGGAACGTTGGTCATGGGCCGAAGCCGCCCATCTCAGCATCGGCCTGCGGGCTGAACAAGTGCGGGTGCGCTCCAACGGCGACGCAGACCCCGGCACCGCGAAGTTCGGTCCGGCCCAAGAGCGGCGTTTCTCACCACGCAACGCCTCGGTGGGCGTGCAACTGCCGCTGGCCCGCCAGTGGCAACTGACTGCCAATTGGGCCAGCACGCAACGCGCGCCCACGCAATACGAGCTGTACGCCAACGGCGTTCATGCGGCGACCGGCAGCTTCGAGCGTGGTGACACCGCGCAAGAACTGGAACGCGGCCGCCACGTCGACCTGGGCCTGGCCTGGCGCAGCGGCAGCCACCACCTGAAGCTGAGCGCTTTTGACAGCCGCTTCGCGCGTTATGTGCTGTTGTCGGCCACCGGCGACGACCACGTCGACGACGAAGGCAACCGCTACCCCGTGTTCAACTTCCAAGGCGTGCGCGTCCGGCTGCAAGGCATGGAAGTGGAAGGCAGCTGGCAGTTGTCGAAGGGTGCCTTGGACACCAGCCTGGACGCGCAGGTCGACTGGGTGAAAGGCCGCGTGGAAGGCAGCGGCGAAGCGCTGCCCCGGCTGGCGCCGGTGCGGGGCACGCTGGGGCTGAACCTCGACCGCGGCCCGTGGTCGGCGCGCGCCGAACTGCAACACGCGGGCCGCCAAACCCGCGTGCCCGCCGCCGAGCTGCCCACGGAACGCTACACCCTGGTCAACCTGTCAGCGCGCTACCGCCTGGCTCTGGGCCCGCGCAACGCGCTGCTGTTCTTGAAGCTGCAAAACGCCGGTGACCGGCTGGCCTACAACGCCAGCACCACCAGCACGGTGCGCGGGTTGTCGCCACTGCCCGGGCGGGCGCTCTCAGCCGGGCTGCGGTTTACCTTCTAGCGTCCTGACGGAAGGTCTGGGGACGAATGCGGGGGATGCCCAGGAAAGAGTTTGAACTCCTGGCCCCCGCACGGGACGCTGGTATCGGCATCGAGGCCGTCATCCGCGGTGCCGATGCCGTCTACGTCGACGGCCCGGGTTCTGGTGCATGTGCACGCGACATATCGCTTCAGCGGCAGCACCATTGACCAAACCGCAGCGCTGCAGCACAGCGCAGCGTGTCGTTTGGCGAAGCAGGCTGCCGCCGGAGATCAGCGCTTCGGCGGACCGCCGCGTGATGCCGCAGGCCGGCCTGCGCCAGGGCGGCCACCGCCACCACCGCCACCACCACCGCCGCCCGAGCGGCCGGGGCCGCCACTGCGGCCGCCGCCACCATCTGCACCGCCCGGTCGGCCACCGCCGGGACGACCTCCGCCACCGCCGCCACCACCACCCGCATGGCGCTTGGTACCGCCCACGCCAATGGTCATACGGCCCAGCACGATGGGTTCGGCGCGTTCGCCCGCGGGCGGCTCAAACCCTGCCACGGTTTCCCGCGGGATGCTGCGCTTGATCAAGCGTTCAATGTCCTTCAGGAAAATTTCCTCGTCCAGGCACACCAGGCTCACGGCCTCGCCAGTGGCGCCGGCGCGGCCCGTGCGGCCGATGCGGTGCACATAGTCTTCGGGCACGTTGGGCAGCTCGAAGTTCACCACGTGCGGCAACTGGTCGATGTCGATGCCGCGTGCGGCAATGTCCGTGGCCACCAGCACCTGCAGATCGCCGCTCTTGAAGTCGGCCAGCGCCTTGGTGCGCGCCGTCTGGCTCTTGTTGCCGTGGATGGCCATCGCGGTGATGCCCTGGTCATTGAGGAAGTCGGTCAGGCGGTTGGCACCGTGCTTCATGCGTGCAAACACCAGCACCTGGTGCCAGTCGCCCTGCTTGATCAGGTGCGCCAGCAGGTCCTTCTTGCGTTCGCGGCCCACCGGGTGCACCACCTGTTCCACGGTGTCTGCCGCGGCGTTGCGGCGCGCCACTTCAATCAGCATGGGCTCGTTGAGCAGGCGGTCGGCCAACGCCTTGATCTCGTCGCTGAAGGTGGCCGAAAACAGCAGGCTCTGTTTCTTCGCCGGCAGCACGGCCAGCACTTTCTTGATGTCGTGGATGAAGCCCATGTCGAGCATGCGGTCGGCTTCGTCGAGCACGAAGATTTCCACGTGGCTCAGGTCCAGCGTGCGCTGCTGGTGGTGGTCCAGCAGCCGGCCGGGTGTAGCCACCAGAATGTCGATGCCCTTGCGCAGGCGGTCCACCTGCGGCGACATGCCGACACCACCAAACATGACCATGCTGGTCAGCGGCAGGTACTTGCCATAGGTGCGCACACTTTCTTCAACCTGCGCCGCGAGTTCACGCGTGGGGGTGAGGATGAGTGCGCGGATCAGCACGCGGCCGCGGGCGTCCAGCCTGCGCGGTTGCGCAGCCAGGCGGTGCAGCATCGGCAGCGTGAAACCGGCGGTCTTGCCCGTGCCGGTCTGTGCGCCGCCCATCAGGTCGCCGCCCTTCAGCACTTGTGGAATGGCCTGCGCCTGGATGGGCGTGGGGGTGTCGTAACCTTGTTCTTTGACGGCGCGCAGCAGCGGCTCGGCAAGGCCGAGATCGGTAAATTGCATGTGGGTTTTCTAGGGGTCGAGGGCGCGAGGGCCCTGCGTGTTCGCTGCCTGCTGTCACCCGTTGCGGGTGCACCAGTCGGGTAGGCGCGAAGGATTTCCAGGTGTCGAATTCGACCGCGCCGCGATGACTGGTTGCCGCGACGCTGTCCGCATTCTAGGCCACGGCTTCAACTCATGGACATGGCTTGATGGTCCTTCAAGCGCAACCAACCCCGTGCAATTCTGTAGATCGCCCAGACGCCCAGCAGGAACATGCCGGCGACCCAGGTGCCGATGCCCACCAGGATGACGGTCAGCGGCAGCGAAACCGCGGCAACGATGGCGGCCCACAACAGCGCGAACCAGAAGGTGCGGATCTGCCAGGTGAAGTGGCTTTCCAGCCAGGTGCCCCGCACTTCGCTGCGTTTCACGTAATTGATGATCACCGCAATGATCGAAGGCCAACCGAACAGAAACGAGCCCAGCACGCTGGCTGCGCCAAAGGCGCCGATGGCCAGCCCCAGCGCATGCAGGGCATAGACCAGGTGCGTGATCTTCACCAGCGAGGTGCTGGCTTCAACGGTGGTGCCTTGCTGATTCATGGAGCGTTCCTCGTGCGGGCATGGGCCGTGAAAAACAGCCTGTGGCAAAGGTTACATCAAGCGGCACCCGGCACCGCTGAAGCAAGTGCCGGCGCCACCGCATCGGCAGGCCTTGCCGATGCCCGTCGACTTGTTCACTGACGCCCCATGGCGGATGTGCTCGAATCAAATGCAGCCCTTTGCAAACGCTTCGTTTCTGCCCCGTGACCACTTCCCGACGCCAGCCACCCGGCGGCATCCCGCACACACCACCCGGTCAGACGCTGCACGTTCCCGCGGTGCTGTCGCGCGTGGGGGTCGAAGCGCACGCGGGCCTGCAAGGCCGTGCGATAGCGCTGTACACCACCATGGACCCGGCCTGCCCGCAACACCTGCGTGGCAACGGGCCGCAAATGGAAGCGCTGTTGAACCATCTAGTGCGGCACAGCTTGAAGCACACGCTGCAGGGCTCGGTCACCGTAGACGTCAAGGTGCGCCAGATCCACAACGACACGGTCACGCTTCGCTGGTCGGTGGTGGACACGAGGCCAGGCCTGGCGCTGGAACCGACCGCGCATGCCGCAGCGGGGGCTTCGATGGCTTCGATGTTGCCGCTGCGCGAGAGCGCCATGGCCGGCGACGAAGCGGAGCTGAACCACGCCACACAACTTCTGGAACTGCACAACACCTGCCCCCGGATGGCCTGGTTGCCCGGCGGCAGCGCGGCCACGTGGTTTGACTTGACGCTGCCGGTGGAACGGCGCGCCAGACCCGGCGCACTGCCAGCCCACACCGCCGTCTTCAGCAACAACCGCCGCTTCATCGACACCGTGGCCACACAGTGGGCCGCCCGCGCGCTGGGCCTGCTGCCACGGGATGCACACGCGCAGGCACAGCTGTGGGTGGTGGACAGCGACTTCCCCCTGGCGGCGCCGGTGCTTGAACGCGCCCAGCGCGAAGGCCGGCAAGCGCTGTGTGTCAGCGCACTGCCCCCGCCCGCGGGCAGCCAGGCGCTGGCGCTGGCCCACGCGGCCCCGGCGGCGCTGGCCCGTCATGTGCACGGGCTGGCCACGGCCAACTGACAGGGTGTGAGCGAACCCGCGGCGCAAGGGTCTGCACCCAGACCCGGTAGCATTGCGGGATGAGCCCACATTCAACCACCTTCGTCACCCTGGCCGCCTGCGGCTGGCCCCAGTCCGCTACCGGGGGGGCCGCTTAACCATGGCTCAGTATGTCTTCACGATGAACCGCCTGGGCAAGATCGTACCGCCCAAGCGTCAGATCCTCAAAGGCGTCAGCCTGTCTTTTTTCCCTGGCGCCAAGATTGGCGTGCTGGGTGTCAACGGCTCGGGCAAGAGTACGCTGCTGAAGATCATGGCCGGCGTGGACAAGGAATACGAGGGCGAAGCCGTGCCCATGCCGGGCCTGAACATCGGCTATCTGCCGCAGGAGCCGCAACTCGACCCCGAGCTGACGGTGCGCGAGTCGGTTGAACAGGGCATTGGCGGCGTGCTGGCCGCGAAGAAGCGCCTGGACGCGGTGTACGCCGAGTACGCCGACGAAAACGCCGATTTCGACAAGCTGGCCGCGGAACAGGCCGATCTGGAAGCCATCATCGCCGCCGCCGGCAGCGAGAACACCGACCTGCAACTTGAACTGGCCGCCGACGCGCTGCGCCTGCCGCCCTGGGACGCCAAGATCGGCATGCTTTCAGGCGGCGAAAAGCGCCGCGTCGCACTGTGCCGGCTGTTGCTGAGCAAGCCCGACATGCTGTTGCTGGACGAACCCACCAACCACTTGGACGCTGAAAGCGTGGAGTGGCTGGAGCACTTTCTGCAGCGTTTTTCGGGCACCGTGGTGGCCATCACCCACGACCGCTACTTCCTGGACAACGCGGCTGAATGGATTCTGGAACTGGACCGTGGCCAGGGCATCCCGTGGAAGGGCAACTATTCCGACTGGCTGGACCAGAAGGAAAAGCGCCTGGAAAGCGAGCAGAAGACCGAAGACGCCCGCATGAAGGCGATGAAGGAGGAACTGAAGTGGGTTCGCTCCAACGCCAAGGGCCGCCAGACCAAGAGCAAGGCCCGACTGGCCCGCTTTGAAGAACTGAGCGATGTGGAATACCAGAAGCGCAACGAGACCAATGAGATCTTCATTCCCGTGGCCGAACGGCTGGGCAACGAGGTCATCGAATTTGTCGACGTCAGCAAGAGCTTCGGCGACCGCCTGCTGATCGACAAGCTCAGCTTCAAGGTGCCCGCGGGCGCCATCGTCGGCATCATCGGCCCCAACGGCGCCGGCAAGTCCACGCTGTTCCGCATGCTGCAGGGCATCGAGAAGCCCGACAGCGGCCAGGTGCTGATCGGCAAGACCGCGCAATTGGCCTTTGTCGACCAGAGCCGCGAAAGTCTGGACGGCGAAAAGACCGTCTGGCAAGACGTGTCGGGCGGCCTGGACAACATCATCGTGGGCAAGTTCGTGATGCCCAGCCGGGCTTATCTCGGCCGCTTCAACTTCAAAGGCAACGACCAGCAGAAGCTGGTGGGCAGCCTGTCGGGCGGTGAACGCGGCCGATTGCACCTGGCCAAGACGCTGGCCAAGGGTGGCAACGTGCTGATGCTGGACGAGCCTTCCAACGACCTGGACGTGGAAACGCTGCGCGCGCTGGAAGAAGCCCTGCTGGAATTCGCCGGCAGCGCCATGGTCATCAGCCACGACCGCTGGTTCCTGGACCGCATCTGCACTCACATCCTGGCCTGCGAAGGCGACAGCCAGTGGATCTTCTTCAACGGCAACTACCAGGAATACGAGGCCGACAAGAAGAAGCGCCTGGGTGAAGAAGGTGCACGGCCCAAGCGGGTGCGGTTCAAGCCCATCCGCTGAGCCCGGTACCCGGCCGGGCAGGGGCACTGTCACGCCCAGCCCACCCGCCCTGCCTGGCCACAGGCCAACAGCCCCGGGGCGCCGAGCCGGTCCCGCGCAACCCTTCACGGGCGCTTTTGCGCTGCTTGCCTGACAATTGTCACTTGCCCTTGAAAGGCTTTTGACCATGACGCGCAAGACGACCGGCCCCCATCGGCCCGGCAGGCTTTCCCACCGGCAGGCACCCCTGGCGCTGGCCAGTGGTGTGTTGGTGCTCTTGCAGGCGTGCACCACAGTGCCCACGGCACCGGGTGACAAGGTGGCGAAGGCCAACGAAACGGTTGCTGCTGCCAAGCCGGCCGCGCCACCTGCCGCCGCCACCGTAGCGCCCACGCCCACGCCTGCACCCTTTGGCGGCCCTTCAGCGCCCGGCGGGGTGGCGCCGCCAGCCGCAGCCGCATCGGCCGCCAGCCCTGCCGCGCCGACAGCGGCACGGCCGGGCTTCACGCCACCCGGCCTGCCCACCGCAGGCCCGCCGCCTTTCGTCGCCATCATCAAGGACGCGCGCCGCATCGACGGCCCGCTGACGATGTGGCAGAAGGACGACAAGCTGTGGATCGAACTGCTGCCCGAGCAGATGGGCAAGCCCTATCTGCTGTCACCCAAGATCAAGAACGGCATTGGCGAGGCCTGGGTGCTGGGCGGCCTGATGGCATTCCCGGTGAATGGCGCTGGCGGTCAACAAGTGGTGGAGTTCGTGCGCGTGCACAACCAGGTGCGCCTGCAGGCGCGCAACACCGACATCGTGGCCAAGGCCGGCACGCCCGAAGAACGGGCGGTGAAGGCCTCGTATTCGAACAGCCTGCTCGGCGCGGTGCCGGTGGCCAGCCAGCCGCACCCTGACCGCAAGAGTGTGCTGATCGAAGCCAATGGCCTGTTCCTGAACGACCTCATGGGCATCGGCATGATGCTGCAGCGAGGCCTGCGCCAGGGCTACGGCCTGGACCGCAGTAATTCGGTCATCACGGCCGCGCGCGGTTCCGAGGTGGCCAGCATCATCGAAACCGAAAGCCACTTCTTCTCGGCGGGCTTGGGTGCGCCGCTGCCCGGCGCCATGGGGGGCTTGTTCGGTGGCGCAGCACCCTCGTTGCCGCGCTATTTGCCCGACACGCGCAGCATGTTGATCGGCCTGCACTTCTCGCTCGCGCCGTTGCCTGACGTGCCGATGGCCACACGCCGCGCCGACCCCCGCATCGGCCTGTTCAGCACCACGGTGCTCGACTTCAGCAACGACCTCACGGTGTCGGCCCGCCAGCGCTATGTGAACCGCTGGCGCCTGGAGAAAAAAGACCCGGCGGCCGAATTGTCAGACCCGGTCAAACCCGTCACCTTCTGGATCGACCGCAACGTTCCCGTGGTCTACCGCGAGACCGTGCGCGCGGCCATCCTGGAATGGAACAAGGCCTTCGAGAAGATCGGCATCAGCCAGGCGCTGCGCGTGGAACAGCAGCCCGATGACGCGAAGTTCGACACGCTGGACTTCGGTGTCGCGTCGGTGCGCTGGATGATGAACGCCGAGCCGGCCTTCGGCGCCATCGGCCCCAGCCACATCGACCCCCGCACGGGCGAGATCCTGGACGCCGACATCGCTTTCGAGGGCATGTCTGCGCGCAGTGCACGCAGCCTGCGCGCCCGCGTGCTGGGCGGCGGCCAGGCCGCACTGGCCGGGGCACTGGTCGAAGGCCAAACGGCCCAGGAAGGCTCCAAGCCCCTGGCTTTTGCCAACCCCATCAGCTTCTTCCCAACTGGCAGCAGCAGCCCGCATGCCTACTGCCAGCACGCCGAACTGGGCGCGGAACAGCTGGGCTATGCGCTGGACGTGATGCAGGCCCGCGGCGATCTCGAACCCGACAGCGCGATAGCGCAGCAGTTCGTGCTGGATTACGTCAAAGAGGCCATCATGCACGAGGTGGGCCACGCGCTGGGCCTGCGCCACAACTTCCGCGCGTCACGGGCTTACACCGAAGTGCAACTGTCAGACGCCGAGTTCACACGCGCCAACGGCACCACCGGGTCGGTGATGGAGTACACCGCCGTGAACCTGCCGCGCCCGGGGCAGACCGGCGGTGTTCCATTCCAGACGGCTTTGGGGCCCTACGATTTCTGGGCCATCGAATACGCCTACAAGCCGCTGGCGCCTGGCGCCACAGTGGCCGCTGAACAGGCCGAGCTGCAACGCATCGCTGCGCGCAGCAGTGAACCCCTGCTGGCATTCGGTACCGACGAAGACAATGCCTTCGGCATCGACCCCGAGACGCTGCAACTTGACCTTGGGGCCGACCCCATCGCTTTTGCCAGCAAACGCCTGGCCATCGCACGCGACCTCTTCAAGCGGCAAGAAACGCGCGTGCTGTCGCCCACCAGCGACTATTCAGTGCTGCGGCGGTCGGTGGCTTTTGCGGTGAGCGACGTCACGCGCGCGGTCAGCGTGCTGGTGCGGCAGATCGGCGGCGTGCGCACGCTGCGCGACTTCCCTGGCAGCGGCCGCGAACCGCTGCAGCCCGTGCCCGCCGCGCTGCAGCGCGAGGCCCTCAGCCTCGTCAGCACGGCCGTGCTGTCACCCCAGGGCCTGAGCCTTTCGCCCGCGCTGCAAAGGCGCCTGGCCCCGGACTACCTGGACCGCGCCGAAGCACTGGGCGGCGGCACTGACTTCCTGCTGCAGCAGCGGCTGCTGGACTTGCAGCGCGCAGTGCTGGCCTACCTGATGAGCGACACGGTGGCCTTGCGCGTGATGGACAGCGTGGGCAAGCTCGACCGCCGTGACGACGCCTTCCAGATCGCCGAGCTGTACCAGCACCTGGGCGACAGCGTGTGGTCTGAACTGGCTGACACCACCAGCATCGCCCCCGAGCGACGCGACCTTCAGCGCGACCACCTGAACCGGCTGTCCATGGCCGTGGTGCGCCCGGGCAGCAACGGCCGCGCCGATTCACGCGGCGTGTTGCGCCAGCAGGCACGGAGCCTCGCGACGCGGCTGGAAACGGCGCAGAAAAGGAACAAGGGCGACGAAGCCACGCGCGCGCACCTGGCCGACAGCCTGGACACGCTGCGCCAGGCCCTGGCAGCCACCATCCAGCGGCAGGCCTTGTAAGGGCACGCGCCCGCGCGAAGTTCGCCCCGCCGCTGATGTACGGCCTTGCTCGCAGCGCAGGGCCAGGTACGACCGCTCGTATGATGCTGGTACCCCAACAGCCCAAAGAGCACCATGCACGCTTGGCACTGCGAGACCCTGGACGGCGTCGCCGCCTTGAAATGGAAAGAGCAGCCCACCCCTGAGCCTCAGGCCGGCGAGGTGCGCATCGCCATCAAGGCTTCCAGCCTGAACTTTCCCGACCTGCTCATCGTCGAAGGCAAGTACCAGTTCAAGCCCGCCCTGCCCTTCGTGCCGGGCGCCGAATTCGCAGGCACCGTGGACGCCATCGGTGCAGGCGTCACGCACGTAAAGCCGGGCGACACCGTGGCGGCCATCGCCGGCACTGGCGGCTTTGCGACACACGCTTGCGTCAAAGCCGCGCAGGTGCTGCCCTTGCCGCCCGGCTTCGATGTCGTCCACGCTGCAGCCTTTGCCTTCACCTACGGCACATCGCACCACGCGCTGGTGGACCGCGCACAGCTCAAGGCTGGCGAAACCGTGCTGGTGTTGGGCGCCGCCGGTGGCGTGGGCACAGCGGCGCTGCAAATCGCCAAAGCGATGGGTGCCCGCGTGATTGCGGCCGCCTCCACGGCAGAGAAGTGCGCGCTGTGCACCGAACTGGGTGCAGACGCCACCATCAACTACAGCACGCAGAACCTGCGTGAAGAACTGAAGACGCTGACCGAAGGCCGCGGCCCCGACGTCGTGTACGACCCGGTAGGCGACGCCTTGGCTGAGCCAGCGTTCAGGTCCATCGCCTGGCGCGGCCGCTATCTGGTGGTGGGCTTTGCTGGCGGCGCCATCCCTGCCCTGCCTTGGAATCTGGCCCTGCTGAAGGGGGCTTCCGTGGTGGGCGTGTTCTGGGGCGAATTCGTGAAGCGCGAACCCAAGGCCAACGCGGCGGCGCTGC
>JAYSXE010000344.1:0-32220 GCA_043717565.1 Burkholderiales bacterium | reverse complement strand
GGATGATGGGGTGCTGGATGCCGAACAGTTCAGTGATGCGGGTTTTCAAGAGGTCTCCGGGTCAACAAAGATTGGGTGGCAAGGGTGCCTGCCTCGGCGACAAGCGTCCAGAAGGGATTTCACCGTGCGGAGAAAGGAAGCGACGTTCACCAACCAGGCGCGTCAGGAAGTAGGTGGCGCTGCCATCGGGTGTGAGCCCGATATGCGTGTGGGCGCTGGTGGTAGGCCGTGTCGGTGTCGCTCCTGAGGGGTGTGGTGTGCTGTCAATCAAGGCGTGAAAGCCAGGACGCCACCGCCTGGCCGATGACCGCGCCGGAATCTTCCTGGATGAAATGCAGGCCGGGCACGGTGACCTCCTGCTGGTGGGGCCAACCGCGGCAGAACGCGCGCTGCGCGCCCACCAGGATGGAGCCTGGCTCGGCGTTGACGAAGAGCTTGGGCACGGGGCTGGTGCTCAACCACTGCGCGTACTGCTGCACCAGCGCCACCACATTCGGCGGCTCGCCGGCAACCGGAATCTGACGCGGCCAGTTCAGCATCGGCTGCCGGTCCTCCTCGCTGACAAACGGCGCGCGGTAGGCCGCCATCTCGTCGTCGGACAGCTTGCGCAGGATGGAGCTGGGCAACACGCCTTCAATGAACAGGTTGCGTTTGAGCACCAGGTCTTCGCCCTTGGGTGAGCGGAAGCCCTGGAAGATGCCGCGTGCCTTCTCAGGCCAGTCGTCCCAGCTGGGCAAAGGCATGACGATGGCTGCCATGTAGGCGATGCCACGCACCTGCTGCTGGTGCAGCCGGGCCCAGTGGAAGCCCAGGGCGCTGCCCCAGTCGTGCAGCACCAGGGTGACGCGCTGGTCTGCACCCAGGCCCGCAAGCTGGGCGGCCAGCAGGTCATACGTGCCTTCCAGCGTGTAGCGGCCCGGGCCCAGGCTGACGGGCAGCTTGCCGGAATCACCATGGCCGATCAGGTCGGGTGCAATCACGCGGCCCAGGCTCGCCAGCGGCGGCATCACAGCACGCCACAGATAGCTGGACGTGGGGTTGCCGTGCAGCAGCACGATGGGGTCGCCCTGACCCATCTCGACATGGGCCAAGCGGTGGCCGTTAACCGTGGTGAACTGCTTGGTGGGCAGGGGCATGGCTGTGGTCATGCGATGGCGCTCCGGATCAGGCGGAAAGTGGTGGCTATGGTTTGCAGGTGTTGCGCGTCGGGCAAGCGGCGGCGGCTGGACACGCGGATGCCCTCGTTCAACAGCATCAGCATGGCGGCCAGTTCTTCGGCTTGTGCCGGCGTCGCGCCAGCGTCCTGCAGACAGGCCTGGAAGACCCGCTGCATGTCAGTCAAATGGCGACTGGCGCTCGACGAAAGGTCATCGTCGACACCGGCCATCTCGAGCACGGTGTTCACCAGCATGCAGCCCCAGTGCCCCCGGACGGCAGCGGCGCCACCCGCGCCAGTGAAGTTGCGTTCAAAGAAGTTCTGCAAGGCATCCGCTGGCAACATCTGGGCGCGGGAGCCTTGCAGCAATTCAATCGTGCGCGCTGAAAACAGGTCCAGGCATTCGATGAACAGGCTGCGCTTGTCGTTGAACGCGGCGTAGAAGCTGCTGCGGCTGATGCCCATGCCGGCCAGCAGATCGGCCAGTGACGTGGCCTGGTAACCCTTGCGCCAGAACAGCGCCAGCGCGCGGTTCACGACTTTGGGGCGATCGAATTCAATGGGGCGGGCCATGCTTGCATTCTGGACTGATCGGTGCAAAATGACAAGACAACCGGTCAAGGAACGAATCATGAGCAAACCCGTGTGCCTGGTGATCGGCGCTGGCGCCGGCATCGGCGGCAACGTGGCCAAGCGCTTCGCCCGCGAGGGCTACCACGCGTGCCTGGCCCGCCGCAGCGACAAGGCCGGGCTGGACCAGCTGGTGGCCGAGATTGAGGCTGAAGGCGGTTCGGCCACCGGCTTCATGCTCAATGCGGTGGAAGAAGACAGCATCGAGCAACTGGTCACCCACATCGAGGCCGAGATCGGCCCGATTGGCGTGGCGGTGTTCAACCTGGGCGCACAGATCGGCGACCGGGGCCTGGCCAGCACCACGCTGAAAGCTTTCGAGATGGGCTGGCGCATGGCCACTTTCGGCCTGTTCCGTCTGGCCCAGGTGCTGTTCCCCTATATGCAGCAGCGCGGCAAGGGCGCGCTGCTGGTCACGTCGGCCACCGCCGCATTGCGCGGAAACGCCGGCCAGCACTCGCACGCCGCGGCCATGGGCGGGCGGCGCATGCTGTGCCAAACTTTGAACGCCCAGTTTGCGAGCAAGGGCATCCACGTGGCGCACATCGTCATCGATGGCGCGGTGGACGCACCCGACACGCTGGGCAAGATGCTCGGCCCCGAAAGGTTTCAAGCGCTGCGCGAGAAGAAGGGCCTGGAACACGACGGCCTGCTGCTGCCGGCCGAAATGGCCAACTCCTACTTCCACATCGCGCACCAGCACCGCTCGGCCTGGACCTTCGAGATGGACCTGCGCGCCCATTCCGACCTGGCCTGGTGGAACCATGCCAGCAACCCCGACCTGAAATAGGAGCACAGCATGCTGAAACTGCATCTGGCGCGGCCTGTGTTCGACAAGGCCAACAAGACTTGACCGGCCCACGGGCCTCAACGCAGCATGCTTGCCCAATTGAAGGGGTCATGTTCCCAGAAACAACAGGAGAGTGTTTGTGACCAAAACCATTGAACTGATCTTTGACTTCGTCAGCCCCAACGCCTATCTGGTGTGGCAGCCGCTGCGTGCGCTGGCCGCGTGCCGGGGTGCCCAGATCAAGATCACGCCGGCGTTCCTGGGCGGAATGCACAAATTGACCGGCAATGCGCCGCCCTTCATCCGCGACGCCGACGTGAAGGGCAAGAATGCCTACGCCAGCTTGGAAATGCAGCGGTTCATCGCGAAACACAGCCTGCACCGGTTCAAGATGAATCCCAAGTTCCCGTTCAACTCGATCAACCTGTTGCGAATGCTGGTGTCGTTGCCCGGTGATGACCAGATCAAGTTCATCGATGCGTTGACGCCAGCGATCTGGGAAGCGGGGCTCGACGTCACCGACGCCGCCGCGGTCGCGGCGGTGCTGACGCAGGCCGGGTTCGATGCGGAATCCCTGGCCGCAAAAGCACAGGACCCCGCCATCAAACAGGCGGTGATCGACAACACCGAAAGGGCTGTCGAACGCGGGACGTTTGGCATTCCAACCTTCTTCGTCGGCACAGAGATCTTCTTCGGCAAGGAGCGCCTCGGTCAGATCGAGGAAATGCTTGAAAACAGCTGATCGCGGGCCAAACGCTGCAGAACGCAGCAGCAGCCTTGATCAACCCGTCTGACAACGGCACACACACCGATCTGCATCAACCCGAAGAGAACGCCATGAACCAGGACTTGTTGGAGACGATCGAAGGTGGCATCGCCACGCTGACCATGAACCGCCCCGAAGCACGCAACGCGCTGTCGGTCCAGATGTTCGACGGCCTGTCCGAGGCCTTGCCGCGCTTGGCCAACAACCCGGCCGTGCGCCTGGTGGTGCTCACCGGCGCGGGTGCGGCTTTCTGCTCGGGCGGCGACGTGAAGGGCTTTGCCCGGCGTGCCAGCGGCGAGGCATCGGCCATGACCTTCGACCACAAGGTGACCGACCTGCGCGCGCGCATGGAGATCTGCCGCTGGCTGCACGAGATGCCCAAGCCCACGCTGGCGGTCATTTCCGGCCCGGCCGCGGGTGCCGGCCTGTCCATGGCCCTGGCCTGCGACATGCGCATCGCTGCCGACGATGCCAAGCTCACCACCGCTTTCTCCAAGATCGGCGTGTCCGGCGACTTTGGCGGCAGCTACTTTCTCAACCACCTGGTGGGTGCAGCCAAGGCGCGCGAGATGTACTTCACCGCGCAGGTGGTCAGCGGTGCAGAAGCGCAGCGCATCGGCCTGGTGAACCGCGCGGTGCCCGCCGCGCAGCTTCCCGAAGCCGCGCGGGTCTGGGCTGCCGAGCTGGCGGCGCTGCCGACCGTCGCGGTCGGCTACATGAAGCGCAATCTGAACGTCGGGCTGCGTGGATCCTTGGCCGACGTGCTGGACGTCGAGGCGATCCACATGATCCGCACCTTCGAGACCGCCGACCACAAGTCCGCAGCAGTGGCCTTTGTCGAGAAGCGCGCGCCGCGCTTCGAAGGGCGTTGAGACGCAAAGGCACTCCCCACCGGATGGGCGTGCCCTGCCACCTGAATGCGCTGCCCGAAGCCGAGGTGCGCGAGCTGGAAGCGCAGTTCGGCCCGGCTGGCGCACCCACCACCCACTCGCCAAAGCCCACATGACGAATCAGCCCCACCCCTTCGACGCCGCCATCCACCTGGAACCCCAGGGCGATGGCCGTTGGCGCGGCCACACCCACGAGGCCTACGGCAACATGGTGGGGCCCTTCGGTGGCACCACGGCGGCAGCCGCACTGGCCGCGGTGCTGGCGCACCCGGCGCGCCAGGGCGAACCGATCTCGCTGACCGTCAACTTCGCCGGGCCTGTGACCCCAGGCCCGTTCGATGTCGAGGCCACGGCCGTGCGCACCAACCGCTCGACGCAACACTGGTCGGTGCAGATGAAACAGGGCGTCGACGTGGTGGCCACGGCCACCGCCGTGCTGGCCACGCGCCGCGAGACCTGGTCGTCTGTGGAGGCCCGCTTTCCCCAGGCGCCGGCGGCCGACGGCATTGCGCGCACGCCGCCTGCGGACCGGGTGCGCTGGGCCCATGCCTACGACATGCGTTTCGTGAAAGGGCCCTTGCAGATCAACACACCGCTGGCCTGCGAGCGTGATTCGGTCAGCCTGCTGTGGGTGCGCGACGAGCCGCCGCGTGCGCTGGACTTCTGCTCGCTGGCGGCGCTGTGCGACGCGTTCTTCCCACGCCTGTTCGTCAGACGGGGCACCTGGGTGCCCATCGGCACCGTTTCCTTCACGGTGTACTTCCATGCCGACGCCGCGATGCTGGCCACCGCCGGCAGCCAGCACCTGCTGGCTCACGCGCGCGCCCAGCAGTTCCGCAACGGCTACTTCGACCAGTCCGGCGAGCTGTGGGGCCCCGGCGGCGAGCTACTGGCGGTGACGCACCAGATCGTCTATTTCAAGGAATAGGCGCCGGGCCTGCCGGGAAGCCGCATGTCGCCGCGCGCGAAGAGGCGCCCGCCGGTTTGGCGTCCACTGACGCTCATCTACGCCTGTGGGTGCGGACAGAATCACGGTCTGGGCTGCCCACGGTTGACTGGCCAGCGTATCCCCTTCCGCAATTGGTACCGTCAGACCGCTCATGACCGAAGCTCAATACACGACCCTGCCGCCGTGGCCCAGGGCTTACCCGGCCAATGGTGCCTGCGCCACGCTGAAATTCCTGAACGGGGATTTCATCGTCACCGAGGTGCCGCTGCAGCTGCCCTCCGGTGGGGGCGAACACCTTTGGCTGGACGTGGAAAAGGACGGTGCCAACACCGCTTTCGTCGCCCAGCAGCTGGCCGAAGCGGCCGGCGTGCAGGAACGAGATGTGGGCTACGCCGGCCTGAAGGACCGCTACGCGATCAGCCGTCAGTGGTTCAGCATCTATCTGCCGAAGGGCGAGACGCCCGATCTGACCCAGCTTCAGCACCCGGAATACAAGGTGCTGGGCCAGAGCCGCCACGTGAAGAAGCTGCGCACCGGTGATCTGCAGGGCAACCGGTTCCGCATCGTGCTGCGCGACGTGACCGGCGAACGCGACGCCGTCGAGGCCAACATCAGGGCTGTTGCCGCACACGGCGTGCCCAACTACTTCGGCGCCCAGCGTTTCGGCTTTGAGGGCGGCAACGTCGAGCAGGGCCGGGCCATGCTGGCGCGCGAAACCCGCGTGCGCAACCCGAAGAAGAAGGGCATCTACCTGTCGGCGGTGCGTTCATTCGTCTTCAATGAAGTGCTGGCGCTGCGCATTCAGCAGGGTCTGTGGAGCAAGACCCTGCCCGGCGACGTCATGGACGACGCGGGCCAACCCACCGGGCCGCTGTGGGGACGGGGCCGCGTGGCGACCACCGATGAAACGCAGGCGCTGGAAAACGCAGTGGCGGAACGCCACGCCACCTTGTGCAACGGCATGGAACACGCCGGCCTCGATCAGGAGCGCCGCGCCCTGGTGGCCAGGCCGCAGAACCTGTCATGGGAATGGCCGCAAGACCATCAACTAATGCTCACGTTCGCTTTGCCCGCCGGGGTTTATGCCACGTCCGTGCTGAATGAGATCCTCCGCACCACCGAGCCAGACCGGCACAGCGAAAACGAGTCTGCAGCTGTCGAATGACAGCTCATCCCCTGCCGTTACCGAAAGGTTCTCAAACTCGAAGCGTGCGTCGCCCTGAGTGGCGGGTTGCCAGTCTCCCCAACTCTTGGTTGAGGGTGTGGCGCCCGGCTCCACCAGACGAGCTGTCGGGGTCGTGTGGCCAGCAAACGAGCCCTCGGCCTCAGCGGCGACGCGACGGGCGGTGCGGTCACACAAGGGCAACCACAGGTCATGTTGATTCAGCCATTCCCAATGGAATCGCATTTGGTTTCCGCCATCGGTGCGGGGTCCCAAACGGGCCTTCCAGCCCGTGCAAACTCAACAAACTGGCCGGCACCCCCGGAAACAAAACACCCCAGTCGAGTCCTCGTGGCCAGCGGGAACGTTGCGGTGCGCTTCCGAAAGCTTCACATGTGGTCGATCATCACCTGCCCAAACCCGCTGCAGCTGACCTGCGTGGCGCCGTCCATCAGGCGCGCGAAGTCGTAGGTGACCTTCTTGCTGGCGATGGACTTTTCCATGCTGCTGATGATGAGGTTGGCGGCCTCTTTCCAACCCATGTGGCGCAGCATCATTTCTGCGCTGAGGATTTCCGAACCCGGGTTCACGTAGTCCTTGCCGGCGTACTTCGGGGCCGTGCCGTGCGTGGCTTCAAACATCGCGATGCTGTCGCTGAGGTTGGCGCCGGGGGCGATGCCGATGCCACCCACCTGCGCGGCCAGCGCGTCAGAGACATAGTCGCCGTTGAGGTTCAGCGTGGCGATCACCGAATATTCAACCGGACGCAACAGGATCTGCTGCAAGAACGCGTCGGCGATGCTGTCCTTGATGACGATGTCCTTGCCCGTCTTCGGGTTCTTGAATTTGCACCGCGGCCCGCCGTCGATGGGCTGCGCGCCAAACTCCTTCTGCGCAAGCCCGTACGCCCAGTCACGGAAGGCGCCTTCGGTGAATTTCATGATGTTGCCCTTGTGCACGATGGTGACGCTGGGCTTGTCGTTGTCCACCGCGTACTGGATGGCCTTGCGCACCAGCCGCTCGGTGCCTTCGCGGCTGACGGGCTTGATGCCAATGCCGCTGGTGTTGGGGAAGCGTATGGTCTTCACCCCCATTTCTTCAACCAGAAACTTGATCAGCCTCCGGGCCTTGTCGCTTTCGGCCTCGTATTCAATGCCGGCGTAGAGGTCTTCGCTGTTCTCGCGGAAGACGACCATGTTGGTCTTCTCCGGCTCTCGCAGCGGGCTGGGCACGCCCTTGAAATACTGGATGGGGCGCAGGCACACGTACAGGTCCAGTTCCTGGCGCAAGGCCACGTTCAGGCTGCGGATGCCGCCGCCCACGGGCGTGGTCAGCGGGCCCTTGATCGACACCACGAAGTCACGCACGGCGTGCAGGGTTTCTTCGGGCAGCCATACATCAGTGCCGTAGATGCGGGTGCTCTTTTCGCCCGCGTAGATCTCCATCCAGTGGATCTTGCGCTGGCCGCCATAGGCCTTGGCCACCGCAGCGTCCACCACCTTCAGCATCACGGGGGTGATGTCCATGCCCGTGCCGTCGCCTTCGATGAACGGGATGATGGGGTGGTCGGGCACGTTGATCGAGCAGTCGGCGTTGACCGTGATCTTCTGGCCTGCGGCGGGAACCTCGATGTGCTGGTACATGGGGAACTCTCCTGGCGCTGGACGTGAGCAGTGACCGTTGTCGGGTTCTGCGGGGCCGCAGTCGGGCAGATTCTATTTTGCGGAGTCCATAGATCCGCCGGGCTTGGGCCCCGCCAACCCGTGGTCTCAACCCAGCCCGCACCACACCGCCACGCGGCGCCACAGGTCGTGCGACAGACCCCAGGCCGAACCGGCGGCGAGCACCGCCCCGCCCAGCCGTGCCAGTGCACGTTCACGTGCGGCAGCACCCGGGCCGGTGACCCAGCGCCGCCAGGCCCACGGGCCCAGCACCAGCCCGGCGGCTGACGCGGCCGCAAACAGGCCCATCGCGGCTGCACCCGCCGCGGCACCACTGGTCAGGGCCGACGCCAGCAAAGCCGACTGCAGCAGGCCACAAGGCCATGCAGCCCACAGCAGACCAGCGGTGACCGACGGCCAGGGCGCGGCGCTGCGGCCGGCCGCCATTCCACTCCGACCACCACCACCACCACCACCACCACCACCACCCCCACCGCCCCCACCGCTGCCCGGCCCGGCCCACACCACGGCCTGCGCAACTGGAGCAGCCAGGGTTGTTGGGGCAGTGGGCATACGCCCCCAGCGCCCCATCCAGGCTGGCTGCCGGCCCCGCCACAGCAGCCACAGCCCCAAAGCCAGGGCGGCTGCATGCAGCAGGGTCCACAGCGGCCGCACCGCGGGGGCCACCTGGCTGAACGCGGCCAGCGCCGAAACGCTGGAGGCCGCCAACGCACCCGCAACGGCATAGCTGGCCACCCGGGCCAGCTGGAAAGCCCACCGGCCGGCGGGCCCCTGGCCGGCGCTGGCGGCGGCGCAGGGCGCCGCACACATGGCCGCGCAATGCGGTGTGCCGGCCAGGCCCAGCAGCGCCGCGCTGGTGATGAGTGCTGCGTCCAGGCCCATGCCGCGGCGTCAGAGGATGCGAGATAACTGCTGCCGGCTCTGGTCGGCCTGCAGGTGTTTGTCAAACACCAGCGCCACGCCGCGCACGAAGTACCAGCCCATCGCAGTGACCACGATCTCACGGTCGTCCACCGCCACCAGTCCCTGGTCCTGCAAGGCGTGCATCCTTTTCAGCTCGGCTTCGAAGTAGTGGCGCGGGTTCACCAGATGGGCCAATTCGATGCTCTCGAAGTCCACGCGCCCCTGGCACATCAAGGCCATGATGACGTTGCGCCGGATCAGGTCGTCACGGCTCAGCGACAGGCCGCGCACCACGGCAAATTGCCCGGCAGCCAGGGCGTCCTGGTACTCCTGCAGCGTCTTGGCGTTCTGGCTGTAGGTGGGCCCCACGCGGCCGATGGATGAAACGCCCAGGCCGATCAGGTCGCCATCGGCCTGCGTGGTGTAGCCCTGGAAGTTGCGGTGCAGCCGCCCCTGGCGCTTGGCCACGGCCAGCGCGTCATCGGGCAGCGCGAAGTGGTCCATGCCAATGTAGACGTAGCCCTGCGCGATGAAGCCGGCAATGGCGTCACCCAGCATGGCCACGCGGGCCTCGGCCAGCGGCAGCTCAGCACTGTGGATGCGCCGCTGCGGCTTGAAGCGCTGCGGCAAGTGGGCATAGGCGTACAGCGCAATGCGCGAAGGCCGCAACGCAGCCACCTGGGCGATGGTGCGCCTGAACGACGCCGGTGTCTGCCGGGGCAAGCCATAGATGAGGTCGACGTTGACCGACTGGAATGGCAGCGCCCGCGTCGCGTCCATCAGGGCCTGCACCTGCTGCAGCGGCTGCACGCGGTGCACCGCGCGCTGCACCTGTTCGTCAAAGTCCTGCACCCCGAAGCTGATGCGGTTGAAGCCCATCGCCGCAAGGTTGTGCAGACGCTCGGGGCTGGCCGTGCGCGGGTCCACTTCAATGGACAGCTCGGCATGGTGCACCACGTCGAAGGCCTGGCGCAGGCCGGTCAGCAAGTCGGCCAGTTCGTCGTCTGACAGGAAGGTGGGTGAACCCCCGCCCAGGTGCAGCTGGTGGACGGCATGCCCGGGGCCGAGTTCGGCCCGGTGCAGGTCCACCTCGCGCTGCAACCAGCCCAGGTATTCACGCCCCCGGCTCTTGTGGCGCGTGATGATCTTGTTGCAGGCGCAGTAGTAACAGACCGATTCGCAGAAAGGAACGTGCACGTACAGCGACAGTGGCGGCGCGGCGCCCACCACCGCGCCCTGTGCGCGGTGACGCAACGCGCGCGCGTAGTCTGCCACGCCAAAAGCCTCGACGAACCGGTCGGCCGTGGGGTAGGACGTGTAGCGCGGCCCAGGCATGTCCAGTTCGGCCAGTTGTGCGGCGGTCAGCGCGGTGGGGCCGCAGGGTGCGCCCGCTGCGGTTGCACCTGCCGGGCTGCTGGGGCTGGGGTTCATGCCCTGTACTGTGCCGGGTTGGCGTGCAGCCACCTTGACGTGGCGCAAAGCCGGCGCAAATGCAGCGACGTTGCGGGGCCCGCAACAGCCCGTGCAGGGTTGCAGGGTTGTCAGGCCATGTAAAGCCACGGTGTTAGGCTCAAATGATGGGGCTGGCACAGGTCGAGGAACAGCGCCCAACCGGAAAGGCCAAACCATGAGCACCCTTCACGCCCTGCTGCCACCGCTGGTGCGCATCGAGCCCTTCAAGGTGGCCTGTTCCAATTGCAACCTGCGCGAGCTGTGCCTGCCCGTGGGCATGTCCAATGAACAGATGGAGCGGCTGGACACGCTGGTGTCAACGCGGCACAGCGTGGTGCGCGGCGAGGCCTTGTTCAGGGCGGGCGACAACTTCACGTCGCTGTATGCCGTGCGCACCGGGTTCTTCAAGACCTGCGTCACCGCCGAAGACGGCCGCGACCAGGTCACTGGCTTCCAGATGGCCGGCGAGCTGATCGGCCTGGACGGCATCGGTACCGAGCGCCACACCTGCGACGCCGTGGCGTTGGAAGATTCGCAGGTGTGTGTGATTCCGTTCTCGCAACTGGAAGAGCTGTCTCGCCAGGTCAGCGACCTGCAGCGCCACTTCCACCGCATCATGAGCCGCGAAATCGTGCGCGAACACGGCGTGATGCTGCTGCTGAGCAGCATGCGTGCCGAGGAGCGGCTGGCCGCCTTTTTGTTGAACCTGACGCAGCGCCTGCACCTGCGCGGCTTTGCATCCCGGTCCGTCGTGCTGCGCATGACGCGCGAAGAAATCGGCAGCTACCTGGGGCTGAAACTGGAAACCGTGAGCCGCGCGTTTTCCAAACTGCAGGACGACGGCATCCTGCTGGTGAAGCAGCGCCAGATCGACGTGCTGGACGCCGCCGCGCTGCAAAAGCTGGTCAACGGCGCCGCTTGCTGAAATACCGGCTGCAGGCCTGGCGCGTCAACGTGCGCGCCGGTTGATGCTGGCAGCGCTGCCAGCCAGCAGCAGGCACAACCCGGAACCTGCCGCAGCCGCAGCCCAGAAGACGAGAAACACCACCGAATAAACGGTGCTGGCCGAAGTGTGCAGCAAGCCCCCCGAAAAGCCGTGCACGCTGGCGGGGTCGACCCAGGCGACCACCGCCAGTTCCAGCGCCGCTGCCACCAGAAAGCCCGACCACAGCACCGCGGCCAGGCGGCGCGCTCGCCTGGTCATGGCCCCAGCTTGGGGCTGGCCGCGTGGTTGCGGCCCTGCACCGCCGGCTGCTCGGAAGCCGTGGTTGCAGCGGGGGCCACCAGAACGGGGTCTGGGTTGCGGATGGCCAGGGTCAACGTGGCAAAGCTGGCCACCACCACCACCGCGGGGCCGGCAAGCACCAGCCAGACCATGGGGAATCGCCACCAGGCGGCGGGTTCGGCGTTCTGAAGGTCACGGTCTTTCATGCGGGTCTCCTGTCTCTTCATTGCGCCATACCTGCTCTTCACCGCGGCACCAAGAAGATGGACTTCTCGTGCACCGTGGCCACCACGGCATCGCCACCGCCCTGCCCGGCCACTTGTTCCACCACGAACTGAATGCCATGGCTGCCTGCACCGGCCTCGCTGGCCGCCTGCGGCGGCACGCGCAGGGCCACCGGCACCCACAGCGCAGCGGCCGGGGCCAGCTGAACCAGCGGCGCCACCTGTGCGGTGAGGCCCGGCACGCCGGTGGCGGTGATGCGGAAGCGCTGCACGCTCTCGGTGGTGTTCATCAACTGCAGGCGGTAGACGTTTTCAACCCAGCCGTCTTCCACGGTGCGCGCCAGCACGCCGCGGTCGCGCACCACGTCCACCTTGAAGGTGCTGCGCAAGGCCAGGCTGGTGGCCAGGGCGGCGCAGATGAGCAGCAGCACGCTGCTGTACACCACCACGCGCGGCCTGAAGATGCGCCGCACCACCGCCCAGCGGCCCAGGTGCTGCTGCAGGCTGTTCTGCGTGTCGTGGCGGATCAGCCCACGCGGGTACTGCATCTTGTCCATGACACCGTTGCACACGTCGATGCAGGCCGCGCAGCTGATGCATTCGTACTGCAGGCCTTTGCGGATGTCGATGCCCGTGGGGCACACCTGCACGCACAACCCGCAGTCGATGCAAGTGCCCAGGTTGGCGCTGGCCAGGTCGGTCTTGCGGCCGCGCGTGCCACGCGGTTCGCCGCGTTCGGCATCGTAGGTGATGATGAGCGTGTCCTTGTCGAACATGGCACTCTGGAAGCGCGCATAGGGGCACATGTACTTGCACACCTGCTCGCGCAGGTAGCCGGCATTGCCGTAGGTGGCAAGGCCGTAGAACAGCACCCAGAACCATTCCCACGGCCCCAGCCCGAGGGCCAGCGCCGAGCCCCACAGTTCCCGAATGGGCGTGAAGTAGCCGACAAAGGTGAAGCCGGTCCACAACCCCAGCGTCACCCAGGCCAGCTGCTTGCCGCCCTTGCGCAGCAGCTTCTCTGCGCCCCAGGGTGCGGCGTCCAGTTTCATGCGCCGCATGCGGTCACCCTCGAACCGGCGCTCTATCCATATGAACATCTCGGTGTACACCGTCTGCGGGCAGGCGTAACCGCACCACAGTCGGCCGGCCACGGCAGTGAACAGAAACAGCGCGCAGGCGCTGACGACCAGCAGGCCCGTCAGGTAGATGAAGTCCTGCGGGTACAGCACCAGGCCGAAGATGTAGAAGCGCCGTGCGTCCAGGTCGAACAGCACCGCCTGGCGCTCGTTCCAGGGCAGCCAGGGCAGGCCGTAGAACAACAGCTGCGTGCCCCACACCAAGGCCCAGCGCCAGGCCGCAAACCAGCCGGTGACGGCGCGCGCATAGATCTTGTCCTGCTTGCTGTACATCGAGACGACCGTCTCGCGCAGGTCGCCCTCTTCCGCACCTTTGCTGCGGCCTGCCACGCCCACAGCAACACCGGGGGCGGGCATGGGGGCTGTCGCTGCAGCGTCGGTCATCGCCGCTGCCGCATCAACTTCGCAGCGTTCACGGGCCGGCCACCGCAGTGGCCTGCGACAGGCTCAGCACATAGGCCCCCAGCACATGCACCTGTTCGGGGGTCAGCAATTTGCCCTGCGCTGGCATCACGTTGTTCTTGCCCGCGGTCACCATCTCGACGATGGCTTTTTCGCCCCAGCCGTGCAGCCAGATCTTGTCGGTCAGGTTGGGCGCACCCAGCGCCCGGTTGCCCTTGCCGTCGGCCCCGTGGCAGGCTGCGCAGGTGGCGAACTTCGCCTTGCCCAGCTGGGCCGCCACGTCGTTGTGTGCGCTGCCCGACAGGCTGAGCACGTAGTGCGCCACGTTCTTCACGTCTTCACCGGTGCCCACCGCGGCGGCCATCGGCGGCATCACACCGGTTCGGCCTTCGGTGATGACCTTCTTCACGTAGGCCAGGTCGTTGCCCCCCAGCCAGTCGCTGTCGGCCAGGTTCGGGAAGCCCTTGCTGCCGCGCCCGTCAGAGCCGTGGCACTGCGAGCAGGTGTTCAGGAACAGGCGCTGGCCAATGCCCATGGCCTGCGCGTCACGGCCCAGCTCGGCGGCGTTCATGCTGCTGTAACGCGCATACACGGGGCCCATGGCCACGCGGGCCTTTTCCTGCTCGGCCTCGTACTGGCCCATGCTGGTCCAGTTCAAGGTGCCCTTGAAGCTGCCCAGGCCGGGGTAGAAGGCCAGGTACACGGCCGAAAACACCACCGTCATCACAAACAGCCACATCCACCACCGCGGCAACGGGTTGTTCAGTTCGCGCAGGTCTTCGTCCCACACGTGGCCGGTGGTGTTGTCGTTGGACATCACGCGGCGGCGGCTGGCAATGATCAACAGCGCCAGGCAGGCCAGCAGGCTCAAGACAGTTGATACGGCCACAAACAGGGCCCATCCATGGCCGTCGAAGTCACTCACGGCCGTTCTCCTGCGTTGCCAGTGCCTTCGGCTGCGGCGGGTGTACCAGGGGTGTCGTCGCTGCGAAAGGGCAGCATCGCGGCTTCTTCATAAACCTGCCGCCGCTTGCGGCTGAAGGTGTGCGCCATCAGCGCCAGGAACAGCACCAGGCCGCCCAGCATCACGACGATTCGGAATGTGTTCACGTCCATGCCAACCCCTTATTTCTTGGCGGTGCCCAGCACCTGCAGATAGGCCACCAGCGCGTCCAGCTCGGTGCGGCCTGCAACGGCTTCGCCGGCCTTGGCGATCTCGTCGTCGGTGTACGGCACGCCCACCCTGCGCAGGGCTCGCAGGCGCGGCGCCATGCTGTCGGGGTCCACCGGCGCCGCCACCAGCCAAGGGTAGGCCGGCATGTTGGACTCGGGCACCAGGTCGCGCGGGTTGATCAGGTGCATGCGGTGCCACTCGTCGCTGTACTTGCCGCCCACGCGGTGCAGGTCGGGGCCGGTGCGCTTGCTGCCCCACTGGAAGGGGTGGTCATAGACAAATTCACCGGCCGTGGACATCGGGCCGTAGCGCAGCGCTTCGGCGCGAAACGGGCGGATCATCTGCGAATGGCAGTTGTAGCAACCTTCGCGGATGTAGACGTCGCGGCCGGCCAGCTGCAGCGCGGTGTAGGGCAGCAAGCCGGGTGCCGGCTGGGTGGTGGAACGCTGGAAGAACAGCGGCACGATCTCGACGATGCCGCCGATGGCCACGGCCACCAGGATCAGCACGATCATCAAGAAGTTGCTGGTCTCGATCTTCTCGTGGCCAGTGGGTGCGGTGTGTGGTGCCATGGGGTTGTGCTCCGTTGGTCGTGGCATCACGCGTGGGCCAGGTTCACGGCAGGGATGGGCGCTGCGGCCGCCTTGCCGCTGCGCACCGTCATCACCACGTTCCAGGCCATGATCAACATGCCACCCAGGTACAGCAGCCCGCCCAGCAGGCGCACCACGTAGTACGGGAACGTGGCCTTCACGCTTTCCACGAACGAATACACCAGCGTGCCATCGGGGTTCACGGCGCGCCACATCAGGCCCTGCATCACGCCGGCAATCCACATCGCGGCGATGTACAGCACGATGCCGATCGTGGCCACCCAGAAGTGCAGTTCGATGGCGGGCACGCTGTACATCGTCTTGCGGCCGAACAGGCGCGGCATCAGGTAGTACAGGCTGCCCATGGTGATCAGCCCCACCCAGCCTAAAGCGCCACTGTGCACATGGCCCACGGTCCAGTCGGTGTAGTGGCTCAGCGCGTTCACCGTCTTGATCGACATCATCGGCCCCTCGAAGGTGCTCATGCCGTAGAACGACAGGCTCACGATCAGGAATTTCAGGATGGGGTCGTCACGCAGCTTGTGCCAGGCACCGCTGAGCGTCATGATGCCGTTGATCATGCCGCCCCAGCTGGGGGCCAACAGCACCAGGCTGAAGATCATGCCGATGCTCTGCGCCCAGTCGGGCAGCGCGGTGTAGTGCAGGTGGTGCGGGCCCGCCCACATGTAGGTGAAGATGAGCGCCCAGAAGTGCACGATGCTGAGCCGGTAGCTGTACACCGGCCGCTCGGCCTGCTTGGGGATGTAGTAGTACATCATCCCCAGGAAGCCCGCAGTCAGGAAGAAGCCCACCGCGTTGTGGCCGTACCACCACTGGATCATCGCGTCCTGCACGCCGGCGTAGGCGCTGTAGCTCTTGGTCAGGCTCACCGGAACGGCCGCGCCGTTGACGATGTGCAGCAGCGCCACGGCAATGATGAAGGCGCCGAAGAACCAATTGGCCACGTAGATGTGGCGCACCTTGCGAATGCCGATGGTGCCGAAGAAGACGATGGCGTAGGCCACCCACACCACGGTGATCAGCAGGTCGATGGGCCATTCCAGTTCGGCGTATTCCTTGCCCTGCGTCATGCCCAGCGGCAGCGTGATGGCCGCCGCCACGATGACCAGCTGCCAACCCCAGAAAACGAACAGCGCCAGCCCCGGTGCGAACAGCCGCGTCTGGCAGGTGCGCTGCACGACATGGAACGACGTGGCCATCAGCGCGCAGCCGCCAAAGGCGAAGATGACGGCGTTGGTGTGCAACGGGCGAAGGCGGCCGTAGCTCAGAAAAGAGATGCCGAAATTCAGCTCGGGCCAGGCCAGTTGCGACGCGATGATCACACCCACCAGCATGCCCACCACGCCCCACACAATGGCCGCCAGCGCAAACAGGCGCACCGACGCGTCGGTGTAGGTGGCATGGCTGCCACTGGCACCCGCAACAGCCGGGCTGGGTGGGCCTTCGGCGGTGCCGAAGGCTCCACCAATGGGTCGTACTGCGGTTGCTGGGCCGGCCATCTTCGGGCTCCTTCTGTTGTGCTCTGCGGGCTATTCTTTGGCGCGCTGCCGGACATCGGTTTGATCAGCATCAAGCGAAGTGCTTTCGTCGCGCAGAATTCTTTCGCCCTCCTGTTCCAGGTCTTCGAACTGGCCTTTGCCGACCGCCCAGCCAAACACCGCCAGGATGGCCAGCACCAGGCCCACCGACAGCGGAATCAGCAGATACAGGCTTTCCATGTGTTGGCGGCTCTGGTGGCTTCAGCGGGCCGCTGTGGGCTGCGCCATCAACGCGCCGCGCGCAAGGCGTTCAACACCACCACCAGCGAACTGGTGGCCATGCCCAGCCCGGCGGCCCAGGGAGGCAACAAGCCCAGCAGCGCCAGCGGAATGCACACGGCGTTGTAGGCCGCCGCCCAGACCATGTTCTGTCGCACGATGGACATGGCTTTGCGCGCGGTGGCACGCGAGCGCACCACGTCACGCAAGTCATTGCTGGTCACCACCGCGTCGGCCTGGCCGCGCGACACCAGCGCGCCTTGTCCCATCGCCAGCGACACATCGGCCCGCGCCAGCACCGGCGCGTCGTTCACGCCGTCGCCCACCATCAACACGCAGTGGCCCAAGGCCTGCGCTGCGGCCACCGCCGCCAGCTTGTCTTGCGGGCTTGCACAGGCCTGCACCTGGCCAACACCCAGCCGCTGTGCCAGGGCCTGGGCCCGCGCAGGCACGTCGCCCGTCAGCAGGCACACCTGCGCGCCGCCGGCGATCAGGGCCTGCACAGCGGCTTCGGTGCCGGGGCGCAGAGCCTCGTCGAAGTCGAAGCGGGCCCAGATCTGGCCGACCGGGCCAAAGGCGACGCGGGACGCGGGCTGTGTCAGCACCGGGTCGCCTTGCGGGTGCGTGCCGTGTGTTTCGACCCTGTCAGCTTGCCCAGCAAAGTGAGGCAACAGCGCCGGTGTGTCGGCCTGGCCCATCACCCAGGCGGGTGAGCCCAGGCGCCAGATGCGCTGCAGTTCATCACGCGCACTCAGGCCCTGGCCTGGTGTCTCCTGCACGGCGTGCCACTGCTCAACCAGCGGCAGAACAGGGCTCTCCGAAGAGGGCGAGCCCGCGTGCGCACCCGCAGCCAGGGCGCGCGACAGCGGGTGGGCCGACCACGCGGCCAAGCTCGCAGCCGCCTGCGCCACCTGGCCCACGCTGACACCCGCCGCGCGCGCCGCGGCGCTGAGCTGCGTGTGTTTCAACTGCAGTTGGTCAGCCGTCAGTGTGCCCGTCTTGTCCAGAAACACATGCTGTGCACGGCCCAGTGCGTCCAGCGCGTCCAGCCGCTGCAGCATCACGCCGCGCCGCGCCAGCCCGCGAGCAGCAGCCACCAGCGTGGCCGGCGCCGCCAGCGACAGCGCACAGGGGCAGGTGACGATCAGCACCGACACGGCCACCCACACGGCCTTGGAAGGGTCGATCACGCTCCACACGGCTGCCGCAGCAGCAGCCAGCAGCAACACCGCCCACAAAAAGGGCGCGGCCCATCGGTCGGCCACCTGCGCCGCCGCGGGCCGCTGGCTCATGGCGCTGCGCATCATCGACACCAGGGCTTCGTAGCGGGTGTCGGCGCCGGTGCGCTGCACGCGCATCAGCACGGGGGCCATCAGGTTCGTGCTGCCGGCAATGGCGATGTCGCCCTCGCGCTTGGCCACCGGTGCCGACTCGCCCGTCAACAGCGCTTCGTCGGCCGTGGTCTGACCGCTTTCAATCACGCCGTCGGCGGCGAATGCCTGCCCCACGGGCACTTTCAGCAGGTCGCCCACGCGCAGGCGCTGCACGCTCACCTCTTCCTGCTGCCCGTCAGCGCGCACGCGCCACGCCGTCTGCGGCAGGCCCGCCAGCTGCGCTTCCAAAGCATCGGCCGCGCGGTGCCGCGCAAGCAGTTCCACATAGCGCGCGCCGAGCAGGAAGCTGATGAACATGGTCAGCGAGTCAAAGTACACCTCGTGGCCGAACACCCCTTGCGGGTCGAAGGTGGCCCCCGTGCTGGCCACGAAGGTGATGGCGATGCCCAACGCCACTGGCACGTCCATGCCGATGTGCCGGGCGCGAAGCGCCCGCCAGGCGCCGCTGAAGAACGGCGCCGCGGAAAACACCATCACCGGCAGGCTCAGCAGCCAGCTGCCCCAGTTCAGCAGCTGGCGCATCTCCATCGACAGCGAACCTGCTTCGGCCACATAGCTGGGCGTGGCCATCATCATCACCTGCATGGCGCAGAAGCCGGCCACGAACAGCCGCCACAGCGCGTGCCGGTGGTCCAGCCGGCGCTGCGCACGCGCGGGGGCCGCGGCATCGGGAACGGCTTCGTACCCTGCGCGGCGCACGGCAGCCAGCAATGCCGACGCCTGGGTGTGCTGCGGGTCCCACTGCACCGTGGCGCGCTCTGAAGCCGCGCTGACCTGCGCCGCCTGTACGCCGGGCACAGCCCGCAACGCGGCCTCGATGATGCCGGCGCAGGCGCCGCAATGCAGGCCCGACAGCTGAAGCGCCGATTCACCCCAGCGCTGCCCTTGCGGCCCCACGGTCCAGCGCGTGTAGCGCGCCAGCTCCAGCGGGTCGTCGACCACGGCAAGTTCGGGCGCAGCAAGGTCAGCGGCGGGCACGGTGAGCACGGTCATGGCAACGGTTGGATCGCGGGGGTCGTCGGTTCGGTGAAAGCAGCGTCAACAGGCCACAGGGCGCTGCCCGTTACGGCCCCGGGGCGTCAACCACCCCACGCTGGGCACGTTAGGATGCAGACGCCCACAAACACTGTAGGCCCCTGACCCTGCCCAACCCATGACCTGCATCAAACCCGGACCGTTTCTTTCCCTGCGCCGCATCGGCTGCGTGCTGGCAGGCCTGGCCGCGCTGGCTTCGGCCCAGGCGCAGGACGGCCCGCAGCCCAAGCTGCCCACCACACGCATCTCGGCGGGCATGCACGTGATCGAAACCGAACTGGCCGTTTCGCCCGCGCAGCAGCAGGTCGGCATGATGTTCCGCACGTCGATGAGCAACAACGAGGGCATGCTGTTCGTGAACGACGACGTGGCCGTGCGCTGCTTCTGGATGCGCAACACGCTGATCCCGCTGAGCATCGCCTTCATCGCCGACGACGGCACCATCGTCAACATCGCCGAGATGCAGGCGCGGTCAGACGACTCGCACTGTTCCACCAAGCCCGTGCGCTTCGCGCTGGAAATGCAGCAGGGCTGGTTTGCCAAACGCGGCATCAAGCCGGGCACAAGGCTGCGCGGGAAACCCTTCAAGGAATGAAAAAAGCCGGCGGCGCTTGCAGCGCGGCCGGCTTCATTTCTCAGGCCGTTGCCGGCCTTCACTTCTCAGGCCGTTGCCGGCCTTGGCGCCATCAACCGAAGTTGGTTTCGGCGAAGTTCCAGTTCACCAACTTGTCCAGGAAGGTCTCGACGAACTTCGGGCGCATGTTGCGATAGTCGATGTAGTAGGCGTGTTCCCACACGTCCACGGTCAGCAGCGCCTTGTCGCCCGTGGTCAGCGGCGTTCCGGCGGCGCCCATGTTGACGATGTCGACGCTGCCGTCGGCCTTCTTCACCAGCCAGGTCCAGCCCGAGCCAAAATTGCCCACGGCCGACTTCACGAAGGCTTCGCGGAAAGCGGCGTAGGTGCCCCACTTGGCCGTGATGGCGGCGGCCAGTGCGCCCTGGGGTTCACCGCCACCGGCGGGCTTCATGCAGTTCCAGAAGAAGGTGTGGTTCCAGATCTGGGCCGCGTTGTTGTAGATGCCACCCGAGGACTTGCGCACGATGTCTTCCAGCGCCATGTTCTCGAAGTCGGTGCCCTTTTGCAGGTTGTTCAGGTTCACCACATAGGCGTTGTGGTGCTTGCCATGGTGGAACTCCAGCGTTTCGCGGCTGTAGTGCGGTGCCAGGGCGTCAATGGCAAAGGGCAGTGCGGGCAGGGTGTGTTCCATCAAGGATCTCCTCAAGACAGGGGGTGGTTGGTGGCAGGGAATGTGTGCGCTATCAAACGCAGGCATGCCGCTCGAAGCATTGTAGGGAAGCCCACTTCAGGGTGACGGCGGCAGGGGCTCCACCGTTTTCACCTCGGTCAGCGCCTGGCCGTCGGCCCACACCGCGCGCACGGTCTGGCCGGCCTTCAGGGCTTGCACCGACACCACCGGCTCGCCAGCCACGGTTTCCACCCAGGCATAGCCACGCTGCAGCACGCGCCGCGGGTCGTGGGCCTGCAAGGCCTGCGCGGCGGCGGCCAGGCGCAGCGGCTGGCGCACCAGCTGGGCCTGCAGCGCGCGCTGCCCGCGCTGGGCCAGGCGCTGCAGGTGCTGCAGTTGCAGCGCGCAGCCGTTGGCCAGTGCGCGCACACGGCGGCGTTGCAGGTCGTCCAGCCGCTGCCTTTGCTGCAGCAACTGCCGCGCAGGCTGGCCCAGCCGCGTGGCCGCGTGGTCCAGCCGCTGGGCCTGCACCTGCAGCACGCGTTGCACCTGGCGCACCAGCGCCGCCTGCCGCGCTGCCAGGCCAGCCAGTGCTTCGGCCTGCGCCGGTGCCGCCAGTTCAGCCGCTGCCGTGGGCGTGGGGGCGCGCAGGTCCGCAGCCAGGTCGGCCAGCGTGATGTCGGTTTCGTGGCCCACACCGCACACCACCGGTATCGAGCTGGCGACCACCGCACGCACCACACGCTCGTCGTTGAAGGCCCACAGGTCTTCCAGCGAACCGCCACCGCGCACCAGCAACAGGGTGTCCACCTCGGCCCGCTGCGCCGCAGTCTGCAGCGCCAGCACCAGCGCCGGTGGCGCCTCTGCACCCTGCACCAGGCTGGGGTACACCACCACGCGCACCTGGGGCGCGCGCCGCTGCAAGGCCGTCAGCACGTCGGCCAGCGCGGCGGCGCCCAGGGAAGTGACCACACCCAGCGTGCGCGGAAAAGTCGGCAGCGCGCGTTTGCGGTCGGCGTCGAAGTAGCCCAGTGCCGCCATCTTGGCGCGGCGGCGCAGGAATTCTTCGTACAAGGTGCCGGTGCCCACGCGCAGCATGGCTTCCACCACCATCTGCAATTCGCCCCGCGCTTCAAACACGCCCAGCCGGCCCCGCAGTTCCACCTGCTGGCCGTCGGCCACTGCAAAGCCCACCAGCGTCGCGGCGCGCCTGAACATGGCGCAGCGCAACAGGGCCGGCGAACCGTCAGCGTCTTTCAGCGAGAAATAACAGTGCCCGCTGCCAGCCCGGGTGAAGCCCGAGATCTCGCCGCGCACGGCCACGGCGCCAAAACGTGCCGCCAGCGCGTCGCTGGTAGCCAGCAGCAGCGCCGCCACGCCCCAGGCGGCCCGGCTTTGCGGGGCTGCCGGGGCGTCAACCATGGGAATCGCCAAGCGCGGCGCGGCTTGAGAAGTCCACAACCGCGCCAATGCTCGCGTTTGGCGCTGTTCCGGGCCGCGGAGCCTCGTCACCCATACCCAAGTACTTGATCGTGCAGGGTAAATGGCGATGTCGGACGACCGGGCAAGCCTCTGTTACCGGCGCAAACGTCCTTTGTAAAGCGGCAATTGAAGGTTTACCCACAAGCTTATCCACAGCACGGCAAAGGCCAGGAACGCGATGCTGGCGCCTGGAAGAAAAGGAAGTCGAAGCACCCTGATCTGCGCCCCAAGAACGGCTGGAACCGGCTTGGGTTCGGGACATAATCCGCCCGCCTATGACCTGCAGGGCCCCCGGCCCGGCAGTGCCTGCGGCAGGCCCATTCAAACCCTGAAACGGGGTGCAGCGTTTCAAGGCCCGGCACGGGCGAGAAGCCTGCAGGACTTCAAGCCATTCACCCGAGAGAACAGCGTTGTTTTCAATCATACAAGCGGCCGGCTGGCCCATTTGGCCCTTGATCCTGTGTTCCGTGGTCGCGCTGACGCTGATCATCGAACGCCTGTACCACCTGCGTTCCAGCCTGGTGGCACCCCCGAAGTTGCTGGACGAGGTGATGGGCGTCACGCGCTCGACGCTGCCCTCGGCCGACGTGGTGAACAAGCTGGGTGAAAACTCGGTGATGGGCGAGGTGCTGGCCACCGGGCTGCGGTCGGTGATCGTCGAGCCGCGCATCAGCGAAGTGGCCTTGCGCCAGTCCTTCGAAAACGCCGGCCGTGCGGCCATCCATCGGCTGGAGCGCTACCTGAATGCGCTGGGTACCATCGCCGCCGCAGCGCCGCTGCTGGGCCTGCTGGGCACGGTGGTGGGCATGATCGACATCTTTGGTTCGCAGTCGCCCACCGGCGGCGGCAACCCTCAGCAACTGGCGCATGGCATTTCCGTGGCGTTGTACAACACCGCGTTCGGGCTGATGATTGCCATTCCGTCGCTGATGTTCTACCGCTACTTCCGCGGTTGTGTCGACAGCTTCCAGCTGAACCTGGAACTGGCCGCCGAACGCATGGTGCCGCATCTGATGCGCTTTGCCGTGCGCAGCCCGGGCCAGTGACCGGGGCGCTGCCATGAAGTTCAGCCGCCGGCGCATGGAAGAGCCCGAGATCAACCTCATCCCGTTCATCGACGTGCTTCTGGTGGTGTTGATCTTCCTGATGCTGTCCACCACCTATTCGCGCTTCACCGAACTGCAGGTGAACTTGCCCAATGCCAACGCCGAGAAGCTGAAGGAACGGCCGGGCGAGGTGATCGTGGCCGTTTCCAGCGACGGCCGCTACGTGGTGAACAAGCGTGCGGTGGACGGCCGCAGCGTGGAACTGCTCAGCGTCGAACTGGCCGCCGCGGCAGGTGGCAAGCCCGACACCGTGGTCATCATCTCGGCCGATGCGCTGGCCGCGCACCAGTCGGTAGTGAACGTTTTGGACGCCGCCCGGCGCGCCGGACTGCAACGCCTGACCTTTGCCGCCCAGGGTGGCGACGCCGCGCCCAAGTAGCGGCAGGGGCCGGCTGCACGCGGCGAACTGCTTCGTCGGCACCTTTGGCCTGCCTGCTTTGTGATGCCTGCCTTTTGATGCCTGCCTTGTGATGCCTGCGCACCCGGTCAGCGGCAGCGGCTGGCGCGGCGCGCTCGAAGCGCTGCTGCAGCGCCATTGGTGGCGCAAAAATCCTTCGCTGTTGGCCCGCATCCTTCAGCCGCTTTCGTGGCTGTACAGCGCCCTCGCCGCCACACACCGGTGGCTGGCAAGGCCGCAGCCCGCACCCGTGCCGGTCTTGGTGGTCGGCAACCTGGTGGTGGGCGGTGCGGGCAAGACACCCGTGGTGCTGGCCGCTGTGCGCTTGCTGCAGGCCGCGGGCCACCGGCCTGCGGTGCTTTCGCGGGGCTACGGTCGGCAAGACGGGCCAGCCCGCCGCGTCACCGGCAACGACACGTCTGCCCAGGTGGGCGACGAACCGCTGCTGCTGCAGCGCCGCAGCGGCGTGCCGGTCTGGGTGGGAGCCGACCGGGCCGCGCTGGCCCGCCAGGCTTGTGCGCAGGACCCACACATCGATGTGCTGGTGTGCGACGACGGCCTGCAGCACCACCGCCTGGCGCGCACCGTCAACCTGGTGGTGTTTGACGAACGGGGTGCCGGCAACGGCCTGCTTCTGCCTGCAGGCCCGTTGCGGCAGCCACTGAGCGTTGCAGGCACGGTACCCACACGGGTGCTCTACAACGCCCCGGCCGCCAGCACGCAGCTGCCAGGCATGGTCGCCGTGCGAAGCATCGCCAAGGCCTGGCCGCTGCAGGCCTGGTGGAACCAGGACGCCAGCGCAGCAGTGCCGCTGGCGGCACTGCAGGGCCGGCCGTTGACGGCAGCAGCCGGCATGGCAGCACCGGAAAAGTTCTTCACCATGCTGGAAGCCACCGGTCTGCACATCACCCGGCTGCCGCTGCCCGACCACCACACCTTTGACACCCTTCCCTGGCCGCCCGGCACGGCCGACGTGCTGGTGACTGAAAAAGACGCCGTGAAGCTGCGGCCCCACGCCAGCGATGGCGGCACGCCGGCCACGGCCATCTGGGTGGTGCCGCTAGACTTGCAACTTCCCGCGGCGCTTGGCCGCGACCTGCTGGCCCTGTTGTTCCCCACTGCAAAACCGCCATGAGCCTGGACCACCGCCTGATCGAACTGTTGCTGTGCCCGATCTGCAAGGGGCCGCTGGAACTGCGCCGGGACGACGACCTGCGCCCGCGCGACCTGGTCTGCCCGGCCGACCGGCTGGCATTCCCCATCCGCGACGGCATGCCGGTCATGATGGAGAGCGAAGCGCTGCCCCTGCACACGCCCGCCCCACCGGTCTGAAACAACACCAAACGGCCCCTGCCCTCTGGCATGCCGCGCCTGCACCCAGCGCCACCTTGCCGCAGCAACAGCAACAGCCCTTCACCGTTCTGATTCCGGCACGCCTGGCTTCCAGCCGCCTGCCTGACAAGCCCTTGGCCGACATCGCCGGCAAACCGATGGTGGTGCACGTGGCCGAGCGGGCTGCGCAGAGCGGCGCACAACGCGTGGTGGTGGCCTGCGACGACCCGCGCATCGCCAGCGCTTGCGCAGCACACGGTGTGCAGTCGGTCATGACCGACCGTCACCACCAGAGTGGCAGTGACCGCCTGGCCCAGGCCTGTGAACGATTGGGCCTGTCTGGCGACGACGTGGTGGTGAACGTGCAGGGCGACGAGCCCCTGATCGACCCCGCACTGGTGCAGCGCGTGGCCGCTCTGCTGGCCGAACGCAGCGACTGCGTGATGAGCACCGCCGCCCACCCGCTGGCCGACGTGGCCGAATACCTGAACACCAACGTCGTGAAAGTCGTCCTGGACGCAGCCAGCCGCGCGCTGTATTTCAGCCGCGCACCCATTCCCTGGTGGCGCGACGGCCACGCACAGGGCGTGCAGCAACTGCCGCACCCGGCGCCGCTGCGGCACCTGGGCCTGTATGCCTACCGCGCCGGTTTTCTGCGCGGCTTTCCTGCGCTGCCACCGGCGCCGCTGGAAGCCTGCGAGGCGCTGGAACAGCTGCGCGTGTTGTGGCACGGGCACCGCATTGCCGTGCAGGTGGAAGCCCACGGACCGGGGCCGGGTGTGGACACGCCCGAAGACCTGGAACGCGTGCGCCAAATCTTCGCTGATGGGGCACTTGCACCCAGGTAAACCCGGCTGTATTTCTGTCAGGCTGGCGCAGACCAGCGCGTGATATTCTCGTTTCGAGACAAGCAGCGGCACGGCCCCCAAGGTGGTCGCTGGACAGACCAAAACCACCTTCCGAGGGACTTGATGAGACTCATCCTCCTGGGCGCGCCTGGCGCCGGCAAAGGCACGCAAGCCACCTTCATCTGCAAGCATTACGGCATTCCGCAGATATCCACCGGTGACATGCTGCGCGCTGCCGTGAAGGCCGGTACGCCGCTGGGCGTGCAAGCCAAGCAGGTGATGGATTCCGGCGCCCTGGTCAGCGACGACATCATCATCGGCCTGGTGAAGGAACGCATCACGCAGCCCGACTGCGCCAACGGCTTTCTGTTCGACGGCTTCCCGCGCACCATTCCGCAAGCCGACGCCATGAAAGCCGCCGGCGTGAAGCTGGACCTGGTGCTTGAAATCGACGTGCCCGACCAAGCCATCATCGAACGCATGAGTGGCCGCCGCTCGCACCAGCCTTCGGGCCGCACCTACCACGTGAAGTTCAACCCGCCCAAGGTGGCTGGCCTGGACGACGTGACCGGCGAGCCGCTGATCCAGCGCGACGACGACAAGGAAGAAACCGTCAAGAAGCGGCTGGACGTTTACCAGAAGCAGACCCGCCCGCTGGTGGACTACTACTCGCAATGGGCCGCCACGGGTGCCACCAATGCACCCCGTTATGCACGCGTCATCGGCACCGGTGCCGTTGAAGAAATCACCGCCCGCGTGATGGCTGCCCTGGGCGCCTGAAGCCCGGCACCGCGCTCAACCTTCCACCCAACCGCTACGGATTCACGCCCCATGATCATCCAGGGAAAAACCTTCATCGTCACCGGCGGCGCGTCAGGTCTGGGCGAAGGCACGGCACGCATGCTGGTGGCCAACGGCGGCCGTGTGGTGGTGGCCGACCTGCAGGCCGACCGCGGCGCGCAGGTGGCCCAAGACATCGGCGGCACCTTCGTGAAGTGCGACGTCAGCCAGGAATCCGACGGCCAAGCCGCGGTGGCCGCGGCTCTTGCGCTGGGCCCCCTGTTCGGCCTGGTCAACTGCGCGGGCATCGCCCCCGCCGTTAAAACGGTGGGCAAAGACGGCGCCCACCCGCTGGCCGTGTTCAGCAAGACCATCACGGTCAACCTGATCGGCAGCTTTAACATGATCCGCCTGGCTGCCGAGGCCATGGCCAAGAACGCGCCCGAATCCACCGGCGAACGTGGCGTGCTGATCAGCACCGCCAGCGTGGCGGCCTATGACGGCCAGATGGGCCAGGCCGCCTACAGCGCCAGCAAGGGCGGCGTGGTGGGCATGACGCTGCCCATTGCACGCGACCTGGCCCGCAACGGGATCCGCAACATGACCATCGCACCCGGCATCTTCGGCACGCCCATGCTGTTTGGCATGCCCAAGGAGGTGCAAGACGCGCTGGCCGCCGGCGTGCCCTTCCCCAGCCGCCTGGGCACGCCTGAGGACTACGCCAAGCTGGTGAAGCACATCATCGAGAACGACATGCTCAATGGTGAAGTGATACGGCTGGACGGGGCGATTCGGCTGGCGCCGAAGTGAGGCCGGCGCCAAAGGGCGCCTGTTCACGCAGTCCTCGGTAGACCGTCAGCCCTGCGGGGCCGCCCATACCCCGCCGAACTAGGCCCTGCGGGGAGCGCCGGCTTCGGCCGCGTGAACACGCAGCGCCCGCACACCCGTGTGTTGGCTGCGGTTTGACTTCTCTCAGACTTCAACCGCGTCACAAAAAAGGCTCCTGCGGTGCCGGGAACCAAACCCGGCCCTGTAGGAGCCTTTTTTCTCACCCGAGGGTGAGAGATCTGCCCGGCGGTTGCCGGGCAGACACCTCGAGCGTCAGAAGCTGTAAGACGCGCGGACGTAGTACTTGCGACCGGTGGGATCAGAGAAGCGGGGGTCGTAGTTGGCCTGGAAGACCTCGTTCTGATTCGAGAACGGCGGGTCCGTGTCCCTGATGTTGTTCACACCAAAGGTAAGGTTCAGGCCCTTCATCGCCTGCCAGCCCAGATAGCCGTCCATCGTCGAGTACGAAGAAACGCGGTTTGCCGGATCTTGGTCGGCATACCCGCTCTTGTACTTGACGACGGTACCCAAGGTCACGCTACCGATGGTCCACGAGGCCGTGCCCGTGTGCTGAAGGCGGAAGATCGGGCCGGTGCCCACATACCGTCCAACGTTTTGGTTCAACGGGCCGCCAATGAAGTCCTGGTACTCATACTTCGTCAGGTAGGTACCCGTCCAACCCAAGGCAAGACGCCCTGCCGAGCCCAGGCTGCGGCGCAGATTGAAGCTGAAGTCGAGGCCGCTGGTGTTGGTATCACCCAGGTTCTGCTGGCGCAGATCCAGGAAGCCGCAAGACGAGCCTGGGCATGAGGAACCGTCGATGGACAAGTCGCCCGACGAGTTCCGCTTGATGTAGCGGCCGAAGGTGGTGGTGTCCTCCAGCACGGTCGTCTCTGACAGCGCAGCGATGGAACCCGTGATCTTGATCGACCAGAGATCAACGCCCATGGTGACGCCAGGCGAAGGTTCAAACACCAGACCCAGGTTCCATGACTTGGACTCTTCCGGCTGCAGGCTGGTATTGCCGCCCGTCAAGCGCTGGAACTGAACGTTGCAGTTCAGCGCCCGCGACTTGCCTGCAATGGGGTTGCCATTGGGGCAGTTGACCGGGTCGCTGACCGTGCCGGTGTTGGTGTAGGACGCCAGGGCGTTCAGCTCATACAGAGAAGGAGCACGGAAGCCCGTCGAGTAGCTGCCACGCAGCAAGACTTGATCGAATGGCTTGAAACGGAACGAGACCTTGGGGTTGGTCGAGTTACCGAAGTCGCTGTAGTTGTCAAAGCGCAAGGCCGCCGTGACGTCCAGGTTCTTCATCACAGGTATGGACAACTCCGTGTAGACGGCACCAACGGTACGCTTGCCTTCTGAACGCGAATCAGGGTCCACGCCCGTGCTGGCCACCAACAGCGCTGCGATCGGCGGGTTTGCTGCGGAGACGAAGTCTTCGGTCCGGATTTCGCCGCCAACCGCCACAGCGGCTTTGCGGCCGCTGCCAAACCAATCGGCAAGTTCTCGGCTCGCCCGAGCATCCAGCGCCGCTGTCTTGCCGGAGTGGTTCTGCAGATTCCCGCCCAACAGAGCATCGTTGATGGCAGCAGTGCCCGCCGCGTCTTGCGCTCCGAAAGGATTGATCACGCCGTTGGCAACCGCGACGTTGATCTTCACGCCGTTCGAATAGCCTGTGACGTCCTCCTTGATCTTGTTTTCGTTGTAGCTCAGGCCGGCCTGGTAATCCCAACCTGCCAGCACGCCATCGGCGCTTACAAGCATGCGTTGCTGCTTGTTGTCCGAAATGTTGGTGCGCGAGCCACCGTCAAGAGCACGCCACTTCACGATGATGAAACCAGGCTGCAGGGTGACGCCCGCACGAGGTGACATGTTGGCCTGGACGAAATTCGGGTCCAGCGTGAAGCCCGGGGTGATGGACGTCGGCGTGTTCCCGGGGTAATACGGGTTCAGCGAACCGTTGGGGCGACGCGGGTTCATGTACAGCACACCGTAGGGAACCGGGGCGATTCTGGTCGTGGACTCGTTCTGGCTGGCAAACCACTCAGCAGCGAGGGTGTGGTCACCGCCGAGCCGCATGGTGCCGCGCAACATGGCCGAATTGCGGTCGAACTTCGGTGTGTAGTCAACGAAGCTGGCGGTCTTGATGAAGCAGGAAGTGCCGTCGCCAGAGGGGGTCAGGAAAGCAGGAGTCGAGCAACCGGGCGCTGCCGGGTTGGCTGTGACAGCCCCGTCCTGGTAGTAATTGGCTGGAAATGGCGTGGGTGAGAGCCCCCCGGGCTGGCGCGCATTGAACGGGCGGTCAAGACCACCGATAGGGTCCTGCTTGTTGACGTCCAGAAACCCGAAGAGGTTGAACCCGTCTTTAGACAAATCTCCGAAACCAAAGCCCACGTTTGCGGAGCTGGACTTGCCGGCGGGGCCGCGGGGCCGGTCAGCGCCCAAGGTGATGGTGCCGCCGCGGAAGTCGTTGCGGGTGATGAAGTTGATCACGCCACCAATGGCGTCGGTACCGTAAAGCGAAGATGCACCGTCACGCAGGACCTCGACACGCTCGATGGCCGCGAAGGGGATCATGTTCAAGTCGACAGCAGAGCCGTCGATGGCGTTGTTGGCGACCCGCCGACCGTTCAACAGGATCAGGGTCTTGCTGGCACCAATGCCGCGCAGGTCCGCGAAGGACGCTCCGCCGGTTCCTGCACCCACCTGCTGACTGGAGGACTGGCTCACCTGAGCGGCGGCCAGCGACTGAAGGATCTGCTCGACGCTGGTGACGCCTTGGGCGCGCAGCTCTTCAACCTTCAATGTCGTCACCGGGACGGCCGTCTCAGCATCGATGCGCTTGATGGCTGAACCCGTGATTTCAACGCGCTGCGTGTTTTGGGCCATCGCCGGCACTGCCAAAAGTGCAGTACCGCCAGTCATGGCCAGTAAGACACCTGAAAAGACCTTGGTTCTCTTGAACATATTCGCTCCGGTTAATCAATCGTCGTCTCGGACAGCGGCATTGCCGCCGTCCACTTCGTCACGCTCCTTGGCCCCGCGATCACGCAGGTCCTTGGAAGCTGTACTCGAGATTGTGAGGCGTTACAAGGCAAGGCCTACCTGGGCTTACCCAGAGTGACGACCGGCCTAACCTGTTCGAGCGCAGGCGAATTCGCGAAAACCCTATGAAAACCAAGCGTTTGCACGCGTGCTGAGGGGACTCGGCAAAGCGCGAAAGCGCTTGAGATCGTTGCAAATTGCCGACAGACAGGCTACCCGGATCCCAGTTGCCGATGTGCGTTCGAAGCCCTCATCGCAGCTCCCTAAAGCAACTTCGTGGCAAGGAAAACCCTGAAACGATTGCAAATTCAGGTTCCCGCCAGAGCGCCGTCTCAGCCGAAGTTGCCCGCCTGATTCCGATCACGCATCCACTTCGACAGCAGGTACTTCATGCCTTGAGTCGGCGGGCGACCCGCATGCAGCGTCAGCGGGTCGACCGCTCCATCTGGCCGAACGTTGTCCCAGACCAGTGCATCACCTGCGCCACCACGAAGCTCGATCCCGAGCTCCGGAAAGGCTGTGGCACCGCCTTCGAAGCCATCGTTGAGGTAGACAACGCAGGTGGCAACCCGCTGACCCCAGCGCTCGAGGTCTGCGCGAGTTGCTTCGCGCTCCGGGTCGATCCAGTCACAGTGCGGCAGGTACTGCTGGCCAACCTGGTAGCGCAGCAGCGCAAAACCCTCACCGTTCTCTGCGGGGTGTCCAAGCGCAGCGGCAACGCGCAGGTCCAGGCTTTGCACGACCACATCGGCCTCCAGCAATCCGAGTGTTGCAGTCTCGTTCGAACGGATGGGGTCGACTGCGGACTTGCCGTCTCGCCCGACGATGCGGGCCGGGCGCAGCAGCGGCAAGCCCTTCAGGGCGACGTAGACGCACTCGCCTGCCGACAGCAGCCCTGGCAGGGCGACGATGCGCGGCTGTTCGCTGCGCACCTCAGCCAGCGGCAAAGCCCGCTCGTGGGGCCAGGACACGCGCGACCGTACGGTCTCCCAGTCAAGGGGTGGACAAGGAGGTGGCGGTGGCAGGCGCTCGACGAACATCCTGGCGATCGGCTCGCCAGCTGCAGCAGCTGCTTGCAACAGAGTGATGCGCACCTCGAAGTGCTCCGGGACGTCGGGAATCAGGATCGCCAGTTGCAAGACTGCGTGTGGTTCGCCTCCTCGCGCGGCCTCCAGCAGAAGCGCCAGAACTTGCGCAAAGTCGCGCTGAAGGCCACCCACTCCCGCCGCGACAAGCTGTGCGTACAACGTCAGCGCAGGCAAATGCCCGCAGTCTGCGGCTTTGCGCACCTGCGCCACAGCGGCAGGCACATCCACCAGCCCTGCCAAGCCAATGAGATTCCAGGCACCGAGTTGCAAAAGCGCAGGCAAGTGACCTGCCTGCGCTGCCGTTTCGAGCAAACTGCGGGCGCCAGCGGCGTCCCCGGCGCGGGTGATCGCCTGTGCGTCGCCAAACAAACGCGCAGCGTCCGCGCTATCGGGGCTGATCGAATGGGGTGCGGTCGACATTTTTCCGGACTCCTCCCTGGTCAAGGCTATCGCAGTGGTCAATGGCAAGGCAAGGCGGGGCGGCAAGGCAGACATCAGGGCGGCAGCAGATCGAAGGCCACCGTCAGGCGAGGCAGTTCGCCGCCGAATGGTTCGGTGCCATGCCACATGTACGACGGAAAAAGCACCAGCCGCCCAGGTTCAGGGCGTACCCAATGCTCGGCCTCCATGTCGCGGCCCACCGGAATCCCGGGCTTGCCGAAGCGCAGCCAGCCCTCGCGCCCGCCAGCGCCGACAACGTCCGGCAATTCGATGTGG
>JAYSXE010000343.1:0-11329 GCA_043717565.1 Burkholderiales bacterium | reverse complement strand
CACGCACTACGACAAGGTGCACCTGTTCGGTTTCGACAACGGCAAGGAACGTTACGACGAAGGCCACACGCTGCAGGCCGGCAGCGCACCGGTGGCATTTGAAACGGGCAACGGCGGTGCCGGCGGCAATGGCGGCGACAGCGGCACCAGCCTGCGCGTGGGCCTGAGCATCTGCTACGACCTGCGCTTCCCCGAGCTGTACCGCGCGCTGATGAACCCACCCTGCGACATCCTGTGCGTGCCCGCCGCCTTCACCCACACCACCGGCCAGGCGCACTGGGAACTGCTGCTGCGCGCCCGCGCCATTGAAAACCAGTGCTACGTGCTGGCCTCGGCGCAGGGCGGCAAACATGAAAACGGCCGTCGCACCTGGGGCCACAGCATGGTGGTGGGGCCCTGGGGCGAGGTGCTGGACGTGCTGCCCGAAGGCGAGGGCTTTGTCACCGCCGACGTTTCGCAAGAACGCATTGCGCAGGTGCGTGGTCAGCTGCCGGCACTGCGGCACCGCCGGCTGTAGCACCGCGCGCTGAAGCCGCTGCTGCGGCAATGGGTTAACGGCCCGGACCTGTGGTTCCGCCGCGCGGCCATGCAGGGCCAGCGCAACCGTGGTGAAGGTGGCGCAAAAGCGCAAGAATCCAGTTCACCCCTCACAGCCTCAAACACCGCCTTCACTTTCAAGCATGAGCACTGCACCCCGCATCTCTACCCGCGTCACCGTCGCCATCATCGCCCTGAGCACAGCCCTGGTGACGGGCTGCGGCGGCGGCGGGGGCGCGTCAGGCACCGTCGCCCTGCCTGCAGAAGCAGGCCCTGACCGGCGGCTGCAAAGTCTGATCTTGGCCAAGGGTTTGATGGACACCCTGCGCAGCGCCAACATGTTGTCCAGGGACGTTCAGAACATCATCGTTCTGGCGCCCGTCGACATGCCCGCCGCCGAAACCACCAACCGGTGTGGCGGGGGCGGCACGTTGACCACACGGACGTTGCGGCCCGCCAGCAGCCCGCTGGGCGGCGCAGTGTCCAAACGCTTCGACAAATGCAGTGAGTCGGGCGTGTTGCTGGACGGCACCGTGGAGGTTGCCTTCACGCGCACGGTCACCGAATCCGCCAGCCAGCCGTGGGCCGGATCGGTCCGTTTTGAAAACTACGTCATCAGCAGCACCGGGCGGCAGCGCAGCTACCAGGGCCTGGCCACGGCCGAAGGCGAGGTGCGGGGCCAGAACGGCAGCCAGCCCATGACCATGCGGCTGACCGACTTCAGGATGCGCGACACGCCCGACGCACTGGGCGCGGGCCCTGAATTCAGCAGCACGCAGTTCGACCTTGCCCGCATCGGCACCCAGTCTCTCGACACCCTGTACCGCATGGGCGGCACCTGGACGCTGCGCGGTGGGCCCTTGGCCGCTTTGCTGGCCATTGATGCCGGCAGCACGCTGTCATTGCTGGAAAACACGGGCACCGAACGCCTGGCGGCCACCGCACAGTGGCAGGACGCAAGCCTGGCCCCGTTTGCAGCGCGAGTGACGGTGTTGCCCGTGGCCCGTTATGGGCTGAGTCTGGCCCTGGACCTGAACCAGGACGGCGTGGCCGACCAGACCTACACGTTCGACCGCAACACCGATATCGGGCTCAGTCTGTAGATCACCCCGAACGGCCAGCAACGCCGGCCCCTGCGGCCGGCTCGACTGCAAGCGCAGCGCTCGAAGGCTCCGTTGCGTTTTGGCGTCATGTTTTTGTGGATTCTTCAGCACCCGCGGCAAGATCGAAGGCGAGAAGGGCAACATCAACGCCGTCACGGCAGGCGTGGTGTTCAGCTTCTGATCGCCCCCGACCCTGTGGGCCGTCTGCGCACTGAGGTTTGAACGCACCCGCGCTGCCTGAAGGCAGCGCGGGTGCAGCCCCTTGCCGCTGCGGCTGCCCTGGGCCTTCAGGTGGTGGTTCTTGCGGCATTGCAGTTCTGCAACGGTTGACCACCAACAGCCGCCGCGGTCACACTGTGCCCACGGAGACCCGATGTCCAGCCAAGCGATCCGCCCCCAGGGCCCCAACCCCGAGCATTGGGAACAACTGCAGCGCGGAGTGGCGCACTGGAACGCGTGGCGTGCCGCAACGCCCGATGTCCAACCCGACCTCAGCGCTGCCAAGCTGGAAGGCGCGCAGCTCGCGGGCATCAACTTCACCCACACCCGACTGCTGGACGCCGACTTGTCCAACGCCTGCCTGACCGACGCCGACCTCACAGACGCCTGGGTTGAACGCTGCATCTTCAACGGCGCGCGATGGGGCCATGCGCAATTCAAAGGCGTGGTCGGCGCGGCAGCACGTTTCTGGGAATGCGACCTGCGCCAGTGTTTCTTCGAAGGCTGCCACCTGACGGACTGCCATTTCGACCGCGCCGACCTGCGCGGCGCCACCCTGCGCCGGTCGGTGCTGACGGGCTCGAGCTTCAACCACGCTCAACTCAGCGACGCCGACCTGAGCGGCTGCACACTGGACCGCGTGAGCTGGGTCGACGTGCAGGCCGACCGCATCAAGCTGCAAGAGGCCTCGTTGATGGACGCCACCATCAACGGCGGCACGATGCAGGGCGCCCGCGCGGCAGGCAGCCAATGGACCGGTGCGCGCATCCTGCAGACCGACCTGAATGGCGCCGACCTGCGCGGAGCGAACTTGATGATGGCGTCACTGGTGGGCGTGTCCTTGTGCCGCGCCGACATCAGCGGCGCGTTGGTCTTCGGCACCTCGGCCTGGCACCTGGACCTGCAGGACGCGGTGCAGCACGACCTGTGCATCACGCCGCCGCAAGCGCTGCAGGTGACTTGCGACGACCTGGAAACGGCTCAGTTCATCTACCTGCTTTTGCACAACGCCAAGCTGCGGCAGGTGATCGACACCGTGGGGCGCAAGACCGTCTTGCTGCTGGGCCGCTTCACCGCCGAACGCAAGGCCGTGCTGGACGCCTTGCGCAGCGCCTTGCGCGACAAAGGCTGGGTGCCGTTGCTGTTCGACTTCGAGCAGCCGGCCCGGCGCGACATCACCGAGACGGTGTCGATGCTGGCCCACCTGTCGCGGTTCGTCATCGCCGACCTGACCGACCCGCGCAGCATTCCGCAGGAACTGAAGCACATCGTGCCGGCCTTGCCCTCAGTGCCGGTGCAGCCGCTGTTGCTGGACACGCAGGACGCCTACAGCATGTTCGCCGACCTGGGCGGCTTTGCCACCGTGTTGCCGCCCGCCCGGTACCGCGACCTGCCGCACCTGCTGCAGATTCTGGACAGCGAGGTGCTGGCGCCGGCCGAGGCTTGCCTGGCCGACATCGCGCTGCGCAGGCAAACCTTCGAAGCGCGACTGCGCGCGCGGTGACGGCCTCAGCAAGCCTTCAGCGGCTGCCAAACATCATGCGTCTGGCCAGCCAGCGCTGCAGCGGTGGAGTGGCCTGCAGAGCGGCCAGGCCCAGACCACGGGCGGTGGCGGCGCCGGGCAGTTTCCAGGTGAAGCTGCGGGCCAGGAAGTCGGTGGTGGCGATGGTGGCCCAGCGGTCGGCGGCGCGCGCCCAGTTGGCGCTGCGCAGGGCGGTGTCGATGTCGGTGTTGCGGCCGTTGGCCCCGCGCAGCGCGGTCACCAGTTCATGCGCGTCGCGCAAGCCCAGGTTCAGGCCCTGGCCGGCCACCGGGTGCAGCGTCTGCGCGGCATTGCCGATGCGCACGGTGCGGCCGGCCACCAGCGTGCGTTCGGCGTTCAGGCCGAGCGCAAACGGCTTCAGGCTTGAAATGCCCAGCAGCGGCCCGGCCTGCGGCGGCACCAGGGTGCGCAGCACGGCCAGGCGCTGCGCGTCGTTCAGTTCAGACACCGGGTCGTCGGTGCTGTCCACACACCACACCAGCGCGGCACGGCGCTGGCCCGCCAACGCGCCGCCGTGCGCGGCGGGCAGCGGCAGCAGCGCCACCGGGCCGTGGCGCGTGAAGCGCTCATAGGCCTGACCGCGCGGGAACTCAGCGCCGCCTTGCAGTTGCACGGTGCCCACCCAGGCGGTCTGTCGGTAGTCGGTGACAACGGCCTTGCGCACCTGCTGGCTGAACACGCCGCCCTCGGCCACCACCGCCGCGTCGAAGCGTTCGGCAATGCCGGCGTCCAGTTCCACGCCGTCGGGGCTGTTCTTGATGTCCGCCACCAGCGTGCCCATGCGCGTGTGCAGGCGGTGCGGTTCTTGCTGAGCCGCCTGCAGCCAGGCCGCCTGCAACGGTGCCAGCAGCGCGCCGTAGCCGAGCACGGCCCCCAGTTGCGGCACGTTCAGGTCGGCAGCACGCAGCCAGACCTCGGGTTCGCCCAGCAGCACCGCAAACGCCGCGGCCATGGTGGGCGGTGCCTGCGACACATGCACCTGCACGATGGGTTCGGCCACCGCTGCCGGCCAGGCCTGCAGGCGCTGCAGAAACTGCACGCTGCCCAGCGACAGAGCCAGCGTGCGCGGGTCGGACGAGACGTCCTGGTCGGCCGGCCGCGCGTCGAAAACGGTGATGTGGGCATGCGGCAGTTGCCGCGCCGCGTGCAGCGCCAGTGCCAGGCCCACCGGGCCGGCGCCGACGACGGCCAGGCGCCACTGGGTGGTGTTCAAGGGCGGGTGCGATAGGCCATGGAGTCCCTATCGTAGTGGGCACCCGCAGTGGCTGTGTTTTAGGGGGAACCGCGCGCCTGCGTTCAGAACTTGTGCAGCCACTGCACGCGCCAGCGCGGCGCTTGCTGCGTGCTGCTGCTGAAACGGTCGGTGCCGGTGGCGCTGGTGCGCCGTGCCCGGCGGCCGCTGGCGCTTGGGTTTTCAACGGGCCGCTGGCTCTATCCTGTGGGCTGCGCGCTGCGCGGGCTGCACACCTGCCCTTCAGCCGCGGCCGGCCAGGAAGCCGCTGGCGCCGGCCCGGCAGGCGCAGGTGATGGCGTGTTCGAAGCTGGCCTGCGAGCCGCCGGCCGACAGCAGCGCCCAGGGCGTGCCGCCACAGGCGCGGCCCAGATCGTCGTACCGGTGCTGCGCCTGCGAAGCGCCGGTGCTGCCGGGCGCGGGCAACGGCGCCATCGGCACCGGGCTTTCCAGCTTGAACAGGTCGATGCCGTAAGACGGGTGCGCAAAGTCGCGCACGCTGTCCACCACCAACTGCGGCTGCTTGGCGTGCGGCGCCAGGGCCTGCGCCAGCAGCGCCTTCAACTGCACGATGCCGTCAAAGCCCACCGCTTCGGGCGCGATGCCGCAAGGCAGTTGGTGCAGCGGCGTTCGTCATGGTGTGTGCCCTTCAGCCCGGTGCAGGTACTGCTCCACCTCGGCCCGCACCGGCGCGCCCAGCACGGCGTCGGCGCGCTGGCACTTCAGCGCCGCGGCGGCCGAGGCAAAACGCAGTGCGGCCTCGTCGCTCTTGCCTTCGGCCAGCGCCACGGCCAGCGCGCCGTGGAACACGTCGCCGGCAGCCGTGGTGTCTTCCACATGCGCCACGCTGCAGGCGGCCATGCGCTGCAGCGGCCCGCCCTGGCGCTGCCACAGCAGGCCGAATTCGCCCTGCGTGGCCACGGCCACCTGCGCGCCTGCAGCCAGCGCGGCGGCCAGGCCACGTTCTGGCGTGCCGTCGCTGTAGGCCGCCAGGCCCGGCGCTGAAAACACGGCCCACTGCGCCAGCCCCACCAGCCGGTGCAGGTCGGTGCGCGGCGCGGTGTCACCGTCCAGCACCGACAGCAGGCCCTGCGCACGCGCCTGGCGCAGCGCGGCTTCGGCCCAGTGCACGCAGCGCGGGTCGGCCAGCAGCGCCTGCGCGCCTCGCAGGCTGGCCTGCCAGGCTTGTGCACTGCGTTCGGGCGCGCGCACCAGGGCGTTGCCACGGTGGTTGACGATGAGCCGCTCGCCGCTGCTGTCAACGATGACCGTGGACACGCTGCTTTGCGCGCCCGGCACGCGCTGCAGGCCGCCGTGGCCCACGCCTTCGCGCTGCAGGTGGGTGCAAAAATCGAGCACGGTTTCGTCGTCGCCCACTGGCGACACCAGTTCGGTCTTTGCACCCAGGCGCGCCGCCGCCACCAGCGCATTGGCCGTCATGCCGCCCACCAGCCGGGTGTAGCTGAGCGCCGCGGTCTTGCGGCCGGCTGATGGGGCAGCGTCCACCGTGAAGTGGTGGTCCAGCGCGATGTGGCCCACGCCCACCACGCGCACCGGGCCCGGGGGTTGGGCGGCGGGGCTAGGCACGGGGCGCCAACACGGATTGGAAGGCATTGCCGGCCTGAAGGCGGGCGCAGGCATCGGCACGGCCGTTCAGCGAAAGGCGGCCGCTGCGCGCATGCGGCGCAATGGCTGGCCGGCCGGAAAAACACTTGGCGCGCACCGCGAGCCCTGGCCGTCAGTGTTCGGGTTCCAGCACCACCTTGGCCGCGGCGATGCGGCCGTGGTGCAGGTCTTCAAAAGCCTGCGCGCCTTGCGACAACGGGCGGCGGGCCACCCAGGCCAGGGTGCCGAACACGCCGCGGTCCAGCGCCGCCACCGTCGCCTTCAGGTCGGCCATGCTGTAGGTGTAGGTGCCGAGCAAGGTGATCTCGGCCAGCGTCAGGCGGCGCATGTCGATCTCGCTGGCCCAGTCCTGCAGGCCGATGTGCATGACCACGCCGCCGGGCTTGACGGCGGCGATGGCGGTCTTGCGCGTGGCGACGTTGCCGACGGCGTCGATGACGTAGTCGTAAGCGCTCTCAGCGGCTTCGGTCTGGCGCGGGTTGTAGACACCGCAGCGTGCATGTTCGCGCAGCGAAGCGCGGCGGCCTTCGTTCACCTCGGCAACGTCAAGCCGGTCGACGCCGTAGTGGCGCAGCAGCAGCGCGGCCAGCATGCCGATGGCGCCACCGCCCAATATGAGCACGCGGCATTCGGGCAGCGGCCGCACCAGGCTTTTCATCGACAGGTTCACAGCGTGCAGCGCGGTGGCGGCGGGTTCGGTGAGTGCGGCGGCGGTGGACGACAGGCCGTCGGGCAGTTCGATCAGGCAGCTGCCCGGTATGCCCATGGCCTGCGCAAATGCGCCCGGTCGCTGCATGCCCACCATGGTGCGGTTGCTGCACAGGTTGTCGCGGCCCTGCTGGCAGTATTCACAGTGGCCGCAGGTGATGAGCGGGTTGCCGGTGACACGCTGGCCCACGCGCCAGCGCGGGTGCGCCGACTGCGCCACCGTGGCGGCAAACTCATGCCCCAGCACCAGCCCCGGTTTGCGCCGCGGGTCGTGGCCGTGGTAAGCGTGCATGTCCGAGCCGCAGATGCCGGCAGCGTCGATGCGCAGCACCACTTCGCCGTCAGCCAGCACGGGGTCGGGGCGCTCGTGCAGCTGCACTTCGTTGGGGTTGGTGTAGACCAGGGCTTTCATGGGGGGTGTGCAGTCAGGTTGAGGTGTAGCCGCCGTCGACCATCAAGGTCTGGCCGGTGATGTAGCCGCTGGCGTCGCTGGCCAGGAAAACGGCGGCGCCGTACAGGTCTTCCAGGCGGCCGTTGCGGCCGATGGCCGTGCGGCTGGCGTGAAACGCGGACAGTTCGGGGTTGGCGAACACGGGTGCGGTCAGGTCGGTGGGGAAAAAGCCCGGGCCGATGGCGTTGCAGGTGACGCCCTTGGCCGACCAGGCCTGCGCGACGGCGCGCGTGAGCTGCACCACACCGCCCTTGCCGGCGCCGTAGGGCGCACCGTTGGCAAATGCGCGCGTGCTCTGCAGCGAAGCGATGTTGATGATGCGGCCCCAGCCGCGCTGCGCCATGGTCGGCGCCAGCGCCTGCGTCAGGAAAAACGGCGCCCCCAGGTGCAACGCCAGTTGCAGGTTCCAGGCTTCGGGCGTGACCTCGGCAAAGGGCTGGCGCAGGTTGACGCCGGCGGCGTTGACCAGGATGTCCACCTGCGGGCTGGCCTGCAGGATGCGCTGGCCGCAGGCCGGCTGCGTGCCGGTGCTGCCCAGGTCCAGTGCCAGGCTGCGCGCTGCGATGCCCTGGCCTTGCAGGCGCGCCACTGCCGCCTGCAGTTCGGCCGCACGCCGCGCCACCAGCAGCACCGAGGCGCCCGCCAGCCCCAGCGCCGTGGCCAGCGCTTCACCAATGCCGGCGTTGCCGCCGGTGACCACGGCATGGCGGCCGCGCAGCGAAAAATGACGGGTCAGGAAATCGCCTGGCGTGGCGGCGGGGAATGGGACGGACTGGTTCATCGCTTGGGGCGTGACAGCGTGGCGGGTGCCTTCACACCTTCACCGCTTCACCCAGGTCAAAGGCCTGGCCGGGGAAGTACTTCGCCAGTCGGTCATCGGCTGTTCGTGCGTGCCCTTCCATGCCCTCCAACCGCGATATGCGGGCCGTCACCTCGCCGATGTCGCGCGCGCCTTCGCGGGTCATGCGCTGCCAGGTCAGCGTCTTCATGAACTTGTGCACCGACAGGCCACCGGAATAACGCGCTGCGCCCTTGGTGGGCAGCACGTGGTTGGGGCCGCTGGCCTTGTCGCCGTAGGCCACGGTGGTCTCTTCGCCCAGGAACAGGCTGCCGTAGCAGGTCAACGTGGCCAGCCACCAGTCCAGGTCGCGGGCGTGCACTTCCAGGTGTTCGGGGGCGTAGCGGTCGGACACGGCAGCCAGTTCTTCGCGTGTGTCGCAGACGATGACTTCGCCGTAGTCGCGCCAGGCACACCCTGCCGCGTCGCGCGCGGTGGGCGGCAACGATTCGATCAGCCCCGGCATCAGCCGTACCACCTCTTCGGCCAGCGTGCGCGACGTGGTGAACAGCCAGGCCGGTGATTCGTGGCCGTGTTCGGCCTGGCCCACCAGGTCGCTGGCCACCATGGCAGCGTCGGCGCTGTCGTCGGCAATCACCGCCACTTCGGAAGGGCCGGCAAAGACGTCGATGCCCACCTTGCCAAACAGCGTGCGCTTGGCTTCGGCCACGAACTTGTTGCCCGGGCCCACCACCACGTCGGCCGGCTTGCCGGTGAACAGGCCCGCGGCGAGTGTGGCAATGGCCTGCACACCGCCCAGCGTCATGATGACGTCGGACCCCGCGGCCTTGAAGGCGTAAAGCACATAGGGGTGCATGCCGCCGCCGCGGAAAGGCGACGAGCAGGCGACGATGGTCTTCACACCCGCGGCCTTGGCGGTGGACACCGTCATGTAGGCCGACGCAATGTGGGCATAGCGCCCGGCTGGGGCGTAGCAGCCCACCACGTTGACCGGCAGCACGCGCTGGCCGGCGGTAACGCCCGGGTGCAGCACCTGCGAGAACTCCTGCAGCGAACGGCGTTGCGCGCTGGCGAAGTCGTAGATCTGCTTCACAGCGAAGTCGATGTCGCGCTTGACCTGCGCCGGCACGTCTTTCAGCGCCGCGTCAATGGCCTGCGGCGTCATCACGATGTCGCCAGTCCACTGGTCCAGTTCACGCGCGTAGCGGCGCACCGCGTCTTCGCCGCCGGCGTCTATGGCGGCCAGCATCTCGGACACCACCTTCTGTGCGGTGGCGGTTTCGGTTTCAGGCGTCTTGCTCGCCTTCCTCAAGTAATGAATGGCCATGGGGCTTTCCGTTGTTCAGTGTGAAGGTGTAGAAAAGGGAAACAAAGCCCGGCACCGCCGCCATCAGGACGGCAAGGCTCAGTGCACACAGCACGGGCGTGGTAGCGGGTGGACGGGTCAGGCCGGGCATCAACAACCGGATGGCATCAAAAGGCCCGCGATGCGAAGGAACGGCAGCCGGGCGGAAAACCGGCCCGCCAGGCGTCAGGTCATGGGTGCGGTCATGGGTTGCCAGGATGTTTTGTAAGCGCTTACAGATGATTCGCTGCTGCGCGCCAGCTGTCAAGCGGTGTGGCGGTACAAAGTCCGGGAGATTTCCCTGTGGGGCGTGATGGTGTGCAGGCCGCCTAAAATGGCTGTAATCGCTTGCTTCCAGGAGCCCCCGCATGGCCGTCTCCAAGGCCGCTGCACCAACCGTGCAAGACGTCGCCCGCGCCGCTGGCGTGTCCACGGCCACGGTGTCGCGCGCGCTGAACCTGCCCGACAACGTGCGCCCGGCCCTGCGTGGCAAGGTGCTGGCGGCGGTGGAACGGCTGGGCTACGTGGCCCACGCCGGCGCCCGCGCGATGAGCCTGCGCCGCAGCGGCACCGTGGGTGTCGTCGTGCCCACCATCGACAACGCCATCTTCGCGCGCGGGCTGCAGGCCTTTCAGAGTCGTCTGGCACAAGCCGGCCAGGTGGTGCTGCTGGCCTTCAGCGACTACGACCCGGCGCAGGAAGAAGCGCAGGTGCAGGCGCTGCTGGCACGCGGTGTCGACGCGCTGGCGCTCACCGGCGTGAGCCAGCGGCCCGAACTGCTGGTGCGGCTGGCCCAGCGCGGCCTGCCCTGGGTGCACACGGGCGCCTTCCCGGCACCCGCGGGCGCAGCCTGCGTCGGCTTCCGCAACCGCGAAGCCATGGCCCGGGCGGTGCAATACCTGCTCGATCTGGGGCACCGTCGCTTTGGCATGGTGGCAGGCATCACGGCGCACAACGACCGCGCCGCCGACCGTGTGGCCGGTGTGCAGGGCGCGCTGGCCGGGGCCGGCTTGCGCCTGGCGCCACGCCATCTGGCCGAGTCGGCCTACACGGTGGCCGAAGCGCGGGCAGCCACGCGGCGGGTGCTGTTGGCAAGCGCCGCCGGCACGCGCCCCACGGCGCTGCTGTGCGGCAACGACGTGCTGGCTTTTGGCGCCATGCTGGAATGCGCCGCACAGGGTCTGGCCGTGCCGAGCGACGTGTCGGTGGTGGGCTTCGACGACCTCGATCTGGCGCGTGAATGGACACCCGGCTTGACCACCGTGCACGTGCCCACCGAGACCATGTGGACGCTGGCGGCCGACTATCTGTTGGCCCGCCTGAGCGACGGCCAGGTCGAGCCCCTGCAACGCGAGATCGGGGTGGAACTGGTGGTGCGGGGGTCTACGGCGCGGGTGTCTCGCGGCGCGCCCAAGCTGCCGCCAGAAGCGCGCGCCGCCCAAGCACCGCCACCGCGCAGCGCCACCCAGGCGCGCAACGGCCGCACGGTCATCACGTCGAAGTAACCCAAGCCTCGTGTTCGGGCTGCTGCAGGTGCGGCAGGTGGTTGAACGCCACCAGGCTGTGCCGCTTGGGCGTGAAGGCAAATTCCGTCAACGCGCTGTTGCGGATGCGCAGGTTCAACTCGATGCTGGTGGCTGGCGGCGCGCCCAGCACCTGCGCCACTGCGGTGGCGATCGGGCCGCCGCTGCTGACGATGAGCACGTTGCCGCTGTGCTGGGTGCGCACATGGTCCAGCGCGGCCACGATGCCGGCCACCCAGTCGGC
>JAYSXE010000342.1:0-32413 GCA_043717565.1 Burkholderiales bacterium | reverse complement strand
GGGCAACCGCCGCATGTGGCCTGTGCGTGTGACCAAGCGCATAGATCTGGACTGGGTGCGGGACAACCTGGATCAGATGCTGGCTGAAGCACTGACCTATCTGGATGCGGGCGAGCGTTTCCACCCCACACAGGGTGAGCAGACCAAGCTTTTTGACCCGCAGCAACAGCAGCGCCAGATTGAAAGTGCCATTCAAGCGGCCGCGATGCGCTTCCTGTACGACGCGGACCAGCGCGTGACGGGCAGCAACGAAAACGGCACGTTGATCGAGAAGATTGCGGCGCCTGAACTGCTGTCGAAACTGGGCATCAGTGTTGACAAGCAAAGCCATGTGCTGCTGCGCCAGGTGACGGCCGCGTTGCGCATGGCAGGCTGGATTCGGTTCAGGTCAAGCCGGGCCGACAGGCCCTGGATGTTCAAGCGCCCCGATGGCAAAGCCGGTGTGGAAGCCGGCGCCAGCGGGGATTCACCAAACAGGCCCACGCAGGGCCAACCAGCAGAGAGGGCCGACGATGACTGCCCATTCTGACCAGCGACGGGGTAGCGGTCCCGAAAAGGTCAGGGCAGTCCAGGCACCAAGCATGTAGCGCTTTGCGACCCGGCGCGCCGGGATGCCTGCGATGTCCACGATGTCCACGGGTTTGCATGGACTCTTGGCTTGAACTGAAAAGCTGTTCAAGCCTTGGGCAGGCGGAGCTGTGTTCGGGCTTGTCCAGGCGTCCACATTGCAGTGCGGCCGGGCGCACATCGGTGGGCGCGTTCGACCGCCTGCGCGAGGGTGCAGTTAAGTTCACAGGTCAATAGAAAGTTGAAGGACATATGGACAGAAAAGCTCAAGTTGCTGATTGGAGTTGGCTGCCGAAGTCAATGCCACGGGTCGCGAAGCTGATTGCTGAGAAGCGGCGCACCCTGGGCGCTGACCACGTTAATGAATGCTGGAAGCATGGCGTGCTGCAGCGTGAGCCAGGCTGGTTCTTCGCCAGGGAAGGCGGTCTGGCCGTCGGCATGCCGTGGGATGACTGGGCCACCGTCTGGGCCGATGTGGACCGCCGCGATCAAGTGCTGCTGGTGCTGCGCAACCCTGAGCTGGAGCCTGCCCATGGCGCGTGACGCACGAATCGAAGCCCGGCTGCAGCGCTGGGCTGCATGGATCACGGTGGGTGATGGCTCTGGCTATCCCATGACGTCGGTGCTTGATCAAAGCTGGCTGCCACCTACACCGGGTCAGACGCCGACCTTGAAGGTGGGTATGTCCAGCGATGCGCGCCAGACACACCGCGCAGTTGCGTTGCTCAGTGTGCGCCTGGCTAACACGCTGGTGGTGCACTATGTGTTGCGCTTGTCACTGCACCAACAGGCCGTGCGGTTGGGATGTTCGATGTCAACTGTGACGGCGCGAATTGACAACGCACATCGCCAGTTGGTTGCGAACCTCGTCGGCGCAGATTCGACGGGCTTGCGCAACAAATTGGAGTTGGTGTAAATTCTGGCAACCTTGGGGTATCTGCCCCTGAACGAAGCCTCGCACGGTGTTTGCCGCTGCGGGGCTTCTTCGTTTCCGCGTCCTCCATCTGCCATCACCACATGCCACAAGCCGCACCCCGCCCCTGCACAGCGCCACGCTGCCGTGTGCTGGTGCACGACGGTTCGTCGCGGTGCGTCGCTCACAAAGTGCAAGACCGGTCGTTCGCCGATAGCCGGCGCGGCAGCCGGCACGATAGAGGCTACGGCAGCGCCTGGACCAAGACTCGCAACGCAGTGATGCAGCGTGACGCGGGCCTGTGCCAGGCCTGCAAGCGGGCGGCTGTGGTGACGCCTGCTACGCTGGTGGACCACATCGTCAACAAGGCCCGTGGCGGCACCGATGAGCCCACCAACCTGCAGGCCCTGTGCAACCCTTGCCACGTCGCAAAGACCGCCTCAGAGGCCCATGCAGGCCGCCACGCGGCCCCTCGGCCCCCCCTGCCTGCCACCCCAGGGGGGGTGCAAATGCTTGGCCCGGCCAGCCAGGGGACCGGTCCGTTCGTCTCTTTTTTGCGCGCGCAGGTTGCAGGGGTGGGGGGGGTCAGTCTTGAGGGGGGCAGCAACTGATGGCGCGGCCCGGGCCATCGTCGAAGCCGGTCGAACTGCGGGTGCTGGAGGGCAACCGAAGCCATCGGCCCATCGACTTAACGGCGACCTTCCGACCCGAAGTCGGACTGCCGACCATTCCCACGGGACTGAGCCCAGGCGCGCGCAAGGTGTGGCGCCGCCTGTCGCCCGAATTGCTTCGCTACAACCTGATGTCGGCGGTTTACTCCGACATGTTCGAAGACCTGTGCGAGACCGTGGCCGACGTGAAGCTGTTGCGTTATGCGTTGCGCAAGCGCCAGGCGCTGCTGCGTTCGCAGGGAAAAGAAGAATCCGACGCATGGCTGGCCACCACGCCCAACGGCATGCCAGTGCAGCACCCGCTGGTGCAGCTGTTGCGCGCCACCCGCACCGACATGCAGCGCCTGCTGGACAAGTTCGGCCTGTCCCCTGCCGAGCAGGCCAGCGTTACGACGGCGCTGCGTGCGCAGATGAAGCTGTTCGAGGGCGACGGAGCGGGCGACAAGTCGTCGCATGGCCAGCCCAGTTTCGCGGACTTTGACGAGTGATGGCTACATGACCTATCTTCAACGCGCCACCGAATACGCTCACGAGGTGTGTAACGGCCAGCAGGTTTCAGGCAAGCTGGAACGCATGGCCTGCGCCCGCTTCCTGCGCGACCTTGACCGCCAAGGCGCGACTGACTTCCCCTACGTGTTTGACGAAGCCTTGGGCAGCCGCGCGTGCAAGTTCATTGAACTGCTGCCGCACATCAAAGGCGAATGGGCGAAGCCTGTCTACGTTGACGGCAAGCTGATGCACTCAAAGCTGGTCCTCCAGCCCTGGCAGATATTCGTCGAGCTGCAGCTCTTCGGCTGGGTGCACGTCGCCACCCGGTTGCGCCGCTTTCGGCGCGTGTACGAAGAAGTGGCGCGTAAGAATGCCAAAAGCACCCGCGCCGCCGGCCGCCTGCTTTACCTGCTGGCCGCTGACAAAGAACCCGGCGCCCACGTGTACAGCGCCGCCACCACGGGCGAACAAGCGCGCGAAGTCTTCGATGTGATGCGCAACATGGCGATGCGTGAACCCGAGTTCATCGCCCGCTTTGGCGTGGATGTGGGGAAGCACGACATCACCGTGCCCGGCACCGCCAGCAGCGCCAGGGCGCTGAACGCGGAAGGCAGCACGCTGGACGGCCTGAACGTGCACGCCGCCGTCATCGACGAGCTGCACGCCCACAAGACCCGCGCCGTTTATGACGTCATCGACAGCGCCACTGGCGCCCGCAGCCAGCCGCTGATCAGCATGATCACCACTGCCGGCAGCGACCGCGCCGGCATCTGCTACGAACAGCGCGAATACACCCGCAAAGTGCTCGACGGCACGCACCAGGACGAAACATGGTTTGGTGTCATCTACACACTGGACCCGGAAGACGACTGGCGCGACATCACCGTGTGGCGCAAGGCCAACCCCAACCTGGGCATCAGCGTCAAGCTCGATGACATGGAAGCCGCGGCCCGCAAGGCCATGGTGACACCCAGCGCGGTGGGCGGTTTTTTGACCAAGCGTTTGAACGTGTGGGTGAATGCCGATCACGCCTGGATGGACATGATCGCGTGGGATAAATGCGCCGACCCGTCGCTGAACGTTCAGGCCTTGAAACATCTGCCCTGCTGGGCCCCGCTGGACCTGGCCAGCAAGGTTGACATCGCTGCCGCGCCGCTGCTGTTCCACGACCCCCACATCGACTGCTACTACCTCATCAGCCGGGGCCGGTTCTGGTTGCCCGAACGTGCGGTGGAATCGGGCACCAACAGCCAGTACGACGGCTGGGTGCGCAGCGGCCACATCGTGGCCACGCCGGGCGACGTGACCGACTATGACGTCATAGAAGAACAGCTGCGTACAGACGCCCGCACACTGCACGACCTGCGTGAAATTCCCTTTGACCCGTTCCAGGCCACGCAGCTCAGCGGCCACATGCTGGCCGAACAGTTGCCCATGGTGGAAATGCGCCCCACGGTGCTGAACTTCAGCGAACCAATGAAGCAACTGGAAGCGCTGGTGCTGCTGGGCCCGACGCGCTTCAAACACGACGGCAATCCGGCCATGGACTGGATGATGTCGAATGTGGTGTGCCACCGCGACGCCAAAGACAACATCTACCCGCGCAAGGAACGCAACGAAGCCAAGATTGACGGCCCTGTGGCCACCATCATGGGACTGGGCCGCGCCATGGTGCCGACCGAATCGGCCAGCCACTCGCAAGTGTGCGTAAACCTGAATTAACAGCATGCAGTTCGGCCCCGATCAACGCTTTGTGATGGACAGCCAGGCTGCCCACCAGGTGCGCAACCTCACAGCCACAAGCGCCAACGGCCAAAGCATGCTTGACCTGTTTGGCGTCGGCAACCAGGCTATGGGCCCCGCCGTCACCGACATCACCGCCATGCAAGTCGGCACCGTCTACGCGTGCCTGGAAAAGCTGGGTGGTGTGGTGCTGCAACTGCCCCTGCACCATTACCGCCTGAACGCCGATGGCGACCGGGAACGCGTCAAGCCCACCAGCCCGCTGTGGTGGTTGCTAAACGAATCGCCCACCGACGCCTGGACGGCCGCCAGCTGGAAAGAATGGATCGTCCGCTGCGTCAAGCTGCGCGGCGACCAACACACCCAGATACTGCGCAACCCGCGTGGTGACGCCATCGGCTTGCTGCCCTTGCACCCCGACGCCGTGCGAACGCGCACCGTGCGCAGGCGTCTGCACTATGACGTGTGGGATGCGGAAACAGGCAGCGCATATGGTGTCGATCAAGACGACATGCTGCACTTCACCGGCTTCGGTTTCAACGGCCAGTGCAGCGTGTCGGCCATCAAGTGGGCCGCTCGCAATGCCATCAGCAACAGCCTGGCATCGGCGCAGTTCATGAGCAAGGCCCTGGGCGAACATGGCATGCCGCGCATGACGCTCGACTATCCCCGCAGCCTGAACGCCACTCAGCAAGACGAAATCCGTTACTCGTTCACCAAGGCCTACCTTGAAAACAGCACGCAGCGCCGCTTGCCGTTGATCCTGTCAGAAGGTGCCAAAGCCACCCAGCTCGAGATCTCCGCCGTGGACATGGAAGTCATGGCGGCGCGCAAGATGGACAAAGGCGAAATCTGTGAAGCCCTGGGCGTGCCGCCCATCATCATCGGCGACAGCGAAAAAACCAGCAGCTGGGGCACCGGTGTCGAGCAAGTCACGCTCGGCTGGGTGCGCTTCAGCGTGCAGCCCATGCTGGCGCGCTGGGAAGAAGAGATGAACCGCAAGCTGTTTCGACGCGGCGGCCAGTTCATCGAATTCAGCTTAAGCGCGCTGCTGCGGGGTGACAGCAAGGCCCAGGCCGACGCCTACCGCGCCGCACTGGGTGGCCCCGGCACGGGTGACGGCTGGATGTCGCAAAACGAAGTGCGCCGGCTGCAGAACCTGCCCAAAGACACCGCGCCCGAAGCCGATGTCATTTTTCGCGCGCAGCGCAACACCACCGCACCAGCAACCAAGGCCGCCGCATGAAAGCCAAAAATCCGCTTCTGAAGCTGGCGCTGCAAAACAGCGCCACTCCGCACAGCCTGCAAGTTCAGATGAGCGACAGCGCTGCAGACATTTACCTGAAGGGCGTCATCAGCGACGAGTTTGGTGTGGGTGCTGAAGACTTGCGCACCGGCCTGCAGCAGGCCGACGGCGCCCCCGTCAGCCTGTTCATCAACAGCCCCGGCGGCGATGTGTTCGAAGGCCGCGAAATGCAGGCCCTGATTGCCGGCTACAAAGGCAAGGTGTCGGCCATCGTGCAAGGCATTGCCGCCAGCGCCGCCACCCTGCTGACACTGGCCGCGTCTGACACGCAAATCACCAAGGGCTCGCGCTACATGATCCACAACGGGTGGACCATCGCCTTCGGCGACCGCCACGACGTCAAGGCCACCTTCGACCTGCTGGCCAGCTTTGATGCCGAGCTGGCCGGTGAATATGCTGCCAAGACCGGTGCCACCGCATCGCAAGCTACCACCTGGATGGATGCCGAGACCTGGTTCACCGCAGAACAGGCCGTGGAAAACAAGTTCGCTGACCGTGTGCTCAGCAACACCCAAAACGCCGCCATGCGCGCCGCATGGAACCTGTCGGCCTACAAGCAAGCACCAGCCATCGACCCGGACAGCGTCCAGCTGCAAGCCGCTGCCGCTGAACAGCAGCACCGCGCACACCGCCTGAACCGCAGCCGGCTTGCCGCGCTGTTCCACCAACCCTGAGCGCTCCTGCGCCAGCCACGCCGCCCACCCGGGCGGCTTTTTTTTGCTCACACGAAAGGACATCATGAGCATCCAAGCCCTGCGGGAGCAACTCTCCCTCCAAAACCGCGAAGCCAAAGCCCTGCTGGAAGCCAACGGTGACCGCGTCTGGTCAAAAGAAGACCAGGCCAAGTACGACGGCCTGATGGACAAGGCCGAAAGCATGACCGGGCAAATCAAGGCCCATCAGCGCATGCTGGACGCCGAAGCCGATGCCAACTTTGACGACGCCAAACGCGCTGCTGCCAAGGGCGCCAAAGGCGGCAAAGAGATCGGCAAATCCGACGAGATCGACGCACTCCAGGCCGTGGCGCTTTACCTGCGGCACGGCGGCAACGTCAACGCTGAGCAGGCCGTGGCCATCCGCAACGCGATGTCCACAACCACTGGCGCCGAAGGCGGTTTCACGGTACCAGTTGAAGTGGCCAAGATGGTCATTGATGCGCTGAAAACGTTTGGTGGCATACGTGAAATCGCCGACGTCATCACCAGCGACAGCGGCACCACTTGGCAGTTCCCAGCCAGCGATGGCACCGCTGAGGAAGGCGAAATCGTCGGTGAAAACGCCCCTGCCACGCAGGGGGAAATCACGTTTTTGCAGGTGCCATTGAACGTGTTTATGTTCAGCTCGAAGAAGCTGGCCCTGCCGTGGCAGCTCATCCAGGACAGCGCGGTAGACGTGGTCAGTTTCGTCACCAACCGTCTGGCGCAGCGAATCGGCCGCATCCAGAACCGGGTCTTCACCACAGGCACCGGCACAGGCCAGCCCTTTGGCCTGATGACCCGTGCGCCGCTGGGCAAGACCGGCGCCACCGGCCAGACGCTGACGGTGTTGTATGACGACCTGGTGGACCTGGAGCACTCCGTGAACCGCGCCTATCGGCGTGGCGCTGTCTTCACGATGCACGATTTGTCGGTGCGCCAGGTGCGCAAGATCAAAGACAGCCAGGGCCGGCCCATCTTTGATCCGGGCTACGAAATCAGCGGCCCTGAAGGCGCGCCGGCCCGCTTGATGGGCTATTCCCTGGTCACCAATGACGACGTGGCAGTCATGGCAGCGAACGCCCGGTCCATCGGTTTCGGCCAGGGCAAGCAATACATCGTGCGCGACGTGGTGGGCGTTGACATCCGACGCTTCGACGATTCCGCGTTTGCACTGCTCGGCCAGGTCGGCTTCTGCGGCTGGCAGCGCAGCGGTGGCAACTTGCTGGACACCAACGCCTTCAAGCACTACGCCAACAGCGCCACGTAAACCCGGCCAGCGCGGCGCCGCAGTTCGCGCCGCGCCGCCACCCAAAGGAAGACTGCAAATGGCAAAACCAACATCCCGCGCCACAGCCGTGGCGCTGATTGACTTGGCTCACCTGGGTGCGCGCGCTGGTGCGCTGGTGCAAGGGCCGGCACCCCTAATCGCTGCCCTGGTACGCGATGGTGCGGCTGACGACAGCGAAGGCGCTGTCAGCCATGCCAAGGCACAGAACGCGGCGCTCGTGAAAGTTGCTGGACCGGCGTCTGATCCGGCCGCCGAAGTCTGAACGTCTGCACAAATGGCAACTGCCCGCGCTGACAATTTCGCAATCGCGTCAGGCGCAGCCCTGTATGCGGGGGGTTCCATCGGCGCGCCACCGGTGTTGCCCATCGGCCTGGGCTTTGACGGGACGAACCCTGAACACATCTGCGTGCGATGCCCTATCACGGGCACGGTGCCAGAAGGCACCCTTGTGCGCCTGCAGCACAAGCTGGTAGGCGCGCAGACTTGGCGGGACGCCATGTTCCTGAGCCGCGTGCGGCTGGCCGACCTGGGCACCCTGCCTGCTGCCGTGGCGGCGGCCTTGACCAACAGTTTTGTTGGCATGGCTTTCGCAGTCGCGACGGCATCAACCACTGCTGCCACCCTTGATGTGCGGCTGGCAATCTACCCGCCCAACAGTGCGCTAGTGCTATACGTCACCGGGACTCACACGTTGCGACCATTGGCCGCTGCTGCACCTGCAGTCACGCACAACTGCACCCCGGCTACGTTCGCCGCTGTGCTGGCGTCGCTACCGCATCAATCCGGCACCGACGTGCACCTGCGCATGGGGCCTGGCACCTACACGTGGACCGCGCAGACCTGGGGCAAGGGCGGGACCGTTGGCAAGCCGGTTTACGTGTCGGCCGCAACCCTTGGCGACGCAGTGATCAGCACGCCTTCGGGGCAGTGCCTGTTGCCCCAGACAAGTTTCGTGGTGATGGAAAAGTTGCGCTTTGTGGGCAGCGGGGCGGACAGCGGCACCGCATCGTCATCGCAGTGGCTGGCCATCCCCGGCGGCGCGCCGCTGTACACCGACTGGGCAATTCGTGACTGCGAAGCCAACGGGTTTGATGTCGGTGCGAAAAGTTTTGCGCCCGTTAGAAACTTCGACCTTCGGCGCGTCAGCCTCAACGGCAACAACGCGTGGGCGGCATCTTTCGCGCCAAACGGTTTCGGCCAAACCGGCAACAACGCCACGTGGAACGACCACGGCATCTGCCTGCCGGGCGTCGGAAACAGCGCTGTCAGCTGCACGATTAAAGGCCACGGTGACGCCTGGCGCACCTACGCAAACAGCAGCTTCAAAGAATTCACTGCGGGTTGCGGCATGACCTGGTGTGATGTGGTGAACACCGGCGATGACATGGCCGAGTTCGACGGGAGTTGCGGGAACACCTACGTTTTCGAGAGCAGAGGCCGCAACGTCGGCAACGGCATCAGCGCCGACGACACCTACGGCCCCGTGTTTGTGATCAAACCGCTGATCATCAACCCATCGCGCGGCCCGCTGAAACTGACCAGCAGCAGCTTTGGCACCCGGGTTATCAACGGCACCTTCGCGATGACCGTTAAGGGCCCTGCCGACCACGGGCTGTTGGTTCCTGGTGGCGGCACGCAAGATGGATTCGAGTTAATCAACTGCGCGTTTCACTACGTGGGCGCGGGTAATGCGCTGCATTGGTCTTCGGGCCTCAACCGCGACACCTGGGCAAACAACGCGTGGCACCCGGACCGAAATTTTCTAATCAACGGCGTCGCCAGTGGGGCGACCCTGGCATCCGTGAAGGCAGCGCACCCGCAGCGCTTCGCTACCGACGTGCTGCTGGGCGCGCAACCGTTCGCGGCGGCCATTACGCTTGGGGCTAACTGCGCCACAGAGTACACCGGCACGCCAACAGGTGAACTCGCAAACGGCAACGCAGGTCGAAGCGCAGGCGTTGCTATCGCAGGCATCACCGATGGCTTCTCTGGCGCCGCGCCCGATATCGGATGCGCGATAGCGGGTCAAGCGCTGCCGGTGTACGGGGTGCCTGTTGGGCCGACGCTGCCCAGCTGGGCGCCAGCTTTCAGCAGCACGCAGGGCAGTGTCGAGCTGCTGACTGTTGCCAACGGCAAGCTGGCCAACAATTGGATCGACAGCGTAACGCCATGGCATGACGGTTTTCGGTGGGCGCAAACGCGCAACGCTTATTCCGGCGGTCGGTACAACCCGCACTTTGGGCCATACGGCGCGTACATGTACATCGGCCAGGGCCACAGCGCCGGCAATGACAACGCGGTCAACGGCATGCATCTCGAAGCCACGCAAGTGCGCTTCGGGCGCATCACAGACGGGTCGGGACCTTTTGGCACTGGCACCGACGGGGTAACGAAGGGCAAAAACAGCTTCGCCAATTTTGATCACACCGCTGCTGGTGAGGCCGAAGGCACGGTGCGCGTCAACGGTGCCGATTGCTCCTACATCGTGGACGGGCAGCCGGCTGGGCACCACAGCTATAACGGTTTGTGTTTAATCCCACCTTCGGCGGGCGGCGCAGCAAAAGGGTCGCTGTATTTACCGCTGATCGGCGCGGCCTGCCGAAACACTGCGCTGACCACATCGTCGATCACTTCGCACCGTTTGGACATTACGTCCGAAGCGACACCGACGGCATCGCGTCTGTGGGCAAAGCAGTTCACGCACCCGACGTACCCCAACGCCATGGCCGATGCCGGCGTGGCGTTGGGCGCCGTTGTTGACTTGCCAGTACACACCTGTTTCGACGCGCCAACCAACCGGGTTTTCTGGCAGGTGCGCAAAGCCGGCTTCGCCCCACGGTGGCAGGTGCCTGGCGCGGCGTCCGCCGCAGCACATTTTGTGCAGGGCACCGGCGCAGCGCTTGACGCCAGCGACTTCACCACAGCCGCTCACATGGCCGTGCACATCCCCGAAAAGAGGCTGTGGGTCGTGCTTCACAGAAGTCTTGCAACAGGATTTCTCAAGGTCAAATACATGGACCTGTCGGCAACACAACCGGGGTGGGTCAACAGCGGCGCCAGCCTGTCGCTGAGCATACCGGTGGACCTTGACTGGACAGCCGCGTGCTGGTGCACGGACAGCCCCGGCGGTGGCCGAATTTTGGTGCTCGACACCCAGGGCAAGCGCGGCGCTTACTTTGAAATTCAAGTGCCGACTACCTTGCAATCGGTGTGGACAGCGGAAGAAGTGCAGTTGACGCAACCGCTGCTGAACTTGCTGCCTTCGGGGTCAAGGTCTGGCGACAACGGCACGATTTACGGCGCGGCCGACTATGCGCCCGCCGCAAAGTGTGTCGTGCTCTGCGCCAACGTGAGCAACACTGTTGGCACCCCTGACACGGTCTACGCAATGCGCCCGCGCGGCGTCTAACCGGCAACAAGCATGGCAACACCAATTCGTCTCGGCCAGGTCTTTGCAACCCAGAGCGCATTTGGCGGCACGCTGACGATTTCAGGCACCAACTTTGGAAGCGGCAGCGGCCGATACGCCACCGCCTGGGCAGAATGCGTCAACACTGGTGGCACGATTTCAATTTCCAGCATCACTATCGGCGGCCAGGCCATGACGGCCGGCACCGACATCGACCACAACACGCTGCTGGGCCAGAACACCGGGCGCGTGCGGCCTTTCAAGGCGGTGGGCAACATCCAGGTGCCTGCGGGCGTGCAAACCATTGTGGTCACGCCGTCAGACTTGGCCAACACCCGCGTTCAGGTAATTCTGGAATACGGCTACGCGTGTTCTGCAGTCGCCGATGCCGTGGTGTCCTCGCTGTCGCCACGCACAAGCCACAGCCGCGCTATCACGGGCTGCACGACTGACGACTTCGTCACAGGCCTTTGGTTCTGCGACCTAACCAACGCCGGCACGGTTGGCGCCACATCGCCGACGGTGTTACTGGGATCGCTGGCGCAACCCAACACCGGTACTTACTTCGCAGCGGCTGGCGGCACGCCTGGCCTGTCGGGCACCACGACGGTGGTGGACACCACCAGCACCAACGCGGTCAGCTGGCATGCCGCATTCCGGGTCACTGGTGTTGCCGGCGCCGCCGGGCCCACGATCAGCACACAACCCGCCGCGCAAACAGTCAACGCGGGCCAAACGGCAAATTTCAACGTGGTGGCCACAGCCATCGGCGGCGGGGTGCTCAGCTACGCCTGGCGCGACGACGGCACGCCCATCAGCGGCGCGCCTAACAGCGCCAGCCTGGCTATTACGGCCACCTACCCCGACAACGGCTCGCAAATCAGCGTTGCAGTCACCGAAACAGGCGGTAGCAGCCCTGGCACCACCATCAGCAGCAACGCGTTGCTCACCGTCAACGCGGTGGCGCCAACGGTGAGCCTGCACCCGGGCAATCAGACTGTCGCTGCAGGCGGCACACCGTCTTTTTCAGCGGCATTTACGGGCAACCCAACCCCCACGGTTCAGTGGCGCCGGGGGGGTGTTGCCATCAGTGGCGCCACCAACCTAACATACAGTTTCAGCGCAGTCATAGGCGACAACGGCGCCACCTTTGATTGCGTGGCCACCAACCCTGGCGGCAGCATCACCACCAACGCCGCCACGCTTACTGTGTCTGCAGGCGTCACCTACGGCTTTGATCTTCACACGATTGCTGGATTGAGGTTGACCTCGTTTGCCGGCAGCGGCGCTGCGCTGAACAGCGAATTTGGCACCCAGGTGGTGGTGATTGCCCGAGACACCACCACCGGTGTCGAGGTAGCTCGCAGCGGCACGCTGACCACCGACAGCAATTCCCGACTGCCGCGCTGGACGAATGCCGCACTGAGCGGCTCTGGCACAGCCTACGACTTGGAATTCAAACCGATTGACGGGCGCCAGCCTTACATCCGGCGCGTCACCACAACCTGACGGAGGCAGCATGCCGTACCCCCTGTACCAACCAAACAGCAATCCTGCAGGATTGAAGCCTTTCTACGCGCTGAATGCGATCACAGCCCCTGGCAACAGCGGGCCATTCGTCGACGCTGGCCGCGCGCCAACTTTGAGTTACAGCCTGACCGGCGCTGGCGCCGTTTCTGCCACTGTTGTCCTGGAAGTGAGAAACATCAACAACGGAATCTTCGAGACCGCTGCTACAACAACTCTCAGTGGCACCAACACAGCAGCAGGCGCGGCACTCGCACCCGGGCGGTTCGCTGAGTACCGGGTGACGTGTTCTGCGCTGTCGGCTGGCGCCGAGCTGACAGCATCGGTGGTAAGTTGATATGGGCGCCACCACATACCCAGGGTGGGCTCAGCAGGCTACAGCTGGATCAGGCAGCGGCCTGACGGCGGCGGTACAAATTGGGCAAAAGGTGCTGTCTGCAATTGCGGCCCGTCCCGTCAGCGCATTTGATCAAGGCCCCTGGCGCGCACACGACGCTTGGGTGGCCATGACCAGCTACACGACGGGGCAAGTCGTGGCGCGCAACGGAAACATCTTCCGCATGTACAGCGGCACCAGTGGACAGCAATCTGCGGGCACGTCAGGCGCCGCTTGGATCCCAACGGCAGCTCTGTATCAGACAGATGGCAGCGTAATCTGGATCAACCTGGGCGCCGACCCAACACCAACCACACTGCCAGGCGCGCCTAACGCAGTGTTTTTCGCGCAGGCTTTCAATTACGGAATTTCGCAAGGCTTGACACGCCGCGTTGGCAATATCGACATCGGGCTGACTGCAAATTTGGCAATTACCAAGCAGCACATCCTTATCTCTGGCAACCCCGGGCCGAACCCTGGATTTGCCAGCGACCTGTCTTTTCTTGGCCCGCCGTTAGGCATCGTTGGAAGCAGCCCTGCGCAAAATCAGTTAGGAAGTTTTATCGAGTTTTGCACAACAGCTGACCGCGTGATTACGCAAGCAAACCAGCCTTGGACCACTGCGGATGTCAATGTTTTTGTGGAAGTCAACGGCCGACGGGTTTATGCGGGCGTGAACGCAGTGAACAACTTCCACGGTGGTGGCGCAAATGTGGGAAACGGTTCGTCGACTGTCCCGGCGCTGGACATTGATCTAGCGGCTTTGCCAGCCAACTCGTTAAAAACTGTGCGCATCTACGGCCGTGACTATCGGCGGCTGTTGCAGTACATAAACGTCAAACCGCAATTCAATGTCTGGGCGCCGCCCGTCGCGTTTAGCTACCGGTTGGCCTTTGAGGGCGACTCATTGAGCGTTGGCACAAACGGCGCTGCTAATCCGTACGGTACCGACTACTGCAACAACGTCGCTGCTCGGCTGGGGACATCCCAGGTCTACAACAACTGTGTTGGAGCCACAGGTTTCGCTGCGACGGGCGGCAGTTTCACAACCTTTCTTCAACGGTTGCCCAGCATCGTGACATTTGCGCCGGACGTTTTGATCCTTGCGTCATGCCACAACGGCGTCAACTTGACAGCAGATGTGGTGAGCTACATCAACGCTGTTCGAGCTGCGTTGCCCAATTGTTGGATCGTGATTTGTGGAACTGCGCTGTTGCACGGTGAGTCTAGTACCGGAACGATTCTGGGCTATGAAAACAGCGTCATGGCGGCGGCACCGTCCTTTGCAACCGATAAGCTGGTGACATTTATTCCAAAACTTTCAGCAACTGTGCCCTGGTACACCGAAACCGGAACCGGCAATGCAGCTTCGCCGACTGGTGGCGGAAGCAACGACGCTAATGCATGGGTGGCAGGCCCCATTACAGACGGGCATCCCACACCTGTTGGCTACGAATATGACGCCATAAGGGTCGCAAGAGCCGTGGCTGACGCGGCGCGCAGTCTGGCAGTCGGCTGACGCTGCCTTGGCCAACCGCGCCCGTCGCCGCCACCATGCCTGCAGCCGGGGCTTGGCCAAGCACGCGCCGTAACGACAAAACCACAAGAGCAGCATCATGATCATCCTGGGCGGCTTCCCCACTGGCATCGTTTTCGGCCCGCACGGCATTACGCCCGCGCAAATTCCGGTGGGTGGTTCCGCATCGTCGCCGCTGCTGAACGACGTTGACCCGGGCGACGACACCACCGAACTGCTGTGGCGTCTGGAACCCACCTATCTGACCGTGGGCACCACCGCCGTCACCGACACCGGCATCTACCAGCTCACCGGTGCGCCCGACGGCACCCACACTCAACCCTACCGCCTGTTTGCGCTGCCGGCCACCGGCGCGCCGCTCACCAGCACCAACAACATCATCACGGTGGTGGGCACTGCATCTATCGCGCCCAGCATCACGGTGCAGCCCCAGGCGCAAACCGTCAGCGTGGGCGGCACCGCCGCCTTCGCCGTCACAGCCACCGGCACCGCCCCGCTGGCTTACCAGTGGCAGCGCAATGGCACCGCCATCACGGGCGCCACGTCGGCCAGCTACGTGCTCACCGGTGCGCAGCTGGCCGACAGCGGGGCAGTGTTCAGCGTGGTCGTCAGCAACATCGCCGGCAGCACCGCCAGCGCCGGCGCAGCGCTCACCGTGCAGTCGGTGGCAGGCTCTGCCCCCAGCGTCACAGTGCAGCCGCAAGCGCAAACCGTGTCCGAAGGCCTGCCGGTCACCTTCGCGGCCGCTGTTTCGGGCACGGCGCCCATTGCCTACCAGTGGCGGCGCAACAGCGCCAACATCAGCGGTGCCACCGGCGCCGGCTACACCTTCACGCCGCTGCTGGCCGACAGTGGCGCCGCCTACACCCTGCTGGCCAGCAACGCGTTCGGCAGTGTGCAGACGTCTGCTGCGCTGCTCACGGTGTTGCCCAGCACCGCCGCCCCCACCGTCGTGGCACAGCCGCAGCCGCAAACGCTGGAAGACGGCGCTACCGCCACGTTTGCAGTCACCGCTGCGGGTGCACCGCCCCTGGCCTATCAGTGGCGCAAAAACGGCGCCGCCATAACCGGCGCCACCACCGCCACACTGCAAGTGCCCAACGTCAGCCTGCTTGACAACCACACCCGGTATCAGGTGGTGGTTACCAACGCCTTCGGTCAGGCCATCAGCGCCAGTGCGAATCTGCTGGTGCCCGTCGTCAGCGTGGCCGCCGCAAAGCTCGGCGCCCGCATCGACGATGGTCGCTTCGACGCCGACATCCCGCGTTGGGTTGACGCTGCCGTGCGCCTGGCTGAACAGTTTTGCAACCGCTACTTCACACCCAAAGCGCCGTCTTTTGAGCGCCCCCTGTGGCCTGCCAATGGCGACACTTTCCCCATCAGCGGCGCCACCAGCTGCAGCGCCAGTTACTGGACGGGCACCGCCTGGGCCACGCTCGCGGCTGAAGCCATCGTCGTCTTCGCCGACGGGTCGCGCACCGGTGTCGCGCCGGTTGCCGGCACCAGCTGGCCCGCGCTGGGTGAAGTGGTCGGCGGCCCACGGGTGCGCCTCACCTTCGCTGCCGGGCCCACCAGCGCCGCCAGCCTGCCCGTGGAAGTGCAGCACTTCGTCATCGCGCACGTGTCGCTGTGGGCCGACGAAAACCGCGCCGCTGCACCACAAGCCGCGCAAAACTTCCCATGGCTGTATGCGGGCATCCAGCCGCTCACGGTGTACTAACCATGCGCGGCATGATCCGGCACGCCAAAAACGAGCGTGTCACCATCCAGTACCGCCCCGCCGGTGAAGACCAGCTCGGCCAGGCCGTGGCGCCCTGGGCTGAACTGTGCAGCCTGTGGGCTTACCGTGAAGGCGTGCGCGGCCGCGAATACGTGGCCGGTGATGCATTGCAGGCGGAAACCACCGTGCGCTACCAGGTGGCCATGCGCAGCGACATCACCGCCGGCATGCGGCTGCTGTGGGCCGGCAGCGTTTACGACATCAAGGCCGCAGTGCCCTACGGTCGCGACCTGGACTTGATGACGGTGCAAGGCGTGGGTGACGGCCGATGAGCGCTTTTTCGCTGCGCGTGAACACCAGCGCCCTGTTTGCTGACCTTGACAAACTGGGTGCCGCTGCGGTCGCCGCATCGCGCCCTGCGGCACAGGCAGGCGCGCAGGTGTTCTATGAAGCGGCCCGCGCCAACGTCGGCCGCAGCCGCAAGGGGCATTGGTTCTACGGCTCTTCGTTCAAGATTTCCGGCAAGCGCTACTGGTTTGAATCGGGCAGCCTGCAGCGCGCCATCTACCAGGTGCACAGCAAAGAAAACAGCAACGACAGCGGCCGCAACACCTATCACGTCAGCTGGAACTGGAAGAAGGCACCCTACGGGTACATGGTCGAGTTCGGCACCGTCAAAGCCCGCGCTCACCCCTTCCTGCGCCCGGCCTACAACAACAACTTGCCGCGCGCTGAACAAGCCATGATCGACACGTTCAACCGGCACATGAAAGGTGTGCTGTGAGCCTGGAGACCACCCTGGTGGCCCTGGCCCGCACCGTGTGCCCGCGCGTCAGCCCAGACGCTGCCGTGGTGGGCGTTGAAGTGCCTTACATCACCTATTTGCATGTGGGCGGCACCCCGCTGCGGTATGTAGACAACACTGCCAGCGACAAGCGCCATGCGGTCATGCAAATGACCGTGTGGCACACCACGCGCGCCGAATGCCTGGCCTTGATTCGCCAGCTCGAAGAAGTGCTGTGCGGCACCGCCGCATTCGTGGCCGACCCGCAAGGCGAAATCAACGGCCAGTCCGAACCCGAGCTGAAGCTTTACGGCATCAGCCAAGACTTTTCCATCGTGGCGCCGCGCTAGCCTAACAAACCAGCGCAGCACACACCCAGCAAGGCCGCCCCGGGCAACCGGTGGCGGCCTTTTTACTGCCCGCAATGGGCGCAACTGCAACCCGCCCTGAAAGGAAATCACCATGGCCCAGGTACCGAAAGGCACCACGTATTTCATCGCTTCGGCCTTTGCTGCGGCAAAAGCAACCACCATCGTCAGCAATGCCGCTGAAGCCGTCGTCACCAGTGCGGCGCACGGTTATGCCAACGGTGATGTGATTGAAGTCACCAGCGGTTGGGGGCGATTGCACCGCCGTTCGTTTCGTGCCAAAAGCGTCACCACAAACGACTTCGTGCTGGAAGGGGCCGACACGTCCAGCACGTCGCTGTTCCCGCCCGGTACCGGCATCGGTTCGGTGCGCAAGGTCAACACATTCACGCAGATTCAGCAGGTGCTTGACGTGCAGCCCAGTGGCGGCGACCCCAAGACAGTGAACTACAGCTACCACGAAAGTGATGTGGACTTCAGCATCAACGACGGCTTCAACCCCACCAGCTACACCATGGAGCTGGACGCCGACAGCATCGGCACCGCCGGCTATACCGCGCTGCGTGCCCTGACCGATGTGCAGACCGACACCATTCTGCGCGTCAACACCCGCAACGGCGCGCTGATCTACCAGCCCTGCACCGTGGCCCTGAACGAAGCCGTGCGCATGCAAAACGGCCAGATCAACCGCGTGGTGAACACCGTCAACGGCAACAACCGCCTCACCCGCTACGCCAGCTGACCCCCGGCCGCGCAGCCTGCAACCGCGCGGCCCACCGTGCACCGACCGGGCCCGGTGTCTCTTCCTTCGCGGGGAGAGCACCGGCCCGGCACGGGCTTTGTCTTTTTTCAAACTCCCCGCGAAGGAAACGCATGAGCAAGGTCAAGCTGGGCACCCGCCCAAAGAATTTCAAACACACCATCGAAGTGCAGTTGCACGAAGGCCAGTCCGGCACCATCCAGGTGTCATACATCTACCGCACCCGCAAAGAGTTCGGCGCGTTTGTGGATGAACTGCTGGGCGCTGTTCCAACACAGGCCGCGGTCGCTGTCAGCGCCGAGGTGGCAAAAAAGTACAGCCTGGCCGCCGACTTGGCCAAGAGCATCGACACCCAGGCCGACTACATCATGCGCATAGCTGACGGCTGGGATCTTGACGAGCCCTTCAGCCGCACGTCAGTGCTGACGCTGTGCGACGAGCTGCCAGGGGCTGCCGTGGCCATCATCGAACACTACCGCAACGCGGTGTCTGAAGGCCGCCTGGGAAACTGATTGAGGCCGCCCGTGCCGACTGTTTCCGCATCCCGTCGCAGGCTGAACTTGACAGCTTGGGCCTGACGGCCGACGACTATGCAGACGACACGGCGGCCGAAGTCTGGCCTGAAAGCTGGCCCGTGTGGCGGCTGTGGAAAGAGCTGCGCAACCAGTGGCGCGCCGGCATCAACGGCGTCTATGCCATCGACTACACGCCCCTTTTCATGCGCATGGACCGCATGAGCCTGCCCGCGCCCGACTGGGAAGAAATGTTCGCTGACTTTCGTGTCATCGAAGCTGTGGCGTTAGACGAAATCAACAAGGCAAGCCGGTGACATCCAAAAAACTTCAAGTCGAAGCGGAAATGAACACCACTGGCGTCGTCCAGGGTGCCCAAACCGTTGCGCAGGCTGTCGGCAAAATGGCTGACAAAGTGGAAGCCGAAGGCAAGCGCGTGGGCGCAGCGCTGGAAGGCGCCGCTGACGGCGGCGACAAAGCCGCCACCAAGATCGACCGCGACGCCGGCCGCATGGCCGCCAGCATCCAGCGCGCCACCGCTGCGGCCGAATCGGGCGGCCGCAGCACCGCTGCTTACTTCGAAAGCATCGCCCGCCAGCGCGGCATTCCTGCCGACACGCTGCGGCCCTACCTTGACCAATTGCGCCAGGCCGAAACTGCCCAGCGCGCTGCGGGTGTGTCACTGGACGGCATAGGCATCTCTGCCAAGCAGACCGCCGCCGCATTGCGGGGTGTGCCCGCGCAGTTCACTGACATCGTCACCAGCATTCAGGGTGGCCAGGCACCGCTGACTGTGTTTTTGCAGCAGGGTGGCCAGCTCAAAGACATGTTTGGTGGCGCCGGAAATGCGGCCCGTGCGCTGGGCGGTTATGTGGCCGGCCTCATCACGCCTTTCACCGTGGTGGCTGCGGGTGTTGTTGCGGCCGGCGCCGCCTTTGCGTTGGGCCGGCAGGAATCAACGGCTTACGAGCAGGCCCTCATCATCAGCGGCAACGCCGTGGGCACCACCACCACCAAGCTGGCCGGCATGGCTGCGGCTATCAACCAGGCCGGGGGTGCCACGCAGGGCCGTGCGGCCGAGCTGCTGGCCACCATGGCCGGCGCTGCGGGCCTGACAGCCGACAACTTGCAGCGCATGGCCAGCGCGGCACTGGCATTTGAACGGGCAGGCGGGCCCGCTGCGGAGAAGACAGCTGAGGCCTTCGCCGAGCTGGCCAAAAAGCCGCTTGAAGCCGCGCTGAAACTGAATGAAGCGCAAAACTTCCTGACGCGCAGCACCTACGAACAAATCAAGGCCTTGTCCGACCAGGGCCGCAACACCGACGCGGCGCGCGCGGCGCAAGATGCCTACGCATCAGCGCTGGAAGAGCGGGCGCCCAAGATGCTGGCCACCCTGGGCTATGTCGAACGTGCGTGGCTGGGCATCAAAGGTGCGGTGCTGGGCGCCGTGGATGCGGTCAAAGGCATTGGGCGCACTGCCGACCCTCTGGGCGACGAAATCAAGCGCCTGCAAGACCTGATCGAGAAGACCAAGGCGTCGCGTGGCATCCTGGGGCCAGCGACTGCCGAAAAAGAAGTCGCGGCGCTGCAGACGAAGATAAACCTGCTGCAGCAGGCTTCGGGCTACGAGGCACTGAGTGCGGCCTACCAGGCCCAAAACGCGCGACAGGTGGACGCGCTCGCCCGCTTGCAAAAGTCGGGCCTTGAAGACACCAGCAAACAAGCCAGGTTCGACAAAGAAAGTCTTGAAGCCAGAAACCTGATGGTTGCGGCCGGCCGCGATGAAGCCGCCATTACGGCCGTCATTGCAAGCCTGCGCAAAAAAATCTTCAGCGCCGACGACAGCAAGGCAAAACAAGACCTTGAAGCCCAAACCAAAACGTTGCTCGAACTGTCGGGCGTCACCGGCAGCTACGTGCAGGAAGTTGAAAAACTGAACGCCCTTCGCAAACGCGGAGTTATTGACGAAGAACGCCACCTGCAGCTAAACCGCGAGCTGGTGGCCCGCCAGCCCTTCGCCAAGGCCGCGGCCAAAGAACTGGCCGATGCGGCAGAGCTGGAAGCCAAGGCCATCAGCGACGCAGAAAAAGCCCGCACCAGCCACCTGCGCGCGCTGGACGGCACCATTGCGCGGAGCGCTGACGTGCTGACCAACCTGCGCGAAGAAATCATAGGCCTGACGCTGGGCAAAGCCGTGCTGGCCGATCGCGTGGCGCTGCGCCTGCAAGAGCAGGCGTCTGCACTGGAACTGCAGGCCATCCGCCTTGACGACCGCGACATCGATTCGCAAGAAGCCCTGGCTCTGCGTGAACGTGCGCAGCAGCTGCGTGAAGAAGCCCGCCTGCGCAAAGACCTGGCCAGCGCCGTGTCGGCCAAAGAAGTGACCGAAGCCAACGCCCGCACCGCCAAAGAAGCCGGGCGCGAGTGGGAACGCGTTACCGACCAGGTGGGCCAAAGCCTGGCCGACGCACTGATGCAAGGTGGCAAGAGCGCGTCGCAGTTCATCAAAGACCTGTTCCGCACCATGGTGCTGCGGCCGGTGTTGCAAGCGGTCGTCAAAGATGGCACCAACGCGGTGGCCGGCCTGCTGGGAGGCAGTGGGCTAAGTGCAGGCAGCTTTGTCGGTGCGGCATCCAGCTACTACAGCGCTGCAAGCGGCAGCACCTACGGCACCAACTTCGGCAGCGAACAAAGCCGCATGCTGGCAGCGCAAGATGCGGGGTTGAACAGCGGCGCCGCCGGGGCGTCGTCTGCTGCATCAGGCAACATCTATGCGGCCATCATTTCTGCGGCCCTTAAACGCGGCAGCACTGAATGGGAAAAGGGCTGGACTGATCAGGTAGCCCGCGCGTCCAAGGACAATATTCTTGGCAAAGACGCCATCGGGCAGAGCTTCAGCAAGTTGAGCGTAGACGCACTGCTGACCGACTTTGGCAAGTCGATTGGCATCAGCGACAAATGGGCCAGCATCCTGAGCGGTGAAACCGCCATTGCGCAACTGATCGGCCGCCAGGCCCCGCGCACCACCGGCACCGGCATAACCGGCATGTTGGGTGGCGGCGACTTTGAAGGCCAGGCTTTCCGCGAATGGTTGGCCAAAGGCGGCATTTTTCGCAAAGACAAGCGCGGTACCGACTATGCCGCGCTCGGTGCCGCCGACGAAGCCAAGCTGGATAACAACGGCAAAGCCTTGCTGTCAGCCGTCACCGAGTGGGCCAGCATCCTGGGCCTGCCGGTGCAGCAGTTGCAGCGCGTTTCCACCGCCGTGCGCGTCACCTTCACGGGTAATGCCGAGGAAGACGAAAAAGCCATCCAGGCTGCGGTTAAGACCTATGGCGACGCCCTGAGCGGCACCTTCACCACAGCGTTGCAGCCATTCAAAAACGCGGGCGAAGAAGTCACCGCCACGCTGCAGCGCCTGGCCGGCGTGCAGCAGTTCAGCCGCACGCTGAACGAAATGGGCGGCATCTTCAGCCGCGTGGCGGTGCTGGGCTTTGATGCGCGGCAAAGCCTGTTCGACATGGCGGGCGGCATTCAAGCGTTTGGCCAACAAGCGCAGGCCTTCGTCAGCAATTACTACAGCCGCGACGAGATTGCAGGCGTGAAGGCGCGCGACGTGCAAAGCGTGCTGGGCAGTGTGGGCATAACGCAAGATGTGAACACACGCGACCAGTTCCGTGCGCTGGTGGAAGGTGCCAACGTGGGCACCGACCAGGGCCGCCAGCAACTGGCCACCTTGCTGGGCCTGCAAGGCGACTTTGCGCAGGTGGCTGACTATCTGGTTTCCACCAGCCGCACCTTGACCGACGCCGCAGCGCTGGCGCCGCAGTCGGCCATTCTGCAAAGCCTGATGGACACGTCGGGGCAAACCGCGCAAATCGACGCCATCCACAGCGTGGGCGCCGGTGTGGGCATGGTGGTCGACGCTGTGCGTGAACTGATCGAGGTGGTGCGCTCAGGCGGCGGCATGTTCACCCCGCAGTGGGAAGTCGATCAGCCGTGAAGACCATACCTTCAGGCATGGCCGCAGCCCATGCGGCGCCCGTGCAGCGGCCGGGGCTGCTGGTAGAAGCGCACTTCAGCACGGTGCAGCGCTGGTCATCACGCGGCGTCGTCAACTGGGGCGGTTTCACCTGGGCCGCGATGGACCTTCAGCTGTTGGGCCTGCAGGTGCAGCCCTTCGCGGTGTCTGGCACGCTGGTGCTGGGCAACGCCAACGACGCGGCGGGCACGCTGGTGCTGTCGCAAGGCGTGCAAGACAAACTCATCATCATCTATGCGTTTGACGGCGCGGTGCAGACTGAAGCTGCATGGCTGGCCACCGCCGTGGGTGCCAGTGCGCAGGTGTCGCCGCGCGACGTGCGCATTGCCTTGCGCCACCGGTCTGAATTCATAGCGTCGCCCCGCACCTACGTCAACCCGCAGGCCGGCTTCACGCACCTGCTGCCGGCCGGCACCGTGCTGCGCATCAACGGCATCGACATTCGACTGGACCGCCGATCATGAGTGACTACCCCGCGTTTCGGCAAACGCGCGACAGCACGGCCAACCGCGAAGGCGGGCAAGAAACATCGCGCGCCACCAACGGCCGGCTGCACGTGCGCCGCTTGTGGGTGGCCGACAAAACAGAATTCGAGCTGGGCCATGTGCTCACACCGGCTGAGCGCACGCAGCTTGAAGCTTTCTACGCCGCCAATGTAGATGCCGAATTCACCCTGCGCTACGCCGCTGACGGCCAGGCCTACACCGTGCGCTTCATGGGCCCGCCGCGCTACCTGGCGCGGCTGCTGCGGTTTGAAGCCCGCGTGCGGCTGGCTGAGGTGTAGCCCGTGGCCATTCGATCGCCTGTTTTCGGCGGGCTCACCATTCCGGGCGCCGCATCGCTGAACGCTGTTGCCGCGCCGCGCGCGCTGGTGGCAGCGGGTGCCAGGTCACTGGTGCCCGTCACCTACGGCACCGACCGCGTGCCGGCCCTCATCCTGAACGTGCTGGTGGCCGCTGGCCAGCCTGGCACGCTGCTGGTTCAATGCTTGTGGGGGCACGCCTGTGACGCTATCGATGAGCTTCGCCTCAACGACCAGGCGCTGCCTGCAGGCGCAACCGTCGTTGGCCACTACACCGGCAGCCAGCTGGCGCCAGACAGCGCGCTGTTCGGCGCATTCGCAGCGCAAGGCATCACCTACACCGACGCCTTGGAAACCTTCGCCTACAGCGTTGTGGCCATGCCGGTGGGCAAGTTTGACGGCCAGTTGGCTTTTTCAGCGCGCATCCGTGGCCGCCGGGTATATGACCGGCGCAAAGACAGCACCGCTGGCGGGGCAGGCCCGCACCGCCTGGCCAGCCGCGCCACCTGGGAACACAGTGAAAACCCAGCCTTGTGCCTGGCCGACTGGACGGCTGACAACAAGTTTGGCGCCGGTGAGCCCGTGCACTGGGCCAGCGTGCCAGCCGCTGCAGACGCGTGTGACGAATTCATCGGCTCGCCGGCCGAAAAGCGCCGTCTGCTGGGTGTCACCCTCACCGGTGCCGCATCGGTGGCGCAGGTGGCCGAAGCGATGCGTGCCTACGCCGGCTGTTGGCTCGTGCCCAGCGCCGCCGGTCTGCGCCTGGTGCCCGACCGCGATGCAGCGCCTGTGGCCAGCTACAGCCACGCTGCTGGCCAGATTGCGGCCATGGAACCGCTGGGCCTGCGCGACCTGGGCAACATGCCCACGGCCGTGGAAGTGGTCTACACCGACACCAGCCAGATACCGTGGCGCGATGCCAGCGTGGATGCCAAGCTGCCAGGCGCCGGCGTCACGCTGCCGTGGCGCCTTAGCTCGGTGCGCTTGCCAGGCGTGCAGCGGGCATCGCAAGCCCTGCGCGAAGCTACCGAACGATTGAACAAACTGAGCCTCAGCGACCTGAGCACCACGGTCGAAGTCTTTGACGGCGGCGTGGCCCACGACGTGGCCGACATCATCACCCTCACGCACCCGCTGGGCGTATCGGCAAAGCCCATGCGCGTTACAGCCGTCGAGATGCCGGGCCCAGGCCGCTGGCGCCTGTCGGTCGCGGAACACGACCCCGCCGCTTACAGCGACTTGGTGCAGACCGCGCCCACCTACGCGGACACCAACCGTGTGACCATCGTGGTGGGTGAGTTTGAAACGGTGGAGGGCGCGCAAGCCAAGGCCGACGCGGCGCAGGCGGCTGCCATTGCGGCGGCCGCCGCCACTGGTGCTGCCATCAACAGCGATCCCACCTGCACGACCGCCAGCGCCTGGGAATCAGTCGGGTCCGGCTATTCAATTCAAGTCATCGCCGACGGCATTGCAGGTCCAAGTGTCTGGCGCAAGGTACTGGCGGGTGGAAATCCGTACGTGCTTTCCAACCGTGTAGCGATCGACCGGCAAAAAACCTACCGTGCAAAGTGGTGGATTCGCAAGTCTGCCGGGGCTGATGGTGTGGCCTACCCAGCTATAGCCCTGCACGACGGTGCTGGCGCGCTGATTGCGGTAGACGGCACACTGTGGCATTACCCGGTCTCCCAAATTACGCCTGGCGTCAACTGGGCCGAATACGTGGGGACTTTTGGCGCAAGCACAGCACGGCCAATACCAGCAAATGCGGCAACCATTTCGATAGGGGCCTTTCTGGGGTATGACGCCACAACCGGGTATCACGAAATGCAAGGTGTGCGGCTTGAGGAGGTAACTGACCTGGTGGCCAGCGCAGTCGCAGCCGCCGCCGATGCCACCGCCAAGGCCAATGCAGCGCAGGCTGCTGCGGTCTCCACAGCCGCCATCGCAGCGCAAGCCAAAGCCGACCTGGCCGAAACTACAGCCAAGGCCTACGCCGACGGCATCGTCAGCACCGAAGAGTCGCGGGCCATTGCCGATGCCACCAACAAAGCCAACGCCGCACAGGCCGCTGCCGTGGTTGCTGCTGCCGCCGACGCAACCGCCAAAGCCAATGCAGCGCAAGCTGCAGCGGTGGCCACGGCCGCCATTGCAGCGCAAGCCAAAGCTGACCTGGCTGAGACCACAGCCAAGGCCTACGCCGACGGCAAGGTGAGCGCGGAAGAGTCGCGGGCCATTGCCGATGCCACCAACAAAGCCAACGCCGCACAGGCCGCTGCCGTGGTTGCTGCTGCGACCGACGCAACCGCCAAGGCCAATGCAGCGCAAGCTGCAGCAGCAGTGTTTGCTCAAACCAAGGTAGACCTGGCCGAGACCACCGCAAAGGCCTATGCGGATGGTGTGGTGGACGCAGAAGAGGCTCGTGCAATCGAAGACGCCACCACAAAGGCAAACGCCGCCCAGGCTGCGGCCACAGTCGCGGCGGCCGCCGATGCCACGGCTAAGGCAAACGCGGCCGCGCTGACGGCCGCATGGACCGGGGTTTCAGGTGTAAGTGTCACCACTGGACAGCTGGCTGCTGGTGCGGCCACGCAATTACTTATCGACTCAGATGGTGATGTCACCATCGACGGACTAACAGGCGCACCGTTCGGCCCTGTGACCATCGTCAACAGCCTTACCTTTACCCCTGACGTGACTGCCGATGCACTGGTAAGCGTCAGCGGGTATGGACGTCATACGACGCCCAGCAGCGGCTCAGACTACGCAACGTGCCGGGGCGCTCTATATCTCAATGGCACACGGTTGATGGCCACAAGGTTCCTTGATCAGTTCACTGGCGTCAACACTCTCAAAGAGTGCGCCGTGATGCTCACACGGCGAGTGCCTGTCACAGCGGGCACGCCCTGCACCATCGAGTTTGCCGCACAGAAATTCAATTCCGACGCCATCTTGATCGTCAACACCGAGATGCGTGTAGAGATCATCAAACGTTGATCAGAAAGCAAATCATGGCAGCAGTACCCAAAGAGACCCTCGTTCAGCATCTTGTTGAAGCTGCTGAAGCTGCGTCAGCAGGCGCCGTTGGCAAAGCCACCATGGGCGGCGCCGCGAGCGTGTTCGGATTCGGCGTCCTGTCGCTCAGCGAATTCGGGATGCTTGCCGGCCTGGCCGTGGCTTTTTGTGGTCTGCTGCTGCAAATTCTGCTGGGCTTGCGAGACGACGCAAGGAAGCAGCGCGAGCATGTAGCGCGCATGGCCAATGAGTTCAGCCGCACTTGGGAATCAAGGCCTCAAAACCCGCGCAAAGCGGATCACAAATCAAGGTGATTTATTCCCACAAAAGAGCTAAGAACCCGCGTCATTGCTTGATTCACTGGCCGGACTCTTAATCCGTTGGTCGCGTGTTCGAGTCACGCAGGGCCCACCAATAAAATCAATCACTTACAAGCGTTGCGCTGCTTATTCGCACAGTGGTTCATTCCCATCAAATTCCCACGGTGGGAATACTCGACTCAAAGTGATCGGCGCCGCGCCACTTTCGACCGCTCATAGACCCGCGCCGTTGTGGTCGGGCTCGCGTGCATATCGGGCAGCTGACCGTGCCGCGCCTGGTGCTCAGTTGTGTAGTGCGCGCGCAGGTCGTGAAACGTAAAGCGCTGCTCGATGATGCCTTTACTCATCGCTTCGCGCATCAGCTTGCCCCAGTTCGATGCAAAACCTTCAGCGGTGTAAGGCACACCTTTGCGGTTAGGAAACACGGCGCCCAACGACGGCTCTGTTGCCACAGCCTGCAGCCGGATCCTCAGTGCAAGTAGCGTCGGGCTGGCTGCGATTCGGTCCACTTTTTCAACGCCAGCGCGCTGTTTGGCCCGCCGCAGCCTGACCTCATCTTCGCCCCATTGCGGCCAGTGCAGTCGCAGCATTTCTGCTTGCCGTGCACCGGCCAGCGCCGCAAATTCAGCCGCCATTGCCATGATGGTCCACTGCCCACCCTTGGCTGCGGCAAAAGCTGCCAGCGCCTCAATTTGGCCCGTTGCCGGGGCATGCGCTCGCGGCCGCTCAGGGTTGCGCTTGACCTGGCCGCCACGGCATGGGTTGTGTTCGGCCTCACCACGCTCGATTGCCAAGCCAATTAAATTTCCTAACAGCGAGATTTCCCGGTTTGCACGCTTGGGTGCGGCGGCCCGCTCGGTGCGCAGGTAACGCGCGACCATAGGCGCCGTGATTGCTGCTGCGCGCATGTCGGCAAACACGGCCAGCAGTGGCCCGCTGTAGTCAGCGTAGTCCGCCCGCGTGCGTGGCGCCAGGGCAAGCCAGTCGGGCCCAGATTGATACTGCGCCCAAAGCCGCTTGATCGTGCCCACATCGTCACCGATGCCCAGAAGGTCCAGCACGCGCTGCAGCGCTTCCAAGCGGTCGGTGCCCAGCGCAATGGGCTTGCTCGCTACCGGGTGATAACGGTAGGCAACCAAGCCGTCTTTACGCGGCCTGGCTTCCATGCGGGGCAGCAGGCCGGCAGCGCTGGCGCGGTCACGTGGTCGGTTCATGCCGCAATCTTGCTCCATCGCGGGCCGGCCGCGCTAGCTGCAGGCGATTTACCTGCCAGCGCATATTCAACCTGGGCCCGGCTGACAACGGGCATACCGTCGGCACGACGCGGCGCTGAAATGCGCAGGGTGTCCCGCAACCAGTTCAACTGTCGACGCTGCTGGCGGTATCCGGTGAGCGCTTGCAACTCATCAGCCGAAAGAATCATGCTCATGCAGACATTGCATCCAGCGGGCTGATGACGCCGCGCCCTCCCGCATTGGCGGGCAGGGGCCGCTGAATCACCGCAGCAGGCGCGCGGCCAATTCGGGTGAAGCCATCACCAAAACCCACTGCTCGCCCTCGCCCAAGTTGAAAATCTCTCCGAACAGCGCGCCCATCGGACTACTGTCTGGGTCTTTCGTCGCAATGACCATCTGCCCATCGCACTGCGGTGGGGCAATGCACTTGAACTTCCGCAGGCCGTTCCAGTCGGGGCCGTCTTGCACCAGTACGGCCTGCCCGCCTTCTTTCAGTTCCAGCGCAACCGCCTGCACTTTGTTCGCCTTCAGCATTCCTAGCTCCTACTGAGGTGCGCTGTTGTTGGTGTCGTTGCTCATGCCGGCAACGCGTCTGCAAAAAGGTCGGTGCCGGCGGTGCGCTGTTTGCCGGCGAAGCCGGCCTCGTCGCTCTGGATAGCGGCCTTGGCCGCAGTTTTGGACGTTGCATCTGGTTTGCTGGCCAGCAAGTCTTGCAGTGCCACACCGCGCGCCAGCGCGACCTGCACCCACTTCGGCTTCAGGCCTTTCCCGCTCCACGTTTGCGCAGTGTCCGGGCACTGGTACAGCGCACCGCGCAGCGGGGTTTTTGCGGCCGCGGTTATTTCTGCGCTCGCGCCAGCGGTTGAGGGGGTAGGCGGGCGATCAGTGCTGATGCCGTAGATGCTGGCAAGGCGGTTGAATAAAGGGAGGTTTTCGTCCTCATCATGGCCAGACACTTCGCAGGCCTGATCCAACAGCAGGTCCATCAACACCACGCGCAGCGTGTCGGGTGGCAGCTTGTCTATCCAGGCAAAACTGTTGCGGTCGTGACCACCTTCCACTGCAGCAACGCCATGCCTGGCCAGCGCGCGCCTTTCCACACCCCAATCCAGGCTCTGCACAGACAGCCAAAGCACCATGCGCAACTCGTCGGTGCTGGGCTCAGCAGTCAACATGCGCTCGCGCATCGGTGCATGCAGCGCCGCCCGCCGTTCGGTTTCTGCCTTTGCTGCAGCTTCGCGTTCTTTGCGTTCTGCTTCCCAGTCCCGTCCGTGGCCGCGCTGCGCCTTCGGCCCGGCAGCGGCGGGTGCGTCGGTTGCTTTCACGGCTTTGACGGCTTTGCCAGTGCGCTGGTCGATGATGGTCACCACCTGCGGCATGGCGCCCCCTTTGGGCGCGTGCTTCAGTGCAGCCTGCGCATCTTTCAAGGCCACATAGCCTTTCAAACGCCCATCGGCGCCAATGGCGGCCTTGGCTTTGTTGCCGCTGATCACGGTGGCGCCGGCCTGCGCGGCCTCTGCAGCCTTGCGCTGCAGGTGTGCGGCCTTCTTGGCGGCAAAGCAGTCGGGGTCTGTGCAGATGTCTGGACCACCTTGCCGGAAGTAACTGCGGTGTTCACCTTCACGGGTTTTGCTGGCCAAGTCTTCAAACTCGGGCGCGTTGCCCGTGCGTTTCGGGCAGGCGCCGCATGGCCCAGCAGCAACGCACAGCGTGGCGTCATCGGTGTCGAAAATTGCAGTCTTCAGATCAAGTGTGAACTTGTCGGCCAGCAAGTCGCGGATGTGCCGATAGCTGCGTTTGCCGCCATCTTCCATGTTGGCGGCGCTGTTGGTGTCGGCTGCAATGGCTGCCAGTGCTTTTTCCTGGAGTTTGGGCGTCCGCAAACGGGCCACCAGCAGCGCCACTTCGCTGCCGATATTCCCGTCCAGGCAGGCGCTACGCACCTGGGGGCAGGCCTGCAGCAGCTTCAAGCGGCCATACACGTAGCTGCGGCTTTTGCCCAGCTGCTGGGCCACTTCGTCAGCGGTCAGGCCGTCATCGCGCATCAGCGCTTCGAAGCCCTCGGCTTCTTCAATGGGGTGCACGTCTTCACGCTGCAGGTTCTCGACCACCTGGCAGTGCCGCGCCTCGGCATCGGTCATGGCCCGAACCGTGCAGGGCAGTGTGGCCAGGCCGGCTTCTATACCGGCCAGCCGCCGCCGGTGGCCGAACACCACCTCGAAGCCCGTGACGGCCGAAGCTGCCAAGTCGGCATCGCCTGCGAACAATGGCGGTATGCGTGGGCGCACCAGCAGCGCCTGCAGCACACGGCCGTTAGGTGGGCGCATGGTGTCGGCCAGCTCGGCAATCCCGGTGAACCGCTTCCTGGGGTTGAAGGGCGAATCGTGCAGTTCATGCGTCGGTAGCTGCACGATGATTTCGTCTGTGTTCATGGGTAGGCTTTGGTTAATGTGCCGGTGATGCAGTGGCCCCGGTGCCTCACGGCGTTGGCAAACCGGGCGCGGTCTTGGCGGCTGTGGGTGGCCTGGGTGAACAGGCCGAAGTAGCTTGTTAGCTTTGTCGGCCGCGACGCAGTGTCGGTGTGGTCAGCGTTTCGTGGACGCTCCAACCAAGCCGCAGGCGTTGACGAAGCATGTTTGCACTGACGCCTATTTCGCGCGCCCACTCGCTGACCAACAGCGTGCGGCCCTCGTTTGTCAACGACACATTCATGGCGCGATTGGCGCTTTGAACGGACTTCGTAGCCCATCGGCAGTTCGAGGGTTCGTATCCGCGCGCCCCATCTATTCTGTCCAGCGACATCGTGGCGTCTGGGCACTCGCCCATATCGGCAAAAAAGGCCTCGAAGGATTCGCGCCACTGGGCGCAAATGGTGATGCCTGCTCCCCCGTAGTAAGCAAAGTTGGTGGCATTCGGGTTCAAGCAGCGCTGCCGCATTGCCCGCCAGCGGCCATAAGCCAGCGTGTGGCGGTGCCCATGTTTGAGATTGCCTTTGTGGTTCATGGTGGCCGCAGGTCAGTAGATGCTTTGCTGCGAGAAAGTGATGACCTCGTGCAGACTTTCCATCACGTGGCGCTCGAACGTTTTTCGTGCCTTGCCGTTGACGGGGCAAACAAGTGGCTCGAACGGTACCGCCGCGCACGCCCCCTGCTGGTGAGTGTCGGGCGCAATGGGCGCGACAACTGAGTCGCCAGCGCGCGCTGCGGCTTCGCGAAATCGGCGCAGCGTTTGCGCGACCTGTTGGCTGCTCAGTCCGCGCAACCCGTTGGCCCGAAGATCTTGCGTCAGGGCTATTAGGTTTTCGCGGCTGACAAAGAATTGAACGTAGCCATATGCACAGTCCCAGCCTGCGCGTGGGCCCAGCATGCCGGCGAGGGTGCTGCAGGGCTGCTTGTTGGCCCACATGCCGCGTGCCGCATAGAAGGCCTGCAGCGCAGGAGTGATGGAGACGTACGCCGTGCCGGGCGTGTGTGAGATTAGCGCCATTGGTGGGCCTCGCAAACGGTTCAGTTTGAAAACTGCCGTCACGACGCCAATCGGGGCGGCAGCCCGGACGGGTTGGCGTACCGGGAACCGCTTGCGCGAACCGGCGAGCCTCGCGGCTCCCCGTCCGTGCTGCCATAACTGGGGGCACGAACAACGAAGCCGCAGACTCGGAAAAGAAGCTGCGGCTTGCGCTGCAGCGGTTCATCAGGACGCCAATCCCGATCCCTGGTGTGCAGGGACGGCCGGAATGTACCACCAACAATAGCCACGAATCCAAGCGACCGCCGCGGATCCGGCTTTGCCGGGCCGCTGGGGGTGCCCCCTGGGGGGAGCCGGCGAAGCCGGTTCGGGGGGGTCCAATCCTCCACCCACCACCTTGTTTGCCGACGCTGTCAAGAAGCGTCACCGATTCAGCCCACAGCTTGGTAGACACATACCGGCTGTCGTGGCTGACCCGCAGCAGCACCGTCATCGCGCGCAGCTGTGTCATCAGCCGGCGGATGTATTCGGCCCGTTCGCCGTGCTGTGTGGCGTTGGCCAACGCCATCAGGTCCAGCATCTCGACGCAGTGCGCAGCGATCTTGTCGCCCAGGCTGCGTTTCACACCGCGGGGCATCTGTTCCTGTGCCTTGATGGCCAGTGAAAGCAGACGCACCCCGGTGCGGTAAATGGGCAGGTCGGTGTGCAGCGACACGTCAGCAAAGGATCAAAGGATCAAACTTCAAATCTGCGGACGGCGCGGGCTCTTGCCTCGTACTTCTTGGCGTAGCCGTACTGGCTGCCGCCGCTGAAGCTCTGGTTCCACGCGAAGGCGTCGGAGAACTGCGTTGCAGTCCAGTACCAGCCGC
>JAYSXE010000341.1:0-4786 GCA_043717565.1 Burkholderiales bacterium | reverse complement strand
GCCACCAAACGTTGGGGATCAGGCCGGCAGGGTGCGCTGCGCAGCGAAGTAAAGAAGGAATTTGACAGCCGCCAGGCTGGCAAAGGATGACATGAGCGTAGCAGCGCACCCTGGCGGCCTGATCCACGCCACCACTGTTGGCACGCCCACCTGTTCGCACGCCGCAGATCGCAAGAAATCAGCCAGCAAAACGCAGCGCTGCTACCCCTGCGTCAACGCCAGCAAGATGTCTGCGTACCAGGTGCAGTTCAGCCCCAGCGACTCGTCCTTGGTCAGGTCGCGTTCGCCCATGTCCAGCGTGCCCGAATGCACGCCCAGCAGGCGCCAGGGCAGCGCCTGGTCGGGGGCCTGGTGGTCACGCATCACCACCGGAGCGCCACTGGTGCCGCGGTGGGTGCGTGCATCAGTGAGAAAGTAGCCCTGGCCCTGGAAACGCATGCCCCAGGCCGACGCCACGACCGACTGGCGAACCACTGGCAGGTGGTGCAGCGTGTCGTGAAAGCCCAGGGGGAAGCCCAGGATCACCACCGAACGGCCAATCTCCACCGCCGTGTCCGGCAAGGCCACGTGTTCGGGCGTGAAGGCACTGAAAACCGCATCGGGTGGCAAGGCGTGGCGGTGGATCTCTATGACGGCCACGTCCACGTCGCCGGCCGCGTCCATGCCCTGTTTCCACAACCCCACGCCGTTGTCGAACAGCATGATGGAAAACATCGTCGAACGCGCCAGATCCCTGGCTTTGGTGTGCAGTTCGATCTCGATGCGGTTGGGCCTGTGCTTGCTGGGCTCGTCGATCAGCACGTGCCGGCTGGTCACGAGATACAGACGCTCGTCGCGGGCAAAGAAAAAGCCCGTGGCATTGGTCAGTGCACGGCTGTGTTCGTAGGTGACGATGCGGGCAGCGGTGAGCAGCAGCGAGTCGATCATGGCGGGTGCAGGACAGCGCCGGGCGAACAGCGGGGTGAAAAAGGCAGCGGTAACCATATCACCCAGCGTTGCCGCCGTTGGTGCGCCAACGCGCTCAGCGGGCCGTTCGGCGGCACCTGCGCAAACGCTTGCCTGCAAATGCGTGCCTGCAGCAGCCTGCGCTGCCGCATGCCCGCATCTGGGCCTGTCAACGCTCCCTGAAGGCCTCTTGCGACTTCAGCATCGGCAGCAGCATGAAGCCCAGCACGCTGCGTTCGCCGGTGCGAATCTCCACCGTGCCGTTCATCCCCGGCAGCACCGGCAAGCCTGGCGCCACGGCAGCAGGTCGGGGGGTGGCCTCGTCACCGGGCTTGGCCTTGGCGGCCTTGTCGGCCGGTTTCGCCGCGGCCGGCTTGCCCGCGGCCTGCGCGCCCGGCAGCAGGCTGTTGCTGTCGGCACGCACCAGCGCGCGGTACCACGTGCCGTCGGGTGACGACGCGCGGTCGGGGTCGCCCAGGGCGTCGGGGCTGATGCTGTGCACCACGCCGCGCAGGCCGCCGTAGATGGTGTATTCGTAAGCCGACAACTTGATCAGCACCGGCTGCCCCACCTTCACAAAGCCGATGTCGGCCGGCCGCACGCGTGCTTCCACCAGCACGTGGCGGCCCAGCGGCAGGATCTCCATCACCGGCGCGCCCGGCGCCACCACGCCGCCGATGGTGTTGGTGCGTATCTGCTTGACGATGCCCCGCACCGGACTGGTCAGCGTGTTGCGGCGCAGCGCGTCATCGCGCACCACCATCTGCTCTTCCATCAGCGACAGTTCGGTGCGCACGCGCACCAGCTCGGCGCTGACGTCTTGCCGGAAGCGGTTCACGCGTTCCTGGATCTGTGCTGACAGTTCGTTGATCTGGCGGCGCAGGCGCATCACCTCCACCTCGCTCATGAGCCCCTTCGCGGCCATGCTTTGCGACACCTGCAATTCGCGCGCCAGCAGGCCCATGCTGCGGCGCACGCTGTCGGTGCCTTCAACCAGCGCGTTGCGGCGGGCTTCATGGCTTTCGGTTTCGCCCGACAGCACCTCTTCGGGCAGGCCGGGCGGGAACTTCAGCGGTTTGCCGCTGGCCTCGGCCTGCAGGCGGGCCAGCGTGCCCATCAGGCTTTGCCGTTTGGCCTGGCCCTCGGCCTGCTGGGCTTCGGCGCGCGTGGGGTCCAGCATCGCCAGTGGCTGGCCGGCTTCCACCTGTTCACCCTCGCGCACCAGCAGTTCGCGCAGCAGGCCGCCTTCCAGGCTGGCGATGACCTGTTCGCGGCCGTCGGGCACCACGCGGCCGTTGGCCTTGGTGACGATGTCCACCTGCGCCAGCGCCGACCAGGCCACGGCCACCACCAGCGCCGCCAGCATCAGGTACACGGCCCACATCGCAGCGGGTGCGGGTTCCAGCACCTGCGCGCCCGTGACCGGGCTGACAAAAGGCAGGTCGGCCACCTGCAGCGTGGCACGCGGCTTGCGGTTGAAGAAGGTGGGCAGGCTGCCGCGCATCACACCGCCGCCTCGCGCGGCGCGGGTTGTGCGCTGGGGTGCACGTGCAGATTGCTGCCGGGGCGCTGCGCCGCCGACGGCGGCTTGGTGCCCGACAGCGCCGCCAGCACCGCGTCCTTCGCGCCGTCCATCACCACGCGGCCCTGGTCCACCACCACCACGCGCTGCACCAGTTCCAGCACCGCCGGGCGGTGCGTCACCATCACCAGCGTGCAGTCACCGCAGGCGGCGCGCAGCTGGCGCAGGAAGGCCACCTCGCTCTGTGCGTCCATCGAACTGGTGGGTTCGTCCATCAGCAGAATCTGCGGCCGCGTGATCAGGCAGCGCGCCAGCGCCACCAGTTGCCGCTGGCCGCCAGACAACAACGCACCGCCCTCGCCCACCGGCAATTCCCAGCCCATCGGGTGCTGCGCCACCAGGCGGTCCAGCCCGGTGACACGCGCCACCTCGCCCAGGCGGGACGGGTCGGCCGTGGGCCTTTCGAGCAGCACGTTGTCGCGCAGCGTGCCCTTGAAGAGGCGCGGGTCCTGCGCGACAAAACCAACCCGCGCGCGGTAGTCGGCGGGGTCGATCTGGCGCAGGTCGATGCCATCGGCCTGCACCTGCCCCGCGGTGGGCAGGTACAGCCCAGCCATCAGGCGCAGCACGGTGCTCTTGCCACTGCCGATGCGGCCCAGCATGGCGATGCGTTCACCGGGCTCCACACGCAGGTTCAGGCCCTTCAGCACCTGCGGCCCCAGTGGCGCGGCCGCTGCTGCATGGGAAGCAGGGTTGTGCGTGTCCACGGGTTCGGGGTAGGCAAAGCCCACGTCCACCAGCGCCAGCTGGCCGCTGAGGCTGTTGCGCGGCACATAAACGCGGCCGGGCTCGCGGTCCACCGGCTGCTGCATCACACGGTTTAGTGCGCGCAATGCGGCACGCGCGCCCTGGTAGCGCGTGGCCAGCTGCACCACGCTGGACAGCGGCGCCACGGCGCGGCTGGCAAACATCACCGAACCGATCAGCGCACCGGCGCTGACGAGCTTGGCGTCGATGAGAAACACGCCCCACACCAGCATCACCAGCGAAATGGCCTGTTGCGACAGCGCCGAGATGTTCATCGTCAGCGCCATGATCTTGCGCGAGCGCAGCATGGAATTGGCGGCGCTGGCCGTGGCCTCTTCGTACAGGCGCAAAAAGCGGCCCTGCGCACCGGCAGCCTTCAGGTCTTCCAGCCCGTCCACGGCTTCCACCAGCACGCCGTGCAGGTCGGCCGTCTGATTCATGTGCGACATGGTGGCGCGGCGCAGGGCGCCCTGGATCAGCACCGACATCAGCAGCAGCAGCGGAATGGACACCACCAGCACCCAGCCCAGCGGCCCACCAATGACAAAGGTCATGGCCACGAACACGAAGATGAAAGGCAGGTCTGACAGGGCCGCCAGTGTGGCCGACGCGAAGAACTCGCGCACCTGTTCGATCTGCGCCAGGTGGTGTGAATAGGCGCCCGCCGAGTCGGGGCGCTGTTCCATGCGCAGCGACAGCGTCTGCCGGAACAGGATGCTGCCGACGATGAGGTCGGCCTTGCGCCCCGCCATGTCGATGAGATAGGCGCGCAGCTGCCGCGCCATCAGGTCAAAGGCCAACGCCAGCGCCGCGCCGATGGCCAGCGTGACCAGCGTGACATAGGCCTGGTGCGGTATGACCTTGTCGTAGATGACCGACGTGACCATGCCCGTCACCAGCATCAGCACGTTGCTGAGCAAGGCCGCCAGCAGTGCGGCGCGGTAGTACGGCACGAAGCGCCGCATGGTGCCCCACAGCCAGTGGGCGTTGGGGTCGCGCAGCAGTTCGGTGTCAGAACGGTGGCTGGAAGCCGGCGCCGTCTGCGGCGTGCACACCAGCGCGCTGCCGGTGTATTCGGCCTGCAGTTCGGCTTCGGTGGCGGTGCAGGCGTGGTGATCGCGGCCGGGCATGACTACGTCGTACACCGTGCTGCCGTCCGCTGCAACACCTGCCGCAGCCCCCGCCGGGCCGTGGCGCGCCAGCACGATGCAGGCGTCACCGCCGCTCAGCAGCAACACGGCCGGCAGCAGCAGCGGGCTGAGGTCGCCGATCTCGCGCTGCACCAGGCCGGCACTGAAGCCGGCTTCGTGCAGCACGCGCAGTGCGCCTTCAGGCGACAGCCGGCCGCTGGTGGGCTGGCCGGCCAGCAGCGACTCTGCAGAACGCGGGCGGCCGTGGTGGTGGCTCAGCCAGCTCAGCGCATGGGCCAGGGCGTCGTTGTCGATGTCCCAGCCGCCGCCGGCATCGGGCGCATCGGCAGCGGGCGCAGCGGCCAGCGCCGCGGCGGCCGCT
>JAYSXE010000035.1:0-1990 GCA_043717565.1 Burkholderiales bacterium | reverse complement strand
ACCATCACGTTGGCGGTGAAGCTGTCGATCTTGATCACGTTCTGCATGAAGAACAGCGCGTAGAACTGGCCGGTGTACCAGACCACGGCCTGACCTGCGACCAGGCCCAGCAGCGCGATCAGCGCGATCTTGCCGTTCTTCCAGTTGCCGAAGGCTTCGCTCAGCGGCGCCTTGGACGTGCGCCCCTCTTCCTTCATCTTCTTGAAGGCCGGGCTTTCGTTCATTTGCAGGCGGATGTACAGCGAAATGGCCAGCAGGAAGATCGAGCCGATGAACGGCACACGCCAGCCCCAGGCGTTGAACGCCTTGACCATGGCGGGCTTGCCGTCGGCCAACAACACCGCAGCGCCATCTTTCATCAGCGGCACGTCGGCGAAGTTGCCGTTGACATAGCCCTGCACCGACAGAATCACGATCAGCGACAACAGCAGGCCCAGGGTGGCTGTGGTCTGGATGAAGGCCGTGAAGTAGCCGCGCTGGTTGGCCGGCGCGTGTTCAGCAACGTAGATCGCCGCGCCTCCGTATTCACCGCCCAGTGCCAGGCCCTGCGCCATGCGCAGCAGGATCAGGATGACAGGCGCGGCAACGCCCCAGCTTTCGTAGTTGGGCAGTACACCCACCAGGAAGGTCGACAGGCCCATGATGACGATGGTCATCAGGAAGGTGTACTTGCGGCCGATCATGTCGCCCAGCATGCCGAACACCAGCGCGCCGAACGGGCGCACGATGAAGCCAGCCGCAAAGGCCAGCAGCGCAAAAACGTTGCGCGTGTTCTCGGGGAAGGCGGTGAAGAACTGCGCACCAATGATGGCGGCCAGCGCGCCGTAGAGATAGAAGTCGTACCACTCGAAGATCGTGCCCGCGGAAGAAGCCGCGATCACTTTTTTCTCTTCGGGGGTCATCGGACGGGATCTTTCCCGCACGGCGGTTGTCGCTTCAGCTGTCGCCATTCTTGCTTGCTCCAATAATTGCCTGGCACAGGGTCCAGGCGGTTCTTTTCCGCCGTCAGACTGCGGGTCGTTTCGTGCGCTCTGCGGCGTGAGCCGAAAGCGGTGGTGGGTTGCGAGGGCTGCGTCATTGATGGACACACCATCAACATCACCGCGTCTTTGCTGGACGCGAATGTGGCGCAGCTTCCTTACTGCAGGGTTTCATCACCCACACAATGGCTTCAAAGCAAGGGAAAGCCTTGATGAAGCGGTACCCCCCCCTGCAAGCGCTTCGGGTTTGCAGCAGGGCATTGAACTGCGAGCAGAGGCTTGAAGCAGTTGCACGACTGCATGCGCCGCATCTGTATGGCAGCGCACGGAGTCACTGACAAATAGCGTTAGCTTGGACCGGCGTGGCGGCCCCGTCTGCGTGTAGCTGTGATCACTTTTGCGGTGTGGACTTGCCTGTCGACACTCCACGTCGCCGCGCGTGGCTGATGACGCGAAGCTGATGCCGCACGTGACGCCGGGGCCACGACGCACATTCCGACCGTGCTTGCTCGAAGCGCGCGTGAATGCTGTCGAACAACACCAGCGTCACGGGCCGGTACCCGCAGCAGATGCGCGTTGGGCTGCAACACCATCGGGCCAAAGGGGCAGCGAGGCCAGGCCACCCAGGGACGCCAGCCTGCGCCAGCTGCTGCGGGTCAACGAGGAAAGTCGAACAGCCCGCAGCCAGGCGGCTCCACCAGTTTCGGATCCGGAATAAAAAATGCCCACCGGCTGGTGGGCACTTTCGAGGAAAACCTCTGTGTGTTGGCGGAGTGGACGGGACTCGAACCCGCGACCCCCGGCGTGACAGGCCGGTATTCTAACCAACTGAACTACCACTCCATGCGGCTTCAAAAACCTGAACAGGCTTCCCAAGTGCCACGAACTTGCCTTGCGACCAGCCCAGCCCTTGCAGGCTGAATCTTGGCGTCCCCTAGGGGATTCGAACCCCTGTAATCACCGTGAAAGGGTGGTGTCCTAGGCCTCTAGACGAAGGGGACAGAACTCTT
>JAYSXE010000340.1:0-4805 GCA_043717565.1 Burkholderiales bacterium | reverse complement strand
AAGGCCCGCACCAGCGCTTCGCTGTCGTATTCGTTCAGGCCCGGCCACTCCAGCGCATCCGGCACGCTGCCATGGCCTTCGCAGAGTGCCGCCAGGGACTGCACATGGCGGCGCAGGCTGCCGCGCAGCACCGCGTCGAACTGCAGGCCGCGGGCAGCCAGGTACACCCCCACGGCATGGCATTGCCGGGCGCCGAGGGGGCTGAGCTGGTCGTAGTCGGCAGCGCCAAAGCTGGCCTGCCCGTGGCGCACGAGGTAGAGAGTTCCCATGGAGAAGATTGTGGCAAGTTCGACCGCCGGCTTGCGTCGCGCGGGCGACGCAAGCCGGCAATTCAACGTCAAGCTCCGACGGCGAAAAGTCGACGTGCCAATGAAAAAGCCCCCGTGCCATGCAGCACGGGGGCTCAAGCCTTGCGGCCCGCTGCGCCAAGCGCAGCGCTTGCCTTTGTCAAGCCTGACGGCGGCGCGCCACGAAACCTACTGCGGCCAGCCCAGCCATCATCAGCGCCCATGCGCCGGGTTCTGGCACCTGCGTCACCACGAGCGTGCCTGCGCCGAAGGTCGATGCGTGGGGGAAAGCGATACCCGCGCCCATATTCGCGCCTCCATAGCGCGAATTGTTGTTGGTCAACAAGCCTGCCCCGCCGTTGAATGTGACAGGAGAGGTCGTCTGGGCGTTGGAGCCGTTGTTGATGCCGAAGTTGGTATTGAAGTTCTCATCGGTACCGTTGTAGCCGAAGGCCTGCACCGAGTACTGATGCCCTTGTGTCAAAGCGACTGGCGCGGTCAGCATCTTGAAAAGATAAGTCGCGCTGCCCGTCGCGCCTTGAAAGCTGATTGGCGCGATGACCACCGAGTTGGTCGTCAGGTTGAACAGGCCCACCGTGATGTTGGTGCTGATGCCGTCCAAGTCGTCGTTGAAAGCGCCCAACTGGGTGACTTGCAAGCCCGCCACGTTGGCCGTGAAATCCAGGCCCAGCATTTCGCCGTAGTTCTGATTGCCGTCATTGCCGCCAGAGCCGCCGACACCTGCCGTGTCGTACACCGTCAAGGCCGATGCACCCGACACCACCAACGCAGCCGCGGCCGCCAAAACCAGTTTCTTCATCTCGAGACTCCCTAAACCGCGTACTGCTCCGACACCCCCCGTGAACCAAGGGTCGGCATTGGGTTAGTCTGGTGTTTTGTTACCAAAAGAGGACCCCTTACACCATGCAATACCGCCACCTGGGCCGCAGCGGCCTGCGCGTCAGCACCCTGTCACTGGGTTCGTGGGTCACGTACCACACCCAGGTCGACACCGGCCAGGCGCGCGAGATGATGGCGGCCGCCTTTGACGCCGGCATCAACTTCTTCGACAACGCCGAAGCCTATGCGGGTGGCCGCAGCGAAGAGATCATGGGCGCGGCGCTGAAGCAACTGGCCTGGCCGCGGCTGCACTACATCGTCAGCACCAAATTCTTCTGGGGCCTGGACCGCGATGGCGACGCCATCAACCGCAAGGACACGCTGAACCGCAAGTACCTGATGCAGGCCATGGACGGCTCGCTCAGGCGCATGGGGCTGGACCACATCGACCTCATCTACTGCCACCGCCCCGACCCCGGCACGCCGATCGAAGAAACCGTGCGCGCGATGAGCGACCTCATCACGCAGGGCAAGGCCCTGTACTGGGGCACCAGCGAATGGCCGGCCGACGACATCCGCGCCGCCTGGGAACTGGCCGAGCGCCACCACCTGCACAAGCCGCTGATGGAGCAACCGCAGTACCACCTGTTCCACCGCCGCAAGGTGGAAAAGGAATACGCGCGCCTCTATGAAGACACCGGCCTGGGCCTGACCACCTGGAGCCCGCTGGCCAGCGGGCTGCTGACCGGCAAGTACGCGCAGGGCCTGCCCGCCGACAGCCGCGGCGCCATGGACAGCATGGCCTTCCTGCGCGACGGCCTGCTGCACCCGCGCAAGAACGCCGCCGTGGTGCAACTGCAAGCACTGGCCGCCGAACTGGGCGGCACCGTGGCGCAGCTGGCCATCGGCTGGGTGGCGCGCAACCCGCGTGTCAGCACCGTCATCACCGGCGCTTCGCGGCTGTCGCAGTTGCAGAGCAACCTGGGTGCGATGGCGATGCTGGAAAAGCTGACGCCCGAGGTGATGCAGCGCATCGACGACATCACCCAGCCGCTGGCTTCGTGATGGCCGACGGCGCCCGCCCAGAGGCGCCAGCGGCGCGCCAGCCGCGTGGCCTGGCCATGGGGGCGGCTGCGCTGTCGGCGTTGCTGTTGGCCGGCTGCGCCACTGCGCCCGCGCCGGTGGTGCGGCCTGCCACACCCGTGCCCTTCGTGCAGCGCACGCTGAACACCGAAGAGCGCAAGGCGGCCTTCGACAAGGTGTGGGCCACCATCCAGCAGCAGTACGTGGACCCGCGGCACAACGGCGCGGACTGGGGCGCCATCGGCGAACGCTACCGCGCCGAACTGCTGCGCGGCGGCGTTGACGAAGGCCAGTTCTGGCGCGGCCTGGACCGCATGGCCGGCGAGCTGAAAGACGCCCACACCAGCGTGCGCAGCCCGCTGGAGGTGAACGCCATCGTGCAGCAGCGTGGCAACTTCGGCCTGGGCCTGGCCAAGCTGGAAGGCCACTGGGTGGTGGGCGGCGTGGCCGGCAACAGCCAGGCGGCGCTGCTGGGCGTGCGGTCAGGCCACCGGGTGCTGCAGATCGACGGCCAGCCGGCCGACCAATGGTGGCAGGCCACCGCCGTGGCCGTGCGCGGCAGCTCCACCGAGCGGTCCAACTTCAACCTCGTCAGCCGTGAATTGAACCAGCGCCCTGTGGGCAGCATCCTGACGCTGGGCCTGCAGCGGCCCGACGGCAGCAGCTACAGCGTGACCTTGCGGCAAGACCCGCAGAGCCCCGCACAGTCGCTGCTGCGCAGCCACCTGCTGGCGTCCAACATGGGCTACCTGCGCTTTGCTGCTTTCCTGGAACCGCTGATGCCCGAGATGGCGGTGGCGCTGAAGCGCCTGTCGCCGGCGCAGGGCCTGGTGCTGGACCTGCGCAGCAACAGCGGTGGCTCCTTCAAGATGGCGCTGGAAATGATGGGCTGGCTGCTGCGCAGCGGCGGCGAGGTGGGCGAGGTCATCACCCGCAACAACCAGCGCCTGACCTTGCCGACGGCAGCAGGCCTGCAGGACACCACGCCCAGCCTGCAGGTCACGCTGCAGCCGCAACCGCTGGCCATGCCGATAGCCGTGCTGATTGACGACCACAGCGCCAGCGCCGCCGAGCTGCTGGCCGCCGTGCTGCAAGACCGTGGCCGCGCGCGGGTGTTCGGCACCACCAGCTGCGGCTGCCTGCTGGGTGGGCGCAGCGGCGGCGAGCCGCTGCCCGGCGGTGGCCGCTTGATGATGAGCCTGTTTGACATGCGCATCGGCGCTGCACCGGGCAAACGCATCGAAGGTGTTGGCGTGCAGCCCGACCAGCCGGTGCCGCTGACCCTGCAGGCCCTGCAGACACAGCGCGACGCGGTGTTCGAAGCCGCACAGGCCTGGCTGCTGCAGGGCGCGCCGGGGCTGGCCGCGCGCTGACGCACCGCGTCGGCGGGTGCCTGCGGGCACCAGCCCCTGCACGCACCCACCCCGTTGCCGCCCCACCCCGGTTTGTCCTATTGACAGGACAATAGAACCGGTTGAGCATGCCGCATGGCCAGCGCCCTGCCCTTGCCCAAGTACCACCAGGTCTACCTGGTGTTGCGCGAACAGCTGGCCGAAGGCCGCTACGCGGGTGGCGTGCCGGCAGAGATGCGGTTGATGGAACAGTTCGGCGTGGCCCGCGTCACGGTGCGCCGGGCGCTGGAAAGGCTGGCCGCTGAAGGCTTGATCGCCCGTGCACCCGGGCGTGGCACGGTCGTGTTGCCCCCCGCTGCGGCGGTGCAAGGCCGTGCCACCCGAACGCCCGGCAAAGGCCACCCGAACGCCCGCGCCCAGCTGTCGGGCTTGCTGGAAAACATCGTCACCATGGGCCTGCGCACCGCCGTCAAGGTGGTGTCGTGCGAACTCGTCTCGGCCACCGAAGCGGTGGCGCAGCAGCTGGCCGTCGACCCGGGCGCGCCGGTGCAGAAGGCCGTGCGCGTGCGGTCCACGCGCGAAGGCCCGCTGTCGTACATCACCACCCATGTGCCGGCCGAACTGGCGCGTGGCTTTGGCCGGCGCGAACTGGCGAAGAAGCCCATCCTCATCCTGCTGGAAGAGTCGGGCGTGCGCATCGGCCGCGCCACGCAGTCGATCTCGGCCCGCCTGGCCGACGCCACCGTGGCGCCGCTGCTGGGCGTGGACGTGGGCTCGGCGCTGCTGGCCGTGAACCGCCTGATCCGCGACGACCGCGACCGCCCCGTACAGTGGCTGCAGGGCCTGTACCGGCCCGACCGCTACCAGTACGAAATGCAGTTGTCCCGCGTGGGCGACGTTGACGCCAAGCTGTGGCTCAGCACCGGGCTGAGCGCGCCGTTTCACTGAACGCCCCCGGCACCCCTTTTTACCGGTCAACAACCCAACACCTTCACCTCCAGGAGCCGCCATGAGCAACCGTCGCACATTCATCCAGCAGTCCACCGCCGCGGCCAGCGCGATGGCTTTTCCGGTCATAGTTGGCGCCCAGCCCAAGCCGGTGAAGGTGGGCATCCTGCACCCGGTCACCGGTGCGCTGGCGTATTCGGGCCAGCAGTGCCGCGAAGGCGCGATGATGGCCATCGAGGACATCAACAAGGCCGGCATCAAGAGCCTGGGCGGCGCCAAGCTTGATGTGCTGCTG
>JAYSXE010000339.1:0-4808 GCA_043717565.1 Burkholderiales bacterium | reverse complement strand
TGGCAGATCGTGAACATGAATGTCGGCTTCTTCGGCATCCAGTTCAGCTTCGGTCTGCAGCAGGCCAACATGAGCCCCATCTACCAGTACCTGGGGGCCGACGAGAGCAAGCTGCCGCTGCTGTGGCTGGCCGGGCCCATGACCGGGCTGCTGGTGCAGCCCATCATCGGCGCCATGAGCGACCGCACGGTGTCGCGCTGGGGCCGGCGCACGCCGTATTTCCTGATCGGCGCCATCCTGTGCAGCCTGGGCCTGCTGATCATGCCCTACAGCCCCACGCTGTGGTTTGCTGCCGGCCTGCTGTGGATACTCGACGCCGCGAACAACGTGACGATGGAGCCTTATCGCGCCTACGTCAGCGACCGGCTCAACCGCGACCAGCATTCGCTGGGCTTTCTGACGCAAAGTGCTTTCACCGGCCTGGCGCAGACGCTGGCCTACCTGGCGCCCAGCATCCTGGTCTGGTGGGGCTTCAACAAGGACGCGGTGGGCGACAACCACATCCCGCAGGTCACGCTGATGGCCTTTGTTGTGGGCGCCATCCTGTCGTTCACCACGGTGTGGTGGAGCATCAAGAAGGTGCCCGAACTGCCGCTGACCGACGCCGAGAAAGCCGAAATCCGTTCACGGCCGCCCGGCATGGCTGCCACCTTCAACGACATCGCCGTGGCCTTCAAGGAAATGCCACCGGTGATGCGGCGCCTGTGGTGGATGAAGCTGTTCCAGTGGTACGGAATGATGTGCTACTGGATCTACATCGTGCCGTCACTGGCCAAGACCATGTTCAACACGAGCGACGCCACCACCGCGGGTTTTCGAGACGCTTCGCTGCTGAACGGCCAGATCGGCGGCTTCTACAACTTCGTCGCCTTCCTGTCGGCCTTTGCGATGGTGCCGGTGGTGCGCCGGTTCGGGCCCAAAGCCGTGCACGCGTTCTGTCTGCTGGCTGCAGCGGCCGGCATGTGGGCCATACCCGCCATCCAGGACAAGGCGCTGTTGTTCATTCCCATGGTAGGCGTCGGGCTGGCCTGGGCCAGCATCATGGGCAACCCCTATGTGCTGCTGGCCGGCAGCATCCCGCCCGAGCGGGCGGGTGTGTACATGGGCATCTTCAACATGTTCATCGTCATCCCCATGCTGATCCAGATGGTGACGCTGCCGCTGTTCTACCAAAGCCTGCTGGGCGGGCAGCCTGACAACGTCATCCGCCTGGCCGGCGCCTTGCTGGCCTGCGCTGCAGTGGCGGTACTGTTCGTGAACACGCGGGCCGAGGGCGGCAGGCCGGCCGCATGAAGAACCGGGTTCAGCTCATCACCTACGTCGACCGCCTGGGCGGCGGCGGGCTGCGTGAACTGCAGCAGTTGCTGACGACACAACTGCACGGCGTGTTTGGCGGCGTGCACCTGCTGCCGTTCTACCACCGCATCGACGGCGCGGATGCGGGCTTCGACCCCATCGACCACACGCTGGTCGACCCGCGGCTGGGCGACTGGTCCGACATCCGGCAGCTGACGCACCAGGTCGACGTGATGGCCGACGTCATCGTCAACCACATGTCCAGCGAATCACCGCAGTTCCTGGACTACGCGCAGCGTGGCGACGCTTCGCCGTTCCACGGCCTGTTCCTGAGCTTCGACGCGGTGTTCCCGGGCGGAGCCACCGCGCACGACCTGCTGGCCATCTACCGGCCCCGGCCGGGCCTGCCGTTCACGGTGGCCACGCTGGGCAACGGCCAGCGCCAGGTGCTGTGGACCACCTTCACGCCGCAGCAGGTGGACATCGACGTGCAGCACCCACAGGGCCGCGCTTACCTACAGGGCATTCTGCAGACGCTGGCGGACAGCGGCATCCGCATGGTGCGCCTGGACGCCGTGGGCTATGCCATCAAGAAGGCCGGCGCCAGCAGTTTCATGATGCCCGAGACCTTCGCCTTCATCGACGGGTTTGCCGCGCAGGCCAAGGCGCTGGGCATCGAGGTGCTGGTGGAAATCCACAGCCACTACCAACGCCAGATCGAGATCGCGCAGCGGGTGGACTGGGTGTACGACTTTGCCCTGCCGCCGCTGGTGCTGCACGCGCTGTTCAAGGGCACCGCCGAGCCGCTGAGGCGCTGGGCCGCGGTACGGCCGCACAACGCGCTGACGGTGCTGGACACGCACGACGGCATCGGCATCATCGACATCGGCGCCGACGCGCAAGACCGTGCCGGCAAGCCCGGCCTGGTGCCGCCGGCCGAACTGGATGCGCTGGTGGAACGCATCCACACCAACAGCCGCGGCCAAAGCCGCAAGGCCACCGGGGCTGCCGCCAGCAACCTGGACCTGTACCAGGTGAACTGCACCTTCTACGACGCGCTGGGGCGAGACGACAACGCCTATCTGCTGGCACGCGCCATCCAGTTCTTCATGCCCGGCGTGCCGCAGGTGTACTACGTGGGCCTGCTGGCCGGTGAAAACGACATGGCCTTGCTGGAAGACAGCGACGTGGGTCGCGACATCAACCGCCATCGCTACAGCCTGAGCGAGGTGAACGCCGCCTTGCAGCGGCCGGTGGTGGCGCGCCTGTTGCGCCTGATTCGCTTGCGCAATGAACACCCGGCCTTCGGCGGTGAATTCCAGATGCCCGACGGCGCTGCCGATACGCTGCAGATGCGCTGGCAGTCGGGCGGCCAATGGCTGGAACTGCGGGCCCACCTGAAGAGCCTGGACTGGCAACTTTCCGACGCGCAAGGCCCGGTCACGGTGTGACGGGCCGGGTGCTGCAGCAAGACGGGCTGCCGGCGCAGAAATGAAAAAAGGCCCCGCGCAAACGCGGGGCCTTTTCAGTTGAAGACCTGCTGCTGGGCGGTGGTGCCGCCCCGCCGCGGTCAACCCTGGTGCATCTCGAACGGCAGCTTCAGTTGCGACAGGTCTTTCTTGGTTTCCACCAGCACCAGTGGGCCCACGTCTTCAACCACCTGCACACGCGGCTCGCGCGGCACGTGCGCGGGGCGGGGCTCGGCAGCCATGGCAGCCTGCACGGCCGCTACGCGGTCGCCGTCACTCTGCACCCACTGCAGCCCCGCGCCGCTGGCCAGCTGGGCCAGGCTTTCGATGGCCAGCACGTAGGGTTCGGAACGAACCTGCGCTGCGGGCGCAGCCACCTGGGCCACGCTGATGGGTTGCGCCGCTTCGGGCGGCGCGGGCACGGCCGAGGATGCAGCGGCTGCCGGCACGGCAGCAGGTGCCGCACCTTCATAAGCGACCGCTTCGGGCTGCGGGCTGAGCGCCGGTGCGGCCCAGGCTGCAACGGCACCAACAGCACCCACGGCGCCCACCGCAGCAGTGGCTACCGCCACGGTGGCTGCGGTTGAACCGCCCACCTCGGCGGCGACCACACCGCCGGTGCTGCCGGCGCTGGGGCTGTCGCCGGTGTCGTCGCCTGCTTCACGGCGGTTGTCGTCTCGGTCACCACGGCCACGGCCCCGGCGGCGTCCGCCGCGTTCGCCACGCTCGCTGCTGCGTTCGGCGGCTTCGCCTTCCGGCGCAGCGGCTGCGCCGTTCGCGCCATTCGCGCCATTCGCGCCATTCGCGCCATTCGCCAGGTTTGCACCGTTGGCGGCATTGGTTCCGTTGCTGCCGTTGGTGCCCTGGCTGTTGCCGTCAGCATCGGCCAGCAGGCTGGTCTGCTCGGGCATCGCGCCATCGGCACGGCCTTCACCACGGTCACGGCCACCACGGCGGCGGCGGCGGCGGCCATCGCCACCCTCGGCGCCAGGCACCGTGTCGCCGGCTTCGACTTGCGGTTGGGTGTCTACAAAGGCCGGGTTGGTGGCGGTTGCGGCCGCGGCTTCTTCGCTGCGGGCAGGGCGGTCGCCCCGGTCGCTGCGCGGGCCGCGACGGCTGTCGCCACGGCCTTCACCGCGGCCTTCGCCACGACCTTCAATCCGCTGACCATCGGGCCGGTCTGCGCGCTCGCCGCGCAACTCGTTGCGCGGGCTGCGCTCTTCGCCGGCTGCTGCCGGTGCCGTGGCGCCGTCTGCGGCGACCGCTTCGCTGCGCGGCCCACGGCCACGGCCGTCGCGGCCACCTTCCTTGCCGTCACGGCGTGCGCCGCCGCGGCCTCCGCGTTCGCCACGGCGGCCGTCACGGCCTCCGTCACGCCCGCCGGGCTTGGCGATGGCTGGTGTGGCAATCGCCGCCGTGGCTGCTGCTGCTGCTGCTGTGGTCGCGGCCGTGGTGCTGCTGACGGCGGCGGGTGTGCTGGGCTCGATGCCCAGCAAACGCTTCACCCAGCCAAAGAAGCCGGTGCCAGCGGGCGCAACCGCGGGCGTCGGCACAGCCACTGGGGCCGGTGGCGCCACCACGGCCACGGGCACGGGCGCCGGGGGCGGTGCCGGCGGCGGCGGTGCCGGTTGGTCGGGCAGCACGCCCTTGATCACCGGTTCCTGCTTGGGCTTGCTCTTCTCGCGGCGTGTGATGCCCACCTCGTCGTCCGGCTCTTCCACCATGCTGTAGCTGGCGTGCAGGCCTTCCAGGCGCGGGTCGTCGTGGCGCAGGCGTTCGAGCTTGTAGTTCGGCGTTTCCAGGTGTTTGTTGGGCACCAGCAGCACGGTCACGCGCTGCTTCAGTTCGATCTTGGTGATCTCGGTGCGCTTTTCGTTCAGCAGGAAGCTGGTCACTTCCACCGGCACCTGCACGTGCACGGCGGCGGTGTTTTCCTTCATCGATTCTTCCTGCACCATGCGCAGGATCTGCAGCGCGCTGCTCTCGGTGTCGCGGATGTGGCCGGTGCCGTTGCAGCGCGGGCAGGTGATGTGGTTGCCTTCG
>JAYSXE010000338.1:0-11479 GCA_043717565.1 Burkholderiales bacterium | reverse complement strand
GCGTTTAAGGTCCAAGAGACCTGAACTCTGTGTCGCCACAGTGTTCTGGCACTCGCCTTCAAACGCCCACGCTTATCGGCTGTTGATTGTTAAAGAACTTTTTTGCTGCTTAAGCTGTGTGCTTTTGCGCTGCTGACCTGTGATCAGCGAAGACCGCGATTCTGACATGTTTTTTAAACTACTGTCAAGCACCGGGGCTTTTTTCTTTTGCAGACCTTGCTGTTGGCTTTAAGAAACTTAATTCTTTTGGTTGTTGCAGTTTGACTTCAGTTACCTGGCTCAAACTGCGTTGCTGTGTCTGCAGCGGAGCCCACGACTGTAGCACGGAAGTTTTCGGTCCTGCAAGCACTTCGCCAAAAAAAGTTTTATGAATGCCGCTTGAGCGTTCGGTTCCGGAGCTCAAGCCGCCACGAAAACGCAGTGATTCACCTGGGACGAAAAGGCCTTGCTGCAGTTGTCTGCGCGCCTTCCGCATGAGGGGTCTCCTGGCTGCCCCTATCGCGTAGGGCTGAGCCTGCGCATCGCAGCCTCTGGATCGTCGGACCGCAACACCGGCACCAAGTGCTGCTCCAGGCTGCGGACGTCGGCGCGCAGAACCCTTTGCTTGATAGCTGCAACGCGCGCAGGGTGCATGGAGAAGCTGCGCAGCCCCATCGCCAGCAGCAGCTCGGTGAACGCGGGGTCACCGGCCATCTCGCCACACACGCTGACATCCCTTCCTGCAGCGTTGCAGTGGCTGATGGTGTGGTGCAGCAGTTGCAGCACCGCGGGATGCCAGGGGTCGTACAGGTGGGCCACCGCTTCGTCGGCGCGGTCAATGGCCAGCGTGTACTGGATGAGGTCGTTGGTGCCGATGGACACGAAATCGACCTCGGCCAACAGGCGTTCGATCATCAATGCTGCGGCGGGCACTTCGATCATCACGCCCACCTCGACGGGGCCATGGGCATGGCCCGCCTCGTCAAGCTGCCGGCGGGCGCGGGCCAGCGCCTCGTGGGTCAGCTGAACTTCGCTGAGCTTGGCCACCATGGGAATGAGCACCCGCACCTTGCCAAACGCCGCCGCGCGCAGGATGGCTCGAAGCTGTTGGCGGAACATGCCAGGCTCTGACAGGCTCCAACGGATGGCGCGCAGCCCCAATGCCGGGTTCAGTCCGTATTCGTGGCGAAGCTCATTGGCCGTCATCCTCTCGAGAGGCTTGTCGGCACCAACGTCCACCGTTCGAATGGTCACCGGCAAACCCTTGAGCTTCAGCACGGCAGACCGGTAGGCCTCGAACTGTTCGTCTTCCCCCGGCAGGTCACCGCCGCGGTTCATGAACAGGAATTCGCTTCTGAACAGGCCCACACCCACGGCGCCAGAGTCGATGGCGGCTTCACCATCGTCGGGTGACTCGATGTTGGCCATCAGCTGCACCGCCTGCCCGTCCACGGTAACCGCCGGCGTGTGGCGCAAGCGGTTCAGGCGCGCCCGCTCCAGGTCGCTCTGGCGCTGTCGAAAGCGGTACTCCTCCAAGATGATGGGCGACGGGTTCGCAATCACCACGCCAGCGTCGCCATCAATCACCACCCAGTCGTCCTGGCGTATCAGGCGGCTGGCTTCGCGGGCGCCCACAACTGCGGGAATATCCAGGCTGCGGGCCACGATGGCAGTGTGCGACGTGCGTCCGCCCACATCGGTAACGAACCCGGTGAAGACACTGCGCTTGAACTGCAGCATGTCGGCGGGGGCCACGTCGCTGGCCACCAGCACCAGGGGGTCTTCGCCGGCGAAGTCGCGCGCCATTTGCGACGCGGAGCCGTTGGCCAGGCTGCTGGTGCCGACCAGCGCACGCAGCACACGTTCGACCACCTGTTCGACGTCGGCCTTGCGCTCGCGCAGGTATTCGTCCTCCATCTCGTCGAATTGCCGGGCCAGCACTTCCAGCTGTGCTGACAGGGCCCATTCGGCGTTGTAGTGGCGCTCTTCGATCCACACCTTCGTGGCAGCGGCCAGTGATTCGTCGTGCAGCAACATCAGGTGCACGTCCAGCAGCGCTGACAGCTCAGCTGGCGCGTCGGCGGGCAATTCCTGCTTGAGCGATTCGAGTTCCATCACCACAGCGTCGCGCGCATCGCGCAGGCGCTGCACCTCGGTTCCCAGCTGATCGGACCCGACGAAGTAGTGGGCCACGTCGACCCGGCTGGAAGCCACCAGCACCGCGCGACCAATGGCCACCCCGCGCGACACCGGCATTCCAAACACCTGAAGGCTCATAAGGAAATCCCGTCGTCGTGGTGGTGAGGAAGGTGGTGCCCAGATGGCAGCGCGGCCGCCTTCGTTGGGCACCCCGGGCGGCTACTCGCCTTCGCCAAACTTCTCGTCAATGAGTGCGCGCAGAGCCTGCATGGCGTCGTGCTCGTCTTCGCCATCGACCTCGATGCCGATTTCACTGCCCATGCCAGCTGCCAGCATCATCACGCCCATGATGCTCTTGGCATTGACGCGGCGCTGGTTGCGGCTGAGATGGATTTCGCTCTTGAAGGTGCCGGCCAGCTTGGTGAGCTTGGCCGACGCCCGCGCATGCAGGCCCAGCTTGTTACTGATGGTGATGGTGGTCTGGATCATGGGGTGAAGACAGTGCGCCTTGATTCTGGCGCCTGGACACTGCGGCGTGAAACGCGCCCTGTGCTGCGCCGGCCACGGCACTGACGACCAGTTCATCCAAGCTCTTGTTGGCATAACCGAGAACGCGCCACAGCATGGGCACGCTCAGGCCCGTGACCACCCGCACCGGAAATCCATCGGCCGCAGCCAGCGCAGCGTTGCAGGGTGTGGCGCCAAACACATCGACCAGCAGCAGCACCTCGGGCGCCGGAGTGGCTTGGTCCGTTCCCAGGTCCGTGCCCTGGTCCGTGCCTTGGGCGGTACGTTGTGCCGTTGCATCCCCGACAAGAGTGCGCAGTGCCGACCTGATGGCCTGTTCAAGCTGTTGCGGTTCGTCGTGGGCGGCTGCGTCAATGGCCAGCATGTCGGCCCTGCGCTCGGGGAACACGTGTTGCGCGACGGCAAGAAAGGCCGATGCCAGCGGTGCGTGCGCAACAAGCAGGATCTGGGTCATGGGCTCATCAGGCAACAAGGGGGCTCGGCGCATTATTGCCAGTCCGGGGGCGCGCCCACAGGAACCAGGCGTAGGAGCCGGCGCAACCCAGCGCGTACACCGCCATGGCCGCGCGAAAGGCAGCTATCTGACCCCAGCCCAGGGCCTGCAGACCGTCAATGGCCAGGCCCAGCCCCCACTGCACCGCAAACACGCCACCAAAAATGACCAGGTTGAAAGCCGACAGGGCGCGGCCGGCCTGCTCGGGCGCAAAGGCAGCGCCCACGGCCGGCTGGCTGACGGACACGAAGGTGCTGGCCACGCACCACAGCGCCCAATGCCATGCATTGACCTCGGCGCCCAGCGCCACGATGCCCAGCAGCAGGCCTATGGGCAGCGGCAGGCCCCAGGCCATCAGGCGCGGCGCATGCCAGCCACGGGCGCTGAGCGCAGGCATCACAGCCCCCCACACCATGAAGGCCAGCAGCATGCAGACGTTGATGGTGAACAACCCCTGGGCGGCTTGTGCAGGTGTGAAGCCACTGACCCGCGTGAGCCAGGGGCCGGCCCACAGCGACTGAATGGCTATCAGGCCGCCATAGGCAAAGAACCCCAGCGGCGCCATCGCCAGGAAGACCGGGTGGCGCATGATCGACCCGTAGCCCGGGTGAATCGAACCTTCTGACGCTTGCTGCGCACCCGCCGGGGTGCCCGGCCCAGCGGGCACAGGTGTCGGCTGGCGCTTTGCGTCGGCAGGCACCAGCCAAGCCACCAGCAACATCGACAGCAGCAGCAGGCCGCTCAACAGCCAGAACAACCCGCGCCAGCCTACGACAGGCAGTAGGGCCTGCACCGGCAGCGTCGAGGCCACCATGCCCAGCGAGCCCGCCATCAGCATCCACGAATTGGCGCGAAGCTGCGCCACGGGCGAATACCACCGACGATAGCTGGTCAGTGCCGACATCAGGCACCCGCCCAGCCCGGCGCCGATGCAGGCCCGCGCGACGATCAGGGCGGGCAGGCTGCGCGCCAAGGCGAAGGCGGCGCAGCCGCATACCGCCACCAGCAGCAACACGAGCAAGGTGCGGCGCGGGCCGTACCGGTCCAGCGCCGCGCCCAGTGGCAGTTGCATGGCGGCAAAACCAAAGAAAAACGCACCGGCCAGCAAGCCCAGATCGGCGGCGCCCAGTGCCAGCTCGGCGCTGAAGACTGGTGCCAGCGTGGCCGTCACTGCACGCAACAGCGCCGACAGGAAATAGGCAGACGCAAAGGCCAGGAAGAGCAGCGCTGCAGAGGGCGACAAGGTGTGCGGTGGAGCAGCCGCAATCGGGTGGACGTCAGCGGGGTCTGCGCCCGTCACCGACGCCAAGGGTTTCGGCGATGCCGTTTCAGTTTGCAAAGCGTATCGACCCCATGAAGGTGTCCACGCCTTCGGCTGACAAGGTGTTTCCCAAGGCAATGGCCTGGAAAGCCTTGGTTCCGTGGGCGAACACGGCCACCTGCATCTGTAGGGCCTTGCCGTCGGGCAGCCGGCCCTGCAAAAGCACGCGTTGGCTGGCTACATTGGGTGTCGCGCCATTGACTTTCAGCGCCAGCGATTGCCCGGACCGCGCTGAAATATTGGCCCCGGCCGCTGTCACCAGCGACTGCAGCACGCCGGCCAGCCGCGCAGGCTGGCCGACATCGGCGTAGGCCACGCTCCAGGTCTGGTCGCCGGCCGTACAGGCGTACATCGTCAGCAGCGCAGGATAGCCGTCCAGCGCCAAGCGTCGTTCCTGGCTGGTGGGCTTGCAGGGCATCAACAAGACGGCGCCGCTGCCCACGGGCCGCACTTCGCGCCAGTCCAGCGTGGGCGAGCAGGCAGTCAGCAGCAGCACCAGAAGGCTTGCCGGGCCGGCACGCCAAGGCCTGGGCACGCGTTTCTGAAGCCAACGGTTCCAGGTCATCGCTTCATTATCCCGTGCCGACCTTGACAATGCAGGCGGCCCGCATTTCCGCCGATGCGGGCCGCATCTGCCCACCCCACTGGACTGCCCACGATGAACCCACCTGTTGCCGAAGACAGCAAGCCTGCCCCCCACCCCGCCGCCAGCTTGGTGCCCGGGGCCCTGTCCGGGGTGAAGGTGCTGGACCTGTCCCGCGTTCTGGCGGGGCCCTGGTGCACACAGACGCTGGCCGACCTGGGTGCTGACGTGATCAAGATCGAACGGCCGCCGTCCGCCGACCATCCGGGCGGCGACGACACACGCGGCTGGGGGCCGCCTTTCCTGCAAGACGACGAGGGCCACACCACCCAGGAAGCCGCGTACTTTCTGGGCGCGAACCGCAACAAGCGGTCGGTGCTGGTGGACATCGCCCAACCGGCGGGCCAGCAACTGGTGCGGGAACTGGCAGGGCAGTGCGACGTGCTGGTCGAGAACTTCAAGGTCGGCGACATGGCCCGCTACGGCCTGGACGCCCAGAGCCTGTGCGCACAGTGGCCGCGGCTGGTGTATTGCTCGATCACCGGTTATGGGCAGACGGGGCCCTATGCCGAGCGTGCGGGTTACGACTACGCGATACAGGGCCTGGGCGGCCTGATGAGCGTGACGGGCGAACGCGACGACCTGCCTGGCGGCGGGCCGCAGAAGGTGGGCGTGGCGGTGGCCGACCTGTTCACGGGTATGTACGCCACGGTGGCGGTACTGGCCGCGCTGCGCCACCGCGACGCCACGGGCCAGGGCCAGCACATCGACATGGCCTTGCTGGACACCCAGGTGGCCATGCTGGCCAATCTGGGCGCCAACTACCTGGTGACCGGCACGTCGCCCCGGCGCGCCGGCAATGCCCACCAGAACATCGTGCCGTACCAGGTGTTCGAGGTGGCCGACGGGCACGTCATCCTGGCCGTCGGCAATGACGGCCAGTTCGGACGCTTCTGCAACGTGGCCGGCTGCCCCGACCTGGCCCGGGATCCACGTTTTGTTACCAATTCTCTGCGGGTGCAGAACCGCGATGCGCTGGTGCCGCTGCTGGCCGAGCGCATGCGCCAAAGGCAGCGCGCCGACTGGCTGGCGGCCCTGGATGCAGCGAAAGTACCGTGCGGGCCGATCAATAATCTGGCCGAGGCCTTTGCCGACCCGCAGGTGCGTTCGCGCGGCATGGTGGGCACGGTGGTGCACCCCCAGCGGGCCGCGCTGCAGCTGGTGGCCAGCCCGATGAAACTGTCCGCCACCCCAGTGCTGCTGCGGCGTGCGCCCCCGTTGCTGGGGCAGCACACCGAAGAGGTGCTGGCGGAATTCGGCTTCGACGCATTGCGGCGCCAGGCACTGCGCGACAGCGGCGTGCTCGGCCGCGGCTGAGCTGCCGGCCGCAGCAAGACCCCGCGCGCCGACCAGCGGCGAGCTGACGCTGCGGCGGGAGCGGCTTGACCTGACCCACCTGCTGCGCGACGTGCTGACCCAGCACGGACGCGAGATCGCCGCCCGCGGGGCCGAGGTGCGCCCGCGGTTCGAGCAGGCCGAGGTGCAGTGGGACCCGACGCTGCTGTTCTCGCTGCAAACGGTGCTGGACTCGAGCTTTCCAGCACGCGGTCTCGCGCGTCTACCTGCTGTTGGACATCTAGAACTGGCCCTCGCATGCCCTGCTGGTCTGTGTCTATTTCTGCCTGCCCCCCGCCGCAGCGCCCGGCCCGCAGGCGCCGCCAGGCGACCCTACGCGGCCAGCACGCAGACGGTGTGCTTGTCAGTCCCGCGAAAACACTTTTTTCAGCAGCGCGCTGCCGGTCCGCAGCGGGTCGGCGCGGATCTTCTTTTCTTCCTCGCCAATCATCAGGAACAGGCCGTTCAGCGCGCGCGCGGTGACGTAGCGCTCGATGTTGATGTCGTCGCCCTTCAGCAGGCCCAACCCCGCGGCCTTGGCGGCCACGGCGTTGTAGCGCTCGGCCAGCGACACCTTGTGCGTGGCCTGCGTGACGATGGGCAGGAAACTGACGGCCAGCGGCTCACGGGTCTTGGCGGCGAAGAAGTCGGTGACCGACGTGGGGCCCCCCTTCACGACTTTCAGCGCGTCTTCGACACTGGCCGCCTTGACGGCCTGCACCAGCAAGGGCTTGGCCGCCGGCACCGCCGCTTCGGCGGCGCGGTTCATCGCCATCACCAGTTCGTCCAGGCGCTTGCCCTGGCCGGTGGCCCGCAACAGCTTCGCCGCGTCGTTCAGGTAACCGGGCAGTGGAATGCGCACCAGCGCGTTGCCCAAAAAGCCATCGGCCTTGCCTAGCAGCGCAACGGCCGCGATGGCGCCACGCTCCAGCGCGGCGCGCACGCCCGCCGCCGCGTCGATTTCGCTCAAGCCAGCGGCACCGGCGTCGGCCATCCAGGCGGCGCCTGCGGCGGGGGTCAGCCCGGCCGCCAGCGCTCTCGTAAACTCGCGTCGATCCATGTTCCCTACTCCTTCACCTGTCGTTGCCGATGAACCCGATGGCTGCCGCCGTGGCCTGCTGGTTCTGGCCGCCTGGGGCCTGGCTGGCTGCAACCGGCAAGACAGCACGCGGAAGATAGCACCCCGCTTCAGCTACACGCGGCTGGACGGTACGGTGGCGAACAGCGCCGACCTGCTGGGCCGCGTGGTGCTGGTGAACTTCTGGGCCACCACCTGCGCCGTGTGCGTGAAGGAAATGCCCGATCTGGTGGCGCTGCACCGTCAGTTTCAGCCGCAGGGCCTGCACACGCTGGCCGTGGCCGTGCGCCACGATCCGCCCGCACTGGTGGCCGACTTTGCGCGCAGCCGCCAGTTGCCTTTTGACGTGGTGATTGACAACACCGGCGCCATCACCGACAGCTTTGCCAGCGTGCGCGGCACGCCCACCACCTTTGTCATCGACCGCCAGGGCATCTTGTCCACACGCATCGAAGGCGCACCCGACTTTGCCGCGCTGCAAGCGCAGATCTCGCGGCTGCTGGCCCAGGCCTGAAGGACAACATTTCCATGATCGGCCGCCTGACGGGCACCCTGCTGCAGAAGACACCGCCCCAGGTGGTGCTGGACGTTCACGGCGTGGGCTATGAGGTGGATGTGCCGATGAGCACCTTCTTCAACCTGCCGGGCCTGAACGAGAAGGTGACGTTGCTGACCCACTTCGTGGTGCGCGAAGATGCGCAGGTGCTGTTCGGTTTTCTGACCGACGCCGAACGGGCCACCTTCCGGGAACTGGTGAAGATCAGCGGCGTGGGGCCACGCACCGCGCTGTCCATCCTGTCGGGGCTGAGCGTGGCCGAACTGGCCAGTGCCATCACCCACCAGGACAGCGGCCGGTTGGTGAAGGTGCCCGGCATCGGCAAGAAAACGGCGGAGCGCCTGCTGCTGGAGCTGAAAGGCAAGCTGGGGCCGGACCTGGCCCTGCCCGCCGCAGGCCGCCTGGACGACACGCAGTCAGACATCGCACAGGCCTTGCAGGCCCTGGGCTACAACGAACGCGAAGCCCAGGCTGCAGTGAAGGCGCTGCCAGCAGGGGTGGGCGTCAGTGAGGGCATCAAGGCCGCACTGAAAGCGCTGAACCGCTAGCTGCGCACGCGCAGCCTTCGCCCGGGTCAGTGCTTGTGATCGCCGGGGCCACCTGCTGCCAGCGCGCGCACCGGGGCCTGGATCTGCAGCGTTTCACGCGTCTTTTCGGCAGCCTCGATGACCAGCATCACCGGCACGGTGTCACCGGCCTTCAGCGGCTGCTTCAGGTCCATCAGCATCACGTGAAAGCCGCCGGGTTTCAGCGCCACCACCTTGCCTGCAGGCAGGTCCAGGCCGTTGGGCAGTGCGCGCATCCGCATCGTGTTGCCGTCCATCGACATCTCATGGATTTCCACCAGGCCCGCCACGGGTGAGCTGACCGACACCAGCCGGCCGCCCTTGGCCGACGAAATCTGCGCGAACAGGCCAGTGGCCTTTTGCTGCGCGACCGTGCCGCGCACCCAGGGCTCGGTGATACTGGTCTGGCCCTGCGCTACACCCGCCAGGGCCAAAAGGGCGGTGGTCAGCACAGCCAGCAGGCGGCCTGTGGGGCGAAGGTTTGCTTGAGCCGTCATGGTGTTCGTCTTGCGTGTCTGGGCAAACAGGATAGGACAGTTCCCAGGACGGCGCCCGCCCTGCCGCCTGCTGGGGGCATCGTCAACCCGCACCCGCCCGCCCAAAGCGCTGTGGTTTCCAGCCACGGCAAGCCCGTCATTGCTGGCCATAATCCACTGTATGGCCATCCAGACCGACGACTTCGCCAGCGCGCCTTTGCTGCCCCGCGTGGTGAGCGCCGCGCCCGCTTCGCCAAACGAAGAAGCGATCGAGCGCGCACTGCGCCCCAAGGGCATGCGGGACTACGTGGGCCAGGTGAAGGCGCGCGAACAACTGGAAATCTTCATCGGCGCGGCCAAGCACCGGTCAGAGGCGCTGGACCATGTGCTGCTGTTCGGCCCGCCGGGCCTGGGCAAGACGACGCTCAGCCACATCATTGCCAATGAACTGGGTGTAAATCTGCGCTCGACCAGCGGCCCGGTGCTGGAAAAGCCCAAGGACCTGGCGGCGCTGCTGACCAACCTGGAAAAAAACGACGTTCTCTTCATCGATGAGATCCACCGTCTGAGCCCTGTGGTTGAGGAAATCCTGTACCCGGCGCTGGAGGATTACCAGATCGACATCATGATCGGCGAAGGCCCCGCGGCGCGCAGCATCAAGCTGGACCTGCAGCCTTTCACGCTGGTGGGCGCCACCACGCGCGCCGGCATGCTGACCAACCCGCTGCGCGACCGGTTCGGCATCGTGGCGCGGTTGGAGTTCTACACGCCTGAAGAGCTGACGCGCATCGTCACACGCTCGGCGGGCCTGCTGAATGTGCCTATCGACGCCGCCGGCGCGCTGGAGATCGCGCGCCGCTCGCGCGGCACTCCACGCATTGCCAACCGACTGCTGCGCCGTGTGCGGGACTATGCGCAAGTGAAGAGCGACGGCAGCGTGAACGTGGCGCTGGCCGACCGCGCCCTGAAGATGCTGGACGTGGACCCGCTGGGCTTTGACGTGATGGACCGCAAGCTGCTGGAAGCCGTGATCCACCGTTTCGACGGCGGCCCGGTCGGGCTGGACAACGTGGCCGCTGCCATTGGCGAAGAGGCCGGCACCATCGAAGACGTGATCGAACCTTTTCTCATCCAGCAAGGTTTTCTGCAGCGCACGCCGCGTGGGCGCGTGGCCACGGCCGCCGCCTGGCGCCACCTGGGGCTGGTGCAGCCGCAGAGTGCGGCGCAGGGGCAACTGGACGTCTGACGTCGGGCCGGGCCGCAGTTCGCGGTGTGCAAGCCACACGGCTCGCTGGGCCACTGCCAGGCCCAGCGGCTTCCGATCAGTCCAGCCCCAAAGCCTGCGGACCCTGCTGCTGCAGGTGCTGGTCGTCGTTCCAGCCCACCAGAGAAAGCCCTTGGGGCGTGCACAACAGCCGGTTGATGGTGGCGTTGCCCAGTTCCCAGGTGCGTGGTGCGCCCAGGGCCAGGCCGGTGGCGGCGCGGTACAGGCAGTCCAGCACACCGCCATGGGCCACCAGCGCCACCGCGTCACCCGGGTGACGTGCCGCCAACTGCAGCGCAACGCCCACGCAACGATTTGAAAACTGGAGCAGGCTTTCGCCACCACCGGGCCGTGCCAGCACGTCGCGCTGTCGCCAGGCGCGCGAATCTGCAGGCCAGCGCAGGTCGATCTCGGCGTAGGTGTGCCCTTCCAGGAACCCGAAACCGCGCTCGCGCAGGCCCGGGTGTTGGTGCACAGGCAGGCCGGTTGACCGGGCCAAGGCGAGCGCCGTGTCGTGCGCGCGCTGCAGGTCGCTGCAGTAGATGGCGTCCAGGCCTTCGTGGGCCAGCGCCTGGGCCAGCTGCGTGGCTTGCCAGGTGCCGGTGGCGTCGAGCGGGATGTCGATCTGCCCTTGCAGCCGTTGCCCGGCGTTCCAGGCCGTTTGGCCGTGGCGCAGGGCCACCAACCGGCAGCTGGCCTGCATCAGGCGCCGCCGCAAACGGCCAGGGGCGGGTTCAAGCGCGGACCGGTCACGCCACCAGCAGGCGCCGGTTCAGCGTGTAGGTGCCCGACAGCGTGGCTTCGCCCAGCACCCGCCCGGCCAAAGCCTGGCGCACCTGCTGCCCGGTGAATGCCCCTTCCAGCGGCAGCCGCTGTACCGAGACCGCGTACAGCGTGAACACGTAGTGGTGCACCAGCGAATCGTTCCACGGTGGGAAGGGGCCGTCGTAGCCGAAGTACGAGCCCGCCAGTTCGGGGTCGGCCGCAAACCACTGGGTGTAATCGTTCAAGCCCTGCCGCGCCGGGCCTGCCGTGGCCGGGCCGGGTTTGCCACGGGCCACAAACCCGCGGCTGTATTCGCCCTCGGCCATCACGCCCGGT
>JAYSXE010000337.1:0-4843 GCA_043717565.1 Burkholderiales bacterium | reverse complement strand
ACGCCCGAGGAGGTGCTGGAATACAGCGGCGCTTTCCTGCAGCTGTACCGCCTGGAAGGCTGGTACCTCGAACGCACGGTGCACTACATCCACCGCGTGGGCCTGGACCATGTGAAGAAACGCATCCTGGAAGACCATGCAGGCCGCCAGGCGCTATGGGAACAGCTGCAGTTCAGCCTGGACGGCGAACCCGACCCCTGGTTTGAATTCGAGAAGGCCAACGTCGACCTGCGCCAGTTCCAGCCGGTGGCGATGATGAAGCTGGAGACGGCGTGATGAGCCACTGGACCGTGATCTGCCGCGTGGAAGACATTCCGGTGCTGGGCGCGCGCCGCGTGGCCCGTGCACAGGGCCTGCCGGTGGCCGTGTTCCGCAACAGCGAAGACGAGGTCTTTGCGCTGCTCGACCGCTGTCCGCACAAGGCCGGCCCGCTCAGCCAGGGCATCGTCAGCGGCCGCCAGGTGGCCTGCCCGCTGCACAACTGGAACATCGGCCTGGACGACGGCTGCGCCAAGGGCGCCGACAGCGGCTGCACGCCCAGCTTCGCCTGCAAGGTGGAAGCGGGCACCGTGTACCTGGACAGCAGCGAACTGGCGCAGAAGGCGCTGGACCTGACGCCGCCGCTGGCAGGCCCGTTGCTCAAGGCCTGCGCCTGAATGCCAACAGCGGCCTGCCACATCGGAGCTTGCCCCCCATGACCGAAACCCGCTCCACCTGCCCCTACTGCGGCGTGGGTTGCGGCGTCATCATCGAAAGCCAGGGTGCCACCATCACCGGCGTGCGCGGCGACCCCGAGCACCCGGCCAACTTCGGCCGCCTGTGCACCAAGGGCAGCACACTGGCGCTGACCGCCGCGCCGCATCTGCAGGGCCAGCGCGCACTGCAGCCGCTGCTGCGCGCCAGCCGCAGCGAGGCGCTGCTGGCCACCCCCTGGGACACGGCGCTGCAGACCCTGGCCCAGCGCATCGCCAGCACGGTGGCGCAGCACGGCCCCGACGCCATCGGCCTGTATCTCAGCGGCCAGTTGCTAACGGAAGATTATTACGTCTTCAACAAGCTGGCCAAGGGCCTGATCGGCACCAACAACGTCGACACCAATTCGCGCCTGTGCATGAGCAGCGCCGTGGCCGGCTACAAGGCCAGCCTGGGCAGCGATGCGGTGCCCGGCTGCTACGACGACATCACGCTGGCGCAGACGGTGTTCATCACCGGCAGCAACATGGCCTGGGCCCACCCGGTGCTGTACCGCCGGCTCGAAGACGCGCGCAAGGCCAGGCCTGCGATGAAGGTCATCGTCGTCGACCCGCGGCGCACCGAAACCGCCGCCGAAGCCGACCTGCACCTGCAGCTGTTGCCCGGCACCGACGTGGTGCTGCACCACGCGCTGCTGCACGTGATGCTGTGGGAAGGCCTGGTGGACCACGCCTTCATCGAAGCCCACACCACCGGCTTTGCCGCGCTGCGCGACCGCGTGCGCGAGTTCACCCCGGCGCACGCGGCCAAGACCTGCGGCCTGCGCGCTGACGACATCGTGCAGGCAGCGCGCTGGTTTGCCGGCCAGCCCGAAGACGGCGCTGCGGCGGCAGCCCGCACACCCACACTGTCGCTGTGGTGCCAGGGCCTGAACCAGAGCAGCAGCGGCACCGACAAGAACACCACGCTGATCAACCTGCATCTGGCCACGGGCCAGATCGGCCGGCCTGGCGCCGGCCCGCTGTCGCTGACCGGCCAGCCCAACGCGATGGGCGGGCGCGAGGTGGGCGGCCTGGCCAACCTGCTCAGCGCCCACCGCGACCTGGCCAACCCGCAGCACCGCGCCGAGGTGGCCGCGCTGTGGGGCGTGCCCAGTGTGCCGGCACAGCCGGGCAAGAGCGCGGTGAGGATGTTCGAGGCCGCGGCCGACGGTGAAATCAAGCTGCTGTGGATAGCCTGCACCAACCCCGCGCAGTCGCTGCCGCACCAGGCGATGGTGAAGCGCGCCCTGGAACGCGCCGAATTCGTGGTGGTGCAAGAGGCCTACGGCAACACCGCCACCGTGCCCTACGCCGACCTGCTGCTGCCGGCCACCAGCTGGGGCGAAAAGACCGGCACCGTCACCAACAGCGAACGCCGCATCAGCCGCGTGCGCTCCGCCGTGCCTGCACCGGGCCAGGCGCGTGACGACTGGCAGATTGCGGTGGACGTGGCCCAGCGGCTGGAAAAGCTGCTGCCCGCCGAACACCCGCAACGCCGTGCCGATGGCGGCACGCTGTTTCCGTACACCAGCGCCGAATCGGTCTGGAACGAACACCGCGAAAGCACGCGCGGCCGCGACCTCGACATCACCGGCCTGAGCTACCTGCAGCTTGATCAACCACAGCAATGGCCGCACGCCGAGGGCCGTGAAGCGGCAGGCGCTGATGGAGACCAAACGGCCGCCCCAACGGCCACACCCAGGCTCTACACCGACCACCGCTTCGCCACCGCCGACGGCCGCGCCCGCTTCACCGCGCCAGCCTGGCGACCTGTGGCCGAGCACCGCGACGCCCGCTATCCCATCGCACTGACCACCGGCCGTCTGCGCGACCACTGGCACAGCATGAGCCGCACCGGCACCCTGGGCCGCCTGTTTGCGCACACGCCCGAGCCCAGCGTGGCCATGCACCCGCAGGAATTGCAACGCCGCCACTGGGCGCCGGGCGACCTGGTGCGCGTGTCTTCACGCCGCGGCAGCCTGGTGCTGCCGGTGGCGGCCGACGACAGCGTGGCGCCTGCGCAGGCCAGCATCGCCATGCACTGGGGCCCGGAGTTCCTGGCCGGCCTGGGCGTGAACACGCTGACCACGGCAGCCGCTTGCCCGCAGTCGGGCCAACCCGAGCTGAAACACGCGGCCGTGCGCGTCGAAAAAGCCGACCTGCCCTGGCACATCGCGGCCGCCGCCTGGCTGCCGGCCGAAGCCGCGCAGGCTGTGCGTGAACAGCTGCGCGCGTTGTTTCCGCAACTGGCCTTCGCCAGCTGCGTGCCCTTTGGCCGCGAGCCCAACGCCCACACCGGCCTGCTGTTCAGGGCCGCCACCGGCGCGCCGGCGCTGGACGTGCTGGCCGCGGTTGAAACGGCGCTGCAGCTGGCCAGCGGCCCCGTGTTGCGCTATGCCGACACACGCACCGGCCAGCACCGCGCCATGCGCCTGAACACCAGCGGCGAGCTGCAGGCCTTCGTGCTGGCCGGTGACGCGCAGGCCGCCGCCTGGGTGCTGCCGCTGCTGCAACAAGGCTTGCCTGCGGCCGCTTTCGGCCGGGCCCTGCTGGCCGCCAGCCGGCAGCCCCCACAGGCCGTGGCCGCGCCATCGGCCCAGGTCTGCGCCTGCCATGACGTGAGCGAACAACGCATCGTGCAGCTGCTGCCCCGGTGCACCGGCAGCGCAGCCGAACGCCTGCACCAGGTGCAGCAGCAACTGCGCTGCGGCACCGACTGCGGGTCCTGCCTGCCCGCGGTGAAGGCGCTGGTCAGGCTGCACGCACCGGTGTCTGACGGCGCAGCGGCCCGGGCGCAGGCAGCGCACACCGAAGGGCCGGCAGCGGTGGCGCTGTCCGCCGCCGCTGACTGAACCCCACCGCCAAAGCGCCAGGGCCCGCCGCCGCGCCCGTGCAGGCGAAAACCCTGGCCTTCGTGCGTCGCCGCCGCGGCTACCCTGCGGACCATGACAAGCCCACAACTGGTGCTGAGCCTGGTACTGGCCACCATGGTCTTCAGCGTGGCGCTGGAACTGAAGCTGGCTGACTTCCAGAACGTGGCGAAGAACCCGCGCGCGGTGGTGGCCGGGCTGGTGCCGCAGTTTGTGCTGCTGCCCGTGGCCACCTGGGCCGCCACGCTGGTGCTGGACCTGCCGCCCAACGTGGAAGCGGCCATGATCCTGGTGGCGTGCTGCCCGGGCGGCAGCCTGTCGAATGTGATCACCCATCTGGGGCGCGGCAACACCGCGCTCAGCGTCAGCATCTCGGCCGTGGCCGCGGTGCTGGCGCTGCTGCTGACGCCTTTCAACTTCACCTGGATGGTGGCCAGCAACCCGGCCACGGCCGCCTGGCTGAAACAGCTGGACATCGACGCCTCGGCCATCTGGTGGAGCCTGCTGGCCCTGCTGGCACTGCCCATGGCGCTGGGCCTGTTCGTGGGCCACCGCTACTTTGCGCTCACGGCGCGCATCAAGAAGCCGCTGGGCCAGTTCAGCCTGCTGGCGCTGCTGCTGTTCATCATTGGCGGGCTGGTGAAGGAAAGGCAGCTGCTGAACGTGCACATCCTGCAGCCGCTGCTGATCGTGGTGCTGCACAACGCCGCGGGGCTCTTTCTGGGTTGGGCCAGTGCACGCAGTTTTCGCGTCAGCACGGCCGACCAGCGTGCCATCATGATCGAAGGCGGAATGCAGAATTCGGGGCTGGCGCTGGGCATCATTGCACTGCAGTTCAACGCCGACCTGGGCATGGTCATCATTGCCAGCCTGTGGGGCATCTGGCACATCGTCAGCGGCCTGTTCATGGTGATGAAGTGGAGAAGGGTGGATGATCGAGCTGCTGTTTGAAGGCGCCACCGTCGTTGACGGCACGGGCGCTGCGCCCATCACCGCCGACGTGGCCGTGCAGGGGGGCCGCATCGTCGGCGTGGGCCGCATCACGTCGGCCGCGCGCCAACGCATCAGCGCCCATGGCGCCTGGCTCACGCCCGGCTTCGTCGACATCCACACGCACTACGACGGCCAGGCCACCTGGGACGAAACCTTCAGCCCCAGCATCCACCACGGCGTGACGACGCTGATGATGGGCAACTGCGGCGTGGGGTTCGCACCCAACGTGCCCGGGCGCGAGGCCGA
>JAYSXE010000336.1:0-32723 GCA_043717565.1 Burkholderiales bacterium | reverse complement strand
GAAGCCCTGGGGTTCGACTTGAAGACCAATGACGTGCGCTTTGTCGAAGACGATTGGGAGAACCCCACGCTGGGCGCCTGGGGCCTGGGCTGGGAGGTGTGGTTGAACGGCATGGAAGTGACGCAGTTCACCTACTTCCAGCAGGTGGGCGGCATCGACTGCAAGCCCATCACCGGCGAGATCACCTACGGCCTGGAGCGGCTGGCCATGTACCTGCAGGGCGTGGAAAACGTCTACGACCTGCAATGGACAGAGACGCTGAAGTACCGCGACGTCTACCACCAGAACGAGGTGGAACAGAGCACCTACAACTTCGAGCACAGCGACGTCGACTTCCTGCTGCAGGCCTTCGGCGCGCATGAAAAGCAGGCCAAGTACCTGATGGAACAGCAACTGGCGCTGCCAGCCTATGAGCAGGTGCTGAAGGCGGCCCACACCTTCAACCTGCTGGACGCTCGCGGCGCCATCAGCGTGACCGAGCGTGCAGCCTACATCGGCCGCATCCGCAACCTGGCGCGCAGCGTGGCCGCCAGCTACCTGGACAGCCGCGCACGGCTGGGCTTCCCGATGGCGCCCCGGGCCTGGGCCGACGAAGTGCTGGCCCAGCTGGCGAAGAAGGCGGCCTGACCATGACTGCCGTGACGAAGAACCTGCTGGTTGAACTGTTTGTTGAAGAACTGCCGCCCAAGTCGCTGAAGAAGCTGGGTGATGCCTTCGGTGCCACGCTGCTGCAGTCGCTGCGCACACAAGGCCTGGCCGCTGAAGCGTCGGCGCTGACGGTTTTTGCCACGCCACGCCGGCTGGCGGCGCAGGTCACGCAGGTGCTGACCGTTGCGCCTGACAGGGCGCAGTCGGTGAAGCTGATGCCCGTGGCCGTGGGCTTGACCGCCGACGGCTCGGCCACGCCGGCCTTGCTGAAGAAGCTGGCCAGCTTGGGCGCAGACGCCTCGGCCGTGCCGAAGCTGAAGCAGCAGCCCGACGGCAAGGCCACCGCGCTGTTTTTCGACAGCGCCGTGCCCGGCGCCACGCTGGCCGCAGGCCTGCAGGTGGCGCTGGACGAAACGCTGGCCAAGCTGCCCATTCCAAAACTGATGCAGTACCAGCTGGAGCAGGGCAACACGCCCGGTTTCCAGCCCGGCTGGACGAGTGTGAATTTTGTGCGCCCGGCGCATGGCCTGGTGGCGCTGCACGGTGCTGACGTGGTGCCGGTGGCGGCGCTGGGCCTGCAGTCGGGCCGCAGCACCCAAGGCCACCGTTTCGAAGCGCGGCTGCCCGTCATCACACTGCGCGATGCCGACAGCTACGCCGCGCAGCTGCTGGACGAAGGCGCCGTCATCGCCAGCTTTGCCCAGCGCCGTGCCAGCATCGTGCAGCAACTGGCGGCTGCGGCTGGCCAGCAAGGACTGAAGCCGATCGAAGACGACGCGCTGCTGGACGAGGTGACGGGGCTGGTGGAAAGGCCCAACGTGCTGACCTGCCAGTTCGAGGCCGAGTTCCTGGCCGTGCCGCAGGAATGCCTGATCCTGACGATGAAGGCCAACCAGAAGTACTTCCCGCTGCTGAACGCGGCGGGCAAGCTGACCCACCGCTTCCTGATCGTCAGCAACATCAGCCCCGCCGACGCCAGCCGCGTCATCGAAGGCAATGAACGCGTGGTGCGCCCGCGCCTGGCCGATGCCAAGTTCTTCTACGACCAGGACCGCAAGAAGACACTGGAAAGCCGCGTGGCGGCCTTGTCCAAGGTGGTCTACCACGGCAAGCTAGGGAGCCAGGGCGACCGTGCCGAGCGCGTGCGCGCGATAGGCCACGCCATCGTGCAGCAGCTGAGCGCCGCCACCTTGCCCTTCACGGTGGAAGCGCGCGACGAATTTGCCGTGCTCGACAGCAAGGTGCAGCAGGCCGCGCGCCTGGCCAAGACCGACCTGCTGACCGACATGGTGGGCGAATTCCCCGAGCTGCAGGGCGTCATGGGCGGCTACTGCGCGCGCCACGAAGGCCTGCGCGACGGCGTGGCCATCGCCATCGAAGACCACTACAAGCCGCGTTTTGCCGGCGACGCGCTGCCGCGCAACCACACCGGCACTGTGCTGGCACTGGCCGACAAGCTGGAAACGCTGGCGGGCCTGTTCGGCATCGGGCAGTTGCCCACGGGCGACAAGGACCCGTTTGCGCTGCGCCGCCACGCACTGGGCATCATCCGCATCCTGGTGGAAAAGAACCTCGCGCTGTCGTTCCCGGCCTTGGTGGACGCCGCGCTGGCCGCCTTCCCGGCCGTCATGCTGGGCCACGCCACGGCGCGTGAAGACCTGCTGAACTTCAGCCACGACCGCCTGACCGGCATGCTGCGTGAACAGGGCTACAGCGCACAGGAAGTTGACGCCGTGGTGGCGCTGCGCCCGGCCTGGGGTGACATCACCAAGCGCCTGGCGGCCGTGCGCGCCTTTGCGGCGCTGCCCGAAGCCGCTTCGCTGGCAGCGGCCAACAAGCGTGTGGGCAACATCCTGAAAAAGGCCGACGGTGCGCTGGACCCGGCCGTCGACCCGGCGCTGCTGAAGGAAAGTGCCGAACAAGCGCTGGCCGCCGCGCTGGCGCAGGCCGCGCCGAAGGCCGACGCTGCATACGAGCAGGGAGATTACGCCGCTTCGCTCAGCGCGCTGGCGGTGCTGAAGGCGCCTGTCGACGCGTTTTTCGACGCCGTGATGGTGAACGCAGAAGACCCGGCGCTGAAGCGCAACCGCCTGGCGCTGCTGGCTGCGCTGCACCGCGCGATGAACCGCGTGGCCGACCTGTCGCGCCTGGCGGCCTGACCCTGCAAGCGCGCCGGCCATGCACACCACCAAACTCATCATCCTGGGGCGCGACGGCATCCTGAACCAGTACCGCGAAAGCCATGTCACGGCGCCCGAAGAGTGGGTGCCGGTGCCGGGCGCGCTGGAAGCGCTGGCGCGGCTGAACCATGCCGGCTGGCACGTGGTGGTGGCCACCAACCAGAGCGGCATTGGCCGCGGCATGATCGACATGAACGCGGTGAACATGGTGCATGCGCACATGCACCGCATGCTGCAGGCGCAGGGTGCCCGGCTCGACGCGGTGTTTTTCTGCCCTCACACGCCCGAGGACCAGTGCGATTGCCGCAAGCCCGAGCCGGGTTTGATGCTCGACATCGCGCTGCGCTATGGCGTGGACCTGGCCCAGGTGCCGATGGTGGGCGACACCGCGCGCGACCTGCTGGCCGCACAGGCCGCGGGCTGCCAGCCCCACCTGGTGCAAAGCGGCCGTGCCGCCGACCTGGGGCCCGAACAGGTGCAGGCGCTGCTGGCGGTGGTGCCGGTGGCCCACGCCCACACCAGCCTGGGCGCCTTTGCCGACTTTCTGTTGCAGCACGGCGATGAGGGCGACACACCCGCCGGGCGGTTCAACGCATGAAGCTGCTCTGGGGCCTGCGCTCGGCGCTGTTCGTTGTGTGGATGGCGGCCACGGTGGTGCCCTGGTCGCTGCTGATGCTGGTGCTGTCCATCTTCGTGCGCGGCACGCCGCTGTACTGGCCCACCATGATGTGGCTGCGCATGGCCGTCTGGGGTGCCAAGGTCATCTGCGGTGTGCGCTACCGCGTGCACGGCATGGAACACCTGCCCACGGCGGCCGACGAAAAGTCATCGGTGGTGCTGGCCGCCAAGCACCAGAGCACCTGGGAGACCTTCGCCTTCCCGACCATCATGACGCACCCGCTGGCCTACGTGTTCAAGCGCGAACTGCTCTACATCCCGTTCTTCGGCTGGGCCATGGGCCGGCTGGACATGATCCACATCGACCGCAGCAAGCGCTCCGAGGCCTGGGCCAAAGTGGCCGCCCAGGGCAAGCGCCTGGCCGAGCAGGGCAACTGGGTCATCATGTTCCCCGAAGGCACGCGCACGCCGCGCGGCAGCCAGGGGGTGTACAAGAGCGGCGCTGCGCGCCTGGCCATTGCAAGCGCGGTGCCCATCGTGCCCATCGCGGCCAGCAGCGCCAAGTGCTGGCCGCGCAAGAGCTTCCTGCTGAGGCCGGGCGTGGTGGACGTGAGCATCGGCCGGCCCATCAGCAGCGCGGGCCGCGAGCCTGATGAACTGATGCGCGAGGTGGAAACCTGGATCGAAGCCGAGATGCGGCGCATCGACCCCGAGGCTTACCCGGCGGTGTGAACGGCTGAATTTCGTGCGGTCTAGCGCGTGGCGAGCAAGGGGCCCGGTGACCGCCGCTGCCGGTCAGTCGGGTGAACCGGCCAGTGGCGTCGGGCTTCCCAGCGGCTGCGCCCAGCCCACCCAGCGCTTGGGCAGCGGCGGCGCGTAGTCGCCCGTCTTTTCGGTCTTCAGGCCCAGCGCCACCAGCGCTTCGGCCATCTTCACCGCGGCCGAGACGCCGTCCACCACTGGCACGCCCAGACGCTGCTGCAGCGTGCGGCACAGTGCGGCCATGCCACCGCAGCCCAGCACGATGGCGCCACTGCGGTCCTGCCGCAGTGCCTGGCGCGCGGCGTCTTCGATCTGGGCGATGGTGTCTTCACCGCAGTGTTCCAGCGCCAGCACCGGGATGTCGGTGCCGTGGATGCCGCGGCAGGTGCGTTCGAAGCCGTAGCGGTGCACCAGGCGCTCGGCAATGACGCAGGTGCGCGTCATCGTGGTCACGACGCTGAAGCCGGTGGCCACGAAAGACGCGGCATGAAAGGCGGCTTCGGCAATGCCCAGCACCGGCGCCGTGGTCAGTTCGCGCGCAGCGTCCAGGCCGGGGTCGCCGAAGCAGGCAACGACCACTGCGTCAAAGCCTTCGGGCGCAGCCAGCCGCACCTGTTCAGCCACGCCGGCGGCACCAAATACGTCGTCGAAGTGGCTTTCGATGCTGACCGGGCCGAACGTCGGCTGCCGGCCCACCACCACTGTGCCGGCGGCTGCCACCGCCTGCGCCGTGGCGGCCATGCCGTCGGTCATGGCCTGGGACGTGTTGGGGTTCAGCAGCAGCAATTTCATGGGCCGGGTTCTCTCAGTCATGGCGCGCCGGCATGCCTTGGCGGCGGCACCACGGCGTTGCAGCCCCAGCCGCAAATGCTGCGCCAGCTCGTGGCGCGGGCCAGAAAGCCGGCCGGTTTGCGGATAAGGCAACTACCGATGGTGATGCTGGTGCATTTTGCATACAAAGCAGTGCAGCCCGCTCCAAGGTTTGCACAGATCTGGTGCGGGACGCGGTGGCTGCTGGGGGCGCATGTTGGCACGTCCATTGCGAAGAGGGTGGTGATGGCCGCGGTCAGCCTGGCGGCGTGCCTGCCAGCGTGCCAGCAGGCGATGCGGCCACCGAGTCAGGTGCTTCCAGTGCTTCAGGTGCGGGGCTGCGTGCTGCGCGCAGACCCGTCCTTCCTTTCCACTTTTTTCCGTCGACCTTTCCAACCATTCATCCAGGAGCGTGCCCATGAAGAATAGTCCCTTGCCCCAGTGGGCGCCGGTCGTTGCGGTGGCTGCGGCCCTGTGGGCCGCCGGCCCGGCAGCCGCGCAAGAAAAGGTGCTTCGTGTGGCCATGACGGCGGCCGACATCCCGCGCACGCTGGGCCAGCCCGACCAGGGCTTTGAGGGCAACCGCTTCACCGGCATCCCCCTGTACGACGCGCTGACCCATTGGGATCTGTCCAAGGCCGACGCGGCGAGTGTGCTGATACCGGGCCTGGGCTTGAGCTGGCAGGTCGACGCCAAGGACAAGACCAAGTGGGTCTTCAAGCTGCGGCCGGGCGTGAAGTTCCACGACGGCAGCGACTTCACGGCCGACGCCGTGGTGTGGAACGTGCAGAAGGTGCTGGACAAGGACGCCGTGCACTTCGACGCCAGCCAGGTGGGCGTGACGGCCAGCCGCATGCCCACGCTGCGCAGTGCCAAGAAGATCGACAACCTGACGGTGGAACTGACCACCAGCGAGCCCGACGCCTTTCTGCCGCTGAACCTGACCAACCTGTTCATGGCCAGCCCGGCGCACTGGCAGAAAAAATTCGACGCGGCTGCTGGTGTCACGCCGGCCGACAAGGCCAAGGCCGCGTGGACAGCCTTTGCCGCCGACGCCAGCGGCAGCGGCCCGTTCAGGATGGCGCGTTTCGTGGCCCGCGAACGGCTGGAAGTGGTGGCCAACAAGGCCTACTGGGACCCCAAGCGCACGCCCAAGATCGACCGCGTGGTGATGCTGCCGATGCCCGAAGCCAACGCACGCACGGCCGCATTGCTGTCGGGCCAGGTCGACTGGATCGAGGCACCGGCGCCCGATGCGATGGCCGCCATCACGCAGCGCGGGCACAAGATGTACTTCAACCCGCAGCCGCACGTCTGGCCCTGGCAGCTGAGTTTTGCCGAAGGCTCGCCCTGGCTGGACAAGCGCGTGCGCCACGCCGCCAACCTGTGTGTGGACCGCACCGGCATGCTGAAGCTGCTGGGCGGCATGATGGGCGTGCCCAAGGGCACCGTACCCCCGGGCCACCCGTGGTGGGGCAACCCGAAGTTCGACATTCGCTACGACCCCGCCGAAGCCACGAAGATGATGGCCGAGGCTGGCCACACACCGGCCAAGCCGCTGAAGGTGAAGGTGCAGATCAGCGCCAGCGGCTCGGGCCAGATGCAACCGCTGCCGATGAACGAATTCGCGCAGCAAAGCCTGAAGAAGTGCGGCTTTGACGTGCAGTTCGACGTCATTGAATGGAACACGCTGTTCACCAACTGGCGCAAGGGCGCGAAAGACCCGTCAGCCAACGGCGCCAACGCCATCAACGTCAGTTTCGCGGCGATGGACCCCTTCTTCGCAATGGTGCGGTTCACCAGCACCAAGACGTTCCCGCCGGTGTCCAACAACTGGGGCTACTTTGGCAATGCCGAGTTCGACAAGCTGATTGCCGACGCGCGCGGCACGTTTGAAGACAAGGCGCGCGACGTGGCGCTATCGAAGCTGCACGCCCGCATCGTCGAAGAAGCGCCCTTCGTGTGGATTGCGCACGACGTGGGCCCGCGGGCGATGAACGCGAAGGTGAAAAACGTGGTGCAGCCCAAGAGCTGGTTCATCGACATCGCCACGATGACGATGGATTGATGCTGCACTACCTGCTGCGCCGCCTGCTCTACACCCTGCCCATCATGCTGGGTGTGGCGCTGGTGTGTTTTGCGCTGGTGCACCTGGCGCCGGGTGACCCACTGGTCAGCATCTTGCCACCCGACGCCAGCGAAGACCTGCAGAAACAGCTGCGCACGCTGTACGGCTTCGATCGCAGCCTGCCCGAGCAGTTTGCGTCGTGGGTCTGGCGTGCGCTGCAGGGCGACCTGGGCACCAGCATCGCCAGCAACCGCGCAGTGGCCGACGAGGTGATGAAGGCCGTGGGCAACACGTTGCGGCTGGCGGTGCTGGCCACGCTCATCGGCTTCATCTTCGGCTGCCTGTTCGGCTTTGTGGCCGGCTACTTCCAGAACAGCTGGGTCGACAAGCTGGCCAGCTTCACCGCGGTGCTGGGCGTCAGCGTGCCGCACTACTGGCTGGGCATGGTGCTGGTCATCGTGTTCTCGGTGCTGCTGCCCTGGCTGCCTTCCAGCGGCGCCGGCCCCGGCAGCAGTGCCGACTGGGTCTGGACTTGGGAGTACATCCGCCACATGGTGCTGCCGGCGCTGACCATGAGCGTCATTCCCATGGGCATCATCGCGCGCACCGTGCGCGCGCTGGTGGCTGAAATACTGGCGCAGGAATTCGTGGTCGGCCTGCGCGCCAAGGGCCTGACGGACTTTGGTGTTTTCAAGCATGTGGTGAAAAACGCCGCGCCCACCGCGCTGGCGGTGATGGGCCTGCAGCTGGGCTACCTGCTGGGCGGCAGCATCTTGATTGAAACCGTGTTCGCATGGCCGGGCACCGGCTTCTTGCTCAACAGCGCCATCTTCCAGCGCGACCTGCCGCTGCTGCAGGGAACCATCCTCGTGCTGGCGATGTTCTTCGTGGTGTTGAACCTGGTGGTCGATGTCATCCAGACGTTGCTCGACCCGCGCATCGCCCGGTCCTGAACGGCTCACTTCGATGCTCAACGTCACCGTCAACCCCGCCCACGCGCCGGCCGTCGCTTTCGAACGGTCGCCCGGCTACTGGCAGACGGTGCTGCAGCGGCTGCTGCGCAACAAGACGGCCATGGGCGCGGCGCTGGTCATTGCCGTGCTGCTGGTGTTGGCCCTCTTCGGCGGCCTGATCGCGCCGGCCGACCCCTACGCTTCGTCCATGCTCAGCCGGCTGAAGCCCATCGGCACCGAGGGCTATCCGCTGGGTACCGACGAACTGGGCCGCGACCTGCTGAGCCGGCTGATGGTGGGTGCGCGCCTGAGCCTGTTCATGGGCATCACGCCGGTCATCTGCGCTTTTGTCATCGGCTCGTTCATCGGCATCCTGGCCGGTTATGCCGGCGGGCTGACCAACACACTGATCATGCGCACCATCGACGTGTTCTACGCCTTCCCGTCGGTGTTGCTGGCCATTGCGCTCAGCGGTGCCCTGGGTGCCGGCATTACCAATTCGCTGATTTCGCTGACCATCGTGTTCATACCGCCGCTGGCGCGCGTGGCCGAGAGCGTGACCACGCAGATCCGCACCCGCGACTTTGTCGAAGCTGCGCGCGCCAGCGGCGCCAACGCCTTCACCATCGTGCGCGTGCACGTGCTGGGCAACGTGCTGGGGCCCATCTTTGTGTATGCCACCAGCCTGATCGCGGTCAGCATGATCCTGGCCTCGGGCCTGAGCTTCCTGGGCCTGGGCGTCAAGCCGCCCGAACCCGAGTGGGGGCTGATGCTGAACACACTGCGCACAGCCATCTACACGCAGCCGCTGATCGCCGCGCTGCCGGGCCTGATGATCTTCATAACGTCCATCGCTTTCAACCTGCTGTCCGACGGCCTGCGCAGCGCGATGGAGATCAAGCAATGACCGAGGCACTGAACGCGGGCAAGGGTGCGGCGCCGCTGTTGCACGTGCAAGACCTGGTGAAGCACTTCCCGCTGAAAAAAGACGTCTTCGGCCGCGGCGGCGGCGTGGTGCGTGCGGTGGACGGCGTGAGCTTTGACGTCTTCAGCGGCGAAACGCTGGGCGTGGTGGGCGAAAGCGGCTGCGGTAAAAGCACCACGGCGCGCTTGCTGATGCACCTGATAGCACCCGACCGTGGCGACATCGTCTTTGACGGCGCCGGCGTTGGCACACCGGGGCTGGGCCTGAAGGACTACCGCCGCCAGGTGCAAATGGTGTTCCAGGACAGCTATGCCTCGCTAAACCCGCGCCTGACCATCGAAGACAGCATCGCCTTTGCGCCGCAGGTACACGGCACGCCGCAACGCGAGGCCGTGGACCGCGCGCGCAGCCTGCTTTCGCGCGTGGGCCTGGAGCCGCGCCGCTTTGCAGAACGCTACCCGCACGAACTGTCAGGCGGCCAGCGCCAGCGCGTGAACATCGCGCGCGCGCTGGCGCTGCAGCCGCGGCTGATCATCCTGGACGAGGCGGTGTCGGCGCTGGACAAGTCGGTGGAAGCGCAGGTGCTGAACCTGCTGCTGGACCTGAAGGACGAGTTCGGCCTGACCTACATCTTCATCAGCCACGACCTGAACGTGGTGCGTTTCATGAGCAGCCGCGTGATGGTGATGTACCTGGGCCAGGTGGCCGAGTTGGGCGGTAGCGAAACGCTGTTCGAAAGCCCGCGCCACCCCTACACGCGCGCGCTGTTGTCCAGCATCCCGGCCATGGACCCCGATCGCCGCACCGAAGTGCCGCCGCTGGCCGGCGACCCGCCCAACCCCATCAATCCACCCAGCGGTTGCCGCTTCCACACGCGCTGTGCGTTGGCCGAACCGCTGTGCAGCCAGCGCGCGCCAGCGCTGGCCGCTGATGCGCAGGGGCACCGCGTGGCCTGCCTGATCCATGAAGCGGGCAGTGGCCACAGCAAGGCCATCCCCATCCAGGTGGCCGCATGAACACCAGCTTGCACCACCCTGGCAAGGCCGCCCCGGCCACCGCCACCGCCCGCGACGCGGCCAGCGCCTTCGTGCAGGTGCGCAACCTCAAAGTCACCTTCACCGGCGGGCGGCGTCCGGTGCATGCCGTCGGGGGTGTGGACCTGAGCGTTCAGCGCGGTGAAGTGGTGGCGCTGATTGGCGAAAGCGGCTCTGGCAAGAGCGTGACGCTGCGTTCGCTGCTGCGCCTGCACGACCCGCGCCGCACGCAGATCAGCGGCCATGTGCAGGTGGGTGAGCACAGCGTGCTGCAACTCGCGCCGCGCGCGCTGGCCGACTACCGCGGCAAGGTGGCTTCGATGATCTTCCAGGAACCGCTGCTCGCGCTGGACCCGGTGTACACCGTGGGCGATCAGATCGTCGAGAGCATCCGCCGCCACGAAGACGTGTCGGCCGCCGATGCACACACCCGCGCGCTGGCGCTGTTCGAGCGTGTGCGCATCCCCAGCCCCGAACGCCGGCTGCAGGCCTACCCGCATGAAATGAGCGGCGGCATGCGCCAGCGCGCCATGATCGCGCTGGCGCTGGCCTGCCGCCCGCAACTGCTGCTGGCCGACGAGCCCACCACGGCGCTGGACGCCACGGTGCAGATCCAGGTGCTGCTGCTGCTGCGTGAATTGCAGCGTGAACTGGGGCTGGCGGTCATCTTCGTCACGCACGACATCGGCGCTGCGGTGGAAGTGGCCGACCGCATGGCGGTGATGTACGCCGGCCGCATCGTCGAAGAAGGCTCCGTGCGCATGCTGATGAAAGCACCGCGCCACCCGTACACGCAGGCGCTGCTGCGCAGCCGCGCGCACGGCGCGCTGGCGCCTGGCCAGCGGCTGCAGACCATAGCCGGCGCGCCGCCCGACCTGTCGGCATTGCCGCCCGGCTGTTCGTTTGCCGAGCGCTGCAACTTCGCCGACGAAGGCTGCCGGCAGGTGCAGCCCGAGGTGCGCTTCCTGGCGCCCGACCACCGTGTGCGTTGCCTGCGCACCGAGGCTACCGCACCGGCGCCCGGCTGAATCCGCCGCTGCCTCGGCCCATCAGGAAGCACCGCCATGCCCCACGTCAACGACACCGCGCGCGCCTTCATGCCCTATGCCGATGTGCCGGTGGCGCATGCGCCAACCGGCCCGCTGGCGGGCCTGACCTTCGCGGTGAAAGACCTCTTCCACGTGGCGGGCTACCCCACCAGCGGTGGCCAGCCGCTGATGCTGGCGTTGAATGGTGTGCAAACACGCACGGCGCCCACGGTGCAGCGCCTGCTGGATGCCGGGGCCCGCTTCGTGGGCAAGGTCATCACCGACGAGCTGGCCTTTTCGATGAACGGCAACAACGCGCACTTCGGCGCACCCATCAACGGCCATGCGCCCGACCGCATCACCGGCGGCTCTTCCAGCGGCAGCGCGGCAGCGGTGTCCAACCACCTGGCCGACCTGGCGCTGGGCACCGACACCGGCGGCTCGGTGCGCGCGCCGGCCAGCCACTGCGGCCTGGTGGGCTTGCGGCCCACACACGGCCGCGTGTCGCTGCAAGACTGCATGGACCTGTCGCCCAGCCTGGACACCTGTGGCTGGTTCACGCGGGACGTGCCCACCTTCGCCCGGGTGGCCGATGTGCTGCTGGGCGCCGACCCGACGCCGCTGCCAGCCGCCGTGCGCTTGCTGCTGCCCACCGACTTGTGGGCGCTCGTGCCGCCCGAGGTGGCGGCTGCGTTGGCGCCGCTGCGCCAGCGATTTGAACACCTGCTGGGCGCCGTGCAGCCGGTGCAGGCGGTGTTGGATGACTTGGATGCGATGTACTGGAACTACCGCTGCATCCAGGGCCGTGAAGCCTGGGCCACAGACGGGCCCTTCATCTCGCGCTACCAGCCGCCGCTGGGCCCGGGCGTGGCCGAGCGCTTCGCCTGGAGCGCACAGGTCACCGACGAACAGGTGGCGGCAGCCACCGCCTTCCGCGCCCGCTACCGCGCCCACCTGCACACGCTGCTGGGCGCTGACGGCGTGATGCTGCTGCCGACCATGCCCGACGTGGCGCCGCTGCGAAGCGAACCCGAGTCGGCGCTGGACGACTACCGCAACAGCGCCATCCGGCTGCTGTGCATGGCCGGCCTGGCAGGGCTGCCGCAGCTCAGCCTGCCGGGCAGCACACGGCTGGGTGCGCCGCTGGGCCTGTCGCTGGTGGGCCCGCCGGGCAGCGACCGCAGCCTGGTGGCGCTGGCCGCGCGCGCTACCGCTGCCGGCTGAACGTCTGGGGGCTGCGGCATGCCCAAGGCCGACGGCTTCAACCGGCACCCGGTGCCGGGCGCCAGGGCCGCAGCCCCATCCGCACCCGCCGCCGCGCCCGCCGTTGCGTACACCGCTGCGCACACCCCTGCGCCCACCCCTGCACACCCGACGGCCACCGACCGCGTCTACCAGGGTATCTATGCCGCCGTGCTGGAAAACCGCCTGGGCCCCGGGGCCTGGCTGCGCGAAGAAGAGCTGGCGGCCGGCTTTGGGGTGTCGCGCACCGTGGTGCGCCAGGCCCTGCAGCGGCTGGCGCAAGACCAGGTGGTGGAACTGGCGCACAACCGCGGTGCGCGGGTGCCCATGCCGGCGCTGAAGGACGCGGCCCACGTGTTCGAAGCCCGCCGCGTTGTCGAGTGCGAGATTGCGCGCCGCCTGGGGGGCCGCCTGACGGCCACCCAACTGCAGCATCTGCACGACCTGGCCGCTGCCGAATCTGCCGCCGACCGCGCGGGCGACGCGGCTGCAGCCGTGCGCCTGTCGGGCGAGTTCCACCGCGCGTTGGCGCAGATGCACGGCAACCCCTTGTTCCTGAAGCTGCTGGACGGCCTGCTGCCCAGCACGTCCATGCTGATGGCCACCTTCAAGGCCCGTGGTGGCCCCGCTTGCGTGGCACACCGGCACGTCGACCTGGTGGCGGCGCTGGGCCGGTCTGCCCACGCGGCCGGTGCTGAAATGAAGCGCCATTTGGCCGAACTGCAGCTGTCGCTGACCCGCGCGCCGGCCGCGCCCCAACCGCCATTGCGCGACCTGTTCGGCGCTTACCGCGAAGGGGCCAGCGCCGGGCTGAACGCCTCATCGCCATCGCCAGTGGTGCCGGCCACAAGGCGACGACGGGCCACCTAGAATCAAGGGCCATGCCGCAGCCTCCCGCCCAGGTTCCACCGCAGCAGCTTTCGCTGTTTGACGAGCCGCCACCGGCCGAACTGGCGCAACCCCAGCACTTGTCGCTGCATCCGCAGCCGCCGGCGTCGGCTGCGGGCCCGGCGCGCGCGCCCGCTGCTGCCGGCGCGGGCAGCAGCAAGGTGTCGGACGGCGCAGCTTCAAGTCTGGGTGCGCCACCCACACAGCCCTTGGCGCCGGAGTATCGGCACCCCCGGTCGCACCGCGAGGCCTTGTTGGCCGGCCACCGCGTGGCCTACGAATTGCGCCGTTCGCGCCGCCGCAGCATCGGCTTTGTGGTGGGCGTGGAAGGTTTGAGCGTCAGCGCGCCGCGTTGGGTGGGCCAGTCAGAGATCGAAGCGGCGCTGCGCGAGAAGGCGACCTGGATCCTGCGCAAGCTGCAGGAACAGCGCGAACGCGCATCCCGCTTGCAGGCGGCCCGCGTGCAGTGGCAGGAAGGCGGCAGCGTGCCTTTTCTGGGCGAAACCGTGATCATGGTGCTGGACCCCAGGACCAGTGGCGCCGTATTGCATTCCGACGCCGACACCCTGCCCGGCGTGACGCGGCTGACGCTGCACCTGGGCTTGCCGCAAACTGCCGCCCCCGACCAGATTCGCGACCTGGTGCAAAGCTGGCTGCAGCGCCAGGCCAAACGCATCTTTGAAGAACGCTGCAACCACTTTGCGCAGACCCTGGGCGTGAAGATGAAGCGCCTGAGCCTGAGCTCGGCCAACACCCGGTGGGGCAGCGCCAGCGCTGACGGCAGCGTGCGGCTGAACTGGCGTCTGGTGCATTTCGGGCTGCCGGTCATCGACTACGTGGTCACCCATGAACTGGCGCACCTGCGCGAGATGAACCACAGCACCGCGTTCTGGGACGTGGTGCGCTCTGCACTGCCGGGCTTCGAGGCCGCGCGCGGCGCGCTGCGGCGCGAAGTGCTGCCCGTGCTGGACTGAATCGCCACCGACTGGCTGCGGTGCCGGGGGCAGTCGGCGCACCGTGTTCACCGCCCGGGTTGTTGGTCCTCATCAATTCCGAGGATGACAGCGGCCCGGGTACGGCGGCACATTTGCGGCCGTCGCTGTCATCCAGCCGCGGCGCTCCGGCGCCGGCGGTACCGGCCGGCGGTTGCGGGTGTCGCCAGCCCATCGGCATACGCGGCCACCGGGCCAACAGGCGCCTTTACGGGGAAATGGGCGTGCGTTGGGAGGCGCACCCTTTGCAGCGGCAGTGCCGGTCGTCCGACCGCCTGCCCTTTTTTTTCGCCCGGGCCGCGAAGCGGTGGCGCGGTGCCGGTTTGTATATTCGCGGCTCCAGCTTTGCAGCAGTACAGATTTGCCATGCCCCCACAGCGCCCCGCACCGCGCGCCCGCAAGAGCCCCCCAGCGGCCGGCGCTGGCGCCGCCGCCAGCTACACCATCAGCCAGCTCGCGCAGGAATTCGACATCACGGCCCGCGCCATCCGCTTCTATGAAGACACGGGCCTGCTCGCGCCCGCGCGGTCGGGCCGCAACCGCGTGTATTCGCAGCGCGACCGCACGCGGCTGAAGCTGACGCTGCGCGGCAAGCGGCTGGGCCTGAGTCTCTTGGACATCAAGCAGCTGGTGGACATGTATGACTCGCCTTCAGACACCACGCAGCAGCTCAGCGCCTTCCTGGGCGTGCTGGGTGAACACCGCCAGCAGCTGGAACAGCAGCGCGAAGACATCGAGATCACGCTGGCCGAGATCAGCCAGCACGAGGCGCGCTGCAAGAGCCTGCTGGGTGCGCCGGCCGGCGGCAAGGCGCGCAAACCCCGCTGAGTCGCTGGCCCTCGATCGGCCCAGCACGTGGCCGCTTCCGGCCGGGGTGCGCCGCAAGGTGCTCTCGTATGATTGACGTTCACGTCAACGTCAACAGCGAGGAGCCCCGCGATGAACCTGCCCGGCCTGAATTTCCAGCTTGGTGAAGACATCGACGCGCTGCGCGACGCGGTGCATGCTTTCGCCGAAACCGAGATCGCGCCGCTGGCCGCCGATACCGACCGCAACGACCAGTTCCCGATGCACCTGTGGGAAAAGATGGGCGCGCTGGGCGTGCTGGGCATCACTGTGCCCGAAACCTACGGCGGCGCCAACATGGGCTACCTGGCGCACATGATCGCGATGGAAGAGATCAGCCGCGCCAGCGCCAGCATCGGCCTGAGCTACGGCGCGCACAGCAACCTGTGCGTCAATCAGCTCAAGCGCAACGGCACTGAGGCGCAAAAGCGCAAGTACCTGCCCAAGCTGATCAGCGGCGAGCACGTGGGCGCGCTGGCGATGAGCGAGCCCGGTGCCGGCAGCGACGTCATCAGCATGAAGCTGAAAGCCGAAGACAAGGGCGGCTACCACCTGCTCAACGGTACCAAGATGTGGATCACCAACGGCCCCGACGCCCACACCATGGTGGTCTACGCGAAGACCGAGCCCGAACTGGGCGCGCGTGGTGTCACGGCCTTCATTGTCGAGAAGGGCATGAAGGGCTTTTCCACCGCACAGAAGCTGGACAAGCTGGGCATGCGCGGCAGCCACACCGGCGAGATGGTGTTCAACGACGTGGAAGTGCCGGCAGCCAACATCCTGGGCGCGCTGAACGGTGGCGCCAAGGTGCTGATGAGCGGGCTGGACTATGAACGCGCGGTGCTGGCTGCAGGCCCCATCGGCATCATGCAGGCGGTGATGGACAACGTGGTGCCCTACACGCACGACCGCAAGCAGTTCGGGCAATCGATCGGCGAATTCCAGCTCATCCAGGGCAAGGTGGCCGACATGTACACCGTGCTGCAGGCCGGCCGCGCCTTCTGCTACACCGTGGGCAAGAACCTGGACCTGCTGGGCGCCGAGCACGTGCGCCAGGTGCGCAAGGACTGCGCCAGCGTCATCCTGTGGTGTGCCGAAAAAGCCACCTGGATGGCCGGCGAAGGCATCCAGATCTTCGGTGGCAACGGCTACATCAACGACTACCCGCTGGGCCGCCTGTGGCGCGACGCCAAGCTGTACGAGATTGGCGCCGGCACCAGCGAGATAAGGCGCATGCTGATCGGCCGCGAGCTGTTCGCGGAAACGATGTGAAACCTGGGCTTTCAAGGCGCGGCCACGATGCTGTGCCATTCGGTGCAAACCTGCCCGGAGCCACGCCGGGTGAACATCTCCTGCCTACACTTCCTTCATGACTTCCGAAACCGCCCACCCCGCCACGCCCCCGGACGAGCTGCAGGTTCTGCTGCAGGCCAACCGCGCCTGGGCCGCAGCCACTGAACAGCGCGAACCCGGCTTCTTCACCCGGCTGGCGCAGCAACAGACGCCGCGCTACATGTGGATTGGCTGCGCCGACAGCCGCGTGCCGGCCAACGAGATCACCGGGCTGGACCCGGGCGAGGTGTTCGTGCACCGCAACGTGGCCAACGTGGTGGTGCACAGCGACCTGAACGCCTTGTCCACCATCCAGTTCGCGGTGGAACACCTGAAGGTCAAGCACATCATCGTGGTGGGGCACTACGGCTGCGCCGGTGTGCGCGCGGCCTTGAGCGGCATCCGCATCGGCCTGGCCGACAACTGGCTGCGCCATGTGAAAGACGTGCGGCTGCGCCACCGCAAGCGGTTGGACCACCTGCCGGCGGCCGAACAGGAAGACATCCTGTGCGAGATGAATGTCATTGAACAGGTGGGCAACGTGGCGCTGTCCACCGTGCTGCAGGACGCCTGGGCGCGCGGCCAAGAGGTGGCGGTTCACGGTTGGGTGTATGGCCTTAAAGACGGCCTGCTGAAAAACCTGCAGGTCACCATGAACGGCCCCGAGCACATCGTGCCGGTGTTTGGCAATGCGCTCAAGCGCTACCCCCGCGCACCGCAGTCCGGGCTGGCCATGGCTGGCGATGGGGTCGAGGACGACGACACCGGATTCGGCCCGGTCGGGGCCTGAAGGCACAACGCCCGCGGCCTGCGGCCCCGCCCAGTTTCCAGATCCAGGTGCTGTCCAGCTTGTTCTACCGCAACAAGGGAGCCTGCCTGGCGGGCCGCATGGCCGACACGCTGGGGGCGGCCAACACCTTCCCCGGCGACATGCTGTGGAAGAACTTCGGCGTCACGCGCCATGGCAAAGTGGTGTTCTGCGACTGTGACGAAATTGAACACCTCAGCGACTGCAATTTCCGCCGCGTGCCCGAGCCGCCCAACGAAGAGGAAGCCATGAGCGGCGAGGTCTGGTGCACGGTGAACATGGGCGACGTGTACCCGTGCGAACCGTCCCAACGTTTCACGCTGGGCGCCAGGGCCTGAACGCCATGGAAGGGGCTGCCACCATGAGCCTGCACGAGCTGCTGGAATTGGCCAGTTTTGTGGTGACCGTGATCGGCCTGCCCTTCGGCATCTGGGTGTTCATCAAGCAAGAGCGGGCCGAGCGTGAAAACGAAGAAGAAGCGGCCTACCTGCACCTGGCCGATGCCTACATCGACTTCCTGAAAGTGGTGCTGGCCAACAGCGACCTGCAGCTGCGCACGGCCGCGGCGCTGCCCGACCCCACGCCCGAGCAGAGCGAGCGCATGCTGGTCATCTTCGACATGCTGGTCAGCCTGTTTGAACGCGCCTACCTGGTGGCCTGGAAACCCGAGATGACGGCCACCGAACAGCGGCGCTGGAACTCGTGGGACGACTACATGCATGAGTGGTGCCAGCGCGAAGACTTCCACCGCGCGCTGCCCTTCCTGCTGCGCGGCGAAGACCCGGCATTCCAGGCCTACATCCAGCGCGTGGCCGAGCAGGAATCGGCGCAGCTGAAGAGATTGGCGGGGCTGCGGCCGCTGTAGGTGCCGGGCCTGCGCGCCGACCTGCGCGGCAGCGCCAACCCGCGCGGGTGATGAAACTGCCCGCCTGCCCACCCGCCGGCTCTTCGGGCATGACCCCACGGACCCGTGCACAGCCCAATGGTGAGATAACTTCAACATCAGGCCCAGCGCGGTGCCTGCAGTTCTCTTGGGCATGAAGGCACTGTGATGATCTTGTCGTTGGCTGTCTTGAGCACGGCCTTGCTGTTTGGGGGCATGACGCTGTACTCGTTCGGCTTTGCGGCCTTCGTGTTCAATGCGCTGCCCGCGAAAACTGCCGGGGCAGTGTTGCGCAAAGCCTTTCCGTGGTTTTACGCGTTTGTGATCGCAACCGCGGCTTTGGCTGCCCTGTTTTGGTGGGGCGAGAACACGGCATTTGCCGTTGTGATGGCCGCCGTGGCCCTGAGCACCGTGCCGGTGCGGCAGATCCTGATGCCGGCCATCAACCGCGCCACCGACGCCGGGCAGCGCCAGCGCTTCAAGTGGTTGCACGGGCTGTCGGTGGTCGTCACCCTGGGCCACATCGCAGCCACCGGCTGGTTGCTGGCCCAGCTGGGTTGACGGCGCGGCGCGGCCTGGCGCTGCACTGGCCTGCCTCCTGGCGTCCACCGCGTTGCCCGTGCTTCCATGCCCCGCCGCAATTCACCAAACGACATCACCGACCTGGGAGAACTCAGCCGCCTGGGTGACCTGGTCTTCGACAAACGCCAGGGTCAGCGGGCGTCGGCAAAAAAACACCGGCGCAACCGCCATTGCGAAAAGCAGTTCATCCGCAACACGCTGGCGCACTTGCCGCGGGCAGACAACGCCCCCAACGATGAGCCGGCCGTGGCCGCCACGCCGAGCGGCCTGCTGCTGAGCGAGGACGGCGCTTGAACGTGGCGTCAGAAGGCCAGGTGGTGTGCCCGCTGTGCGAGCGCGAGATCCCGCCCGCACAGCGCGACCAGCACCACTTGGTGCCCAAAAGCAAAGGTGGGCGCCAGACGCGGCTGTTGCACCGTGTGTGCCACCGGCAGATCCATGCGCTGTTCACCGAAGCCGAGCTGGCGCGCCAGTACGCCACCGTCGAGGCTTTGCTGCAGCACCCCGGGCTGCAAGCCTTCGTGGCCTGGGTGAAGACCAAGCCCGATGATTTTTTCGTCGGCACGCACAAGAGCGCCCGGGTGCGCAAAGGCCGGCGGTAGCGCTGGGCGGGTGCGTCAGCCGCGCTTGCGAAACACCACCACATGCTGCCAGGGCATCGTGCTCACGGTGCGTTCCCAGTCGAGCGGGAAGACAGCGGCTTCGCGCTTGATCTGCGCTTCGCTCATCTTGTGCAGCGGCTTGATGGGCACGCGGGCGTCTTCGGCCTTGTACTCGACGAACACGATGCGGCCGCCGGGCTTCACGGCTTTCAACAGGCTGGCCATCACCTCATGAGGGTGCGACAGCTCGTGATAGACGTCGACCATGATCGCCAGGTCCACCGTGCCGGCGGGCAGCCGCACGTCGTCGACAGCGCCCAGCCGCGCTTCGATCTGCGTGAACCCGCCGCGCTGGGCGCCGGCCTGCAGCAGGCTCACCATCTCGGGCTGCACATCCACGGCCCAGACCTTGCCGCCCGGTACGACCGCCGGCGCCATGCGGCGCGACAGGTAGCCGGTGCCGGCACCGATGTCGGCCACCACCATGCCGGGGCGCAACGCCAGCGCGGCCAGCAGCAGGTCGGTGCGCTCTTCGCGCTCGCGTTCCTCCCGCTCCAGCCAGGCAGCACCTTGCCAGCCCATCACCGCGGAAATCTCGCGCCCCATGTAGCGTTTGCCGATGCCGTCGGCACTGGCCGGCACGGGGCTGTAGCGCTCGGCGAAGGCGGCAGGCTGCGCGACGGCCGTGCTCAGGGCGGCGAGGGTGCCCAGCAGCAGGAAAGCGCCGGCGCCGCGCCGCGTGGTGCTGCCGTTCAACGCAGCGCCAGCCAGACTTCGTTGCGGCGCAGGAACCACGGCGTCGTCGGGCCGTTGTAGCGCGCCAGCACCGGCTCGCCCTGGGTGGCCACGCCCGCAGCGGCCAATTCTTCTTTCAGCTTGGCCAGGTGTTCTTCGTAGTTGGCCTGCGACCAGGTGCCCGAATAGCGAATGGCCGCCCACAGCGCCGGCGGTTCTTCGCGCAGACGCACCCGCGGGTCCAGCGGCTCGGGGGCCGTGGCCAGCGTCACGCTGCGCGGCAGCACGAATTGCACGCGCGTGCCCGAGGCCGCGGCGCTTTGCGTCACTGGGGCTGTCATTGCCATCTTCAGGGGCTCGGCACTTTGAGTGACGGGCGCCGTCATCGCCATCTTTCGCTCGCCCTTGTTCTTGCCGAAGATGTAGCCGGCCAGGATGGGAAAGGCCTGGTTGCCGGCGTCGGCGGCGGAAGCGTCCAGCACCACCTCGGCCACCACATAGGGGGCGTAACGGCGCACCTCGACCTGGTTGCCGATCTGGCGCACCACTTCGTAGCTGGGTTCTTCGATGGCGTGGCTCACGGTGGGCAGCAGGGCCAGCAGAAACACGGACAAGAGTTTGGTCATGTGATCAAGCTTATGGGCAACGCCGGTTTCACGCTTGTCCCGGACACGCACAAGGGTTTGGCCCGGTGCAGGCGCGGGACCTGCAACCACTCCGCTGTGGTTGCTTTCACCGCGCGCCTTGCTTCAGCACGCGTGTCTGGCCCAGCGCAAACAACACAAAGGCGTCGTCGGCCACGCCCTTTTTCTGCCGCGCTTTGGGCAGCCCGTCAATCGGCGCGTCAACCGGGTCGTCGCACAGGCGGAAGGTTCCCCAGTGCACGCCCATCGACAGCTTGCTTTTCACGTCCATGTGAATTTGCACGGCTTCGTCTTCGTTGACATGCTGGTCTTGCATGAACCAGCGCGGCAGGTAGCAGCCCACGGCGATTTGCGAAAAGTCGAAGCCGCCAAAGCGCGCACCGATGTCAGCAAAGTCTTTTGAATAGCCCGTGTCGCCCGAAAAGAACATCGAGTAGGGCGCACCGTCCACCACCGCTTGCGCCACGAAGCCGCCCCACAGCGTGGCATTGCGGTCCCACGGCGTGCGGCTGGACCAGTGCTGCACGGGCACCAGGTGCACCGTCACCTCACCCTGGGGCGCTGGCACCTTGAACCGGTCCCACCAGTCCAGGCGCTGCACGCGCTGCACGCCCTCGTTCTTCAACCACAGGTCAAGCCCCAGCGGCACGATGAACAGCGGCGGCCCGCCGGCCTGCTGGTTCAGCAGCCGCACGGTTGGTGCGTCCAGGTGGTCGTAATGGTTGTGGCTGATCAGCACCACGTCGATGCGCGGCAGCTGCGCCAGCTGCACCGGCAGCACCACTTCGCGCCGCGGCCCTGCAAAGCCGACTGGCGAAGCGCGCTCGCTGAAGTGCGGGTCGGTCAGGATGTTCAACCCGCCCAGCTGCCACAGGGCGGTGGAATGCCCGATCCACGTGACGCTGACGTCGCGCGTGTTGGACTTCAGGTAGGCCAGGTCGGGCGCCACGGCCTTCACGCGGCTGGCGTCTTGTGCCGGCAGCGTGCCCGTCCAGCGCGCGCGTTGCCACGCAAAGAAGCTGGGCTGGTTCTCGCGCCAGTTGTCGATGTAGTTGTTGTTGAAGCCGTCAGGCCGGTGGTGTTTTTTGCTGGCGTCGTAATAGGGGTTCACGGTTGAACACCCCATCAGCAGCAGCGCCAGGCCGCACAGGGCCAGCAAGAGCCGGGGCATGCTTTGCCCTTTCAATCGATGGCCCGGCGCTCGGAGCGCAACCACGTGTACGACAGGCCCACACCCACCGACCCGCCCACCCTCTGGCGCACCAGCGGGCTGGCCTGGTTGGCGGCGCCCGAGACGGTGTCGACGCGGGCGAACCCGAACACCCGCCAGTCGGGCCCCAGGCTGCGCGTGGCTGAAGTGGACAAGCGCCAGGCCACCAGCCCGCTCTTGGCGTTGTAGGCCGGCCGAAGGGCCGTGGCCTCGCTGGCACTGACACCGTAGAACGTGCGCGCCAGCGGCTTGTCGCTGACGATGGCGCTGACAGCGGCGCTGTAGCGCCAGCCGCCCGGGGCCGGCCCTTCAAACTGCAGCTTGGGCTCGAAAGCCCAGCCCCGGTGTTCTGCACCGTCGCTCAAGTCAAACACGGCGCGCAAGGGCAGGTCGGCGCGCCAGCGGCCACCGCCCGGTGCGGTGCCCAAGTTCCACTTTAGGCGCGGGCCCAGTTCCACCAGCGTGCCCAGAGCGCGCATGCCCCTGCGTGCTTCGATGTCGCTTCCGCCGGAACCGAATGAGCCGGCCACTCCCACGTCCAGCTCGAACTGCGGTGTCTTGATGGCGCGAATGCCGGCCGTGTCCTGGTCGGCACGCAGCACCTCGCCGCGGTAGATGAAGTAGGGCAGCGCCAGCGCGCGGTTCACCTGCTGGTCAGCGCCCGGGTAGGCCTGTTGCGAAACGGCGAAGCCCACGCCGCCCACCTCCCACAGCGGCGGTGCAGCCGAGGCCTGTGCCCAGGCTGCGGCGCTGCAGCCCAGGGCCGCGCACAGAAAGGACGCCGCTCGGGCTGCGCAGCGGCGAAGTGTCTCGGCGATCATTCACAGGCCTCGCAATGAACTCATTGGTCGCAATTTAAACCGATCAGTTCAAAAAACGCAAACGCGCCTGTGTGCAACGTGGCAATTGGGGCTGCCTGCTGACCGCGGGCGCCGTCGGGCCCGCTGCGAAGCCGGTTCCTCAGGTGCCGATCATGCCGCCATCGCGTTTTCTGATCGCCACCGTGGCCGAACGCGGCCGGCCGCCGGCCACGTTGTCGGGCCAGCGCGAAAAGCGGGTGGGGTCGGCCGGGTCGCTGCGGTCGCTGGGCGTTTCACCCGGATGCTGCACGTTGATGAACATCGTGCGCCCGTCGGGTGTGAACGTGACGCCGGTGATCTCGCAGTTGGTCGGGCCGGTCAGGAAGCGCCGTGTCTGGCCCGTGGCGGGGTCGCAGGCCAGCATCTGGTTGTTGCCCACGCGCTCGAAGTCGCCCTTGTACATCTGCGTGGCGTGCGCGTCGGTCTGGATCCACAACACGCCCATTGGCCCGAAAGCAATGCCGTCGGGGCAGCCGTAGATGTCGCCCACGATGTTGCCCTTGGCTTCGGCGCGGGCGTTGGCCGGGTCGCCGGCGTGTACCAGGTGGTTCCACGCAAAGGCCAGGCCGTCGAAGTCGCCATCTTCCTTCCAACGGATGATGGAACCCATGCTGTTGTTGGCGCGCGGGTTCGCGGCATCCACACCGGGCTGGTTGGGCTGGCCGCGGGCGCTGTTGTTGGTCAGCGTGCAGTACACCCAGCTTGTTTGCGGGTCGATGGTCAGCCACTCGGGCCGGTCCATCTTGGTGGCGCCCAAAGCGTCGCTGGCCTGCCGCGCCTTCACCAGCACCTCGCCCTGGTCGGCAAAACCCTGGGCGGCGGTCAGTGGCCCCTGGCCTTGCACCAGTGGCAGCCAGCGCCCGCGGCCGTCGGCGTCAAACCGCGCCACGTACAGCGTGCCATGGTCCAGCAGCTCACGGTTGGCCTTGGCGCCGCCCGGGGCGATGCGGTCGCGGCTGACGAACTTGTAGATGTATTCAAAGCGTGCGTCTTCGCCGGAATAGACCACGGCGTGGCCGCTCTTGGTGACGGCCACCCACGCGCCTTCGTGCGCGGCGCGGCCCAGCGCCGTGCGCTTGATGGGCGTGCTGGTGGGGTCCATCGGGTCGACTTCCACCACCCATCCAAAGCGGTTGGGTTCGTTGGGTTCCTTGGTGGCGTCGAAGCGGGTGTCGAACTTTTCCCACTGGTAGAAACCGTCTTTGCGCATGCCCCAGCGGCGGTGATGGGCGCTGATGTTGTCGCCGCCGCCGAAATAGAACATGAAGTTCTCTTCGCCCGACAGGTAGGTGCCCCAGGGCGTCTGGCTGGCGGCGCAGTTGTTCAGCGTGCCCAGCACGCGGGTGCCGGCGGGGTCGGCGCTGGTCTTCATCAGGGCGTGGCCGGCAGCCGGGCCCTGCACCGTGAACGGCGCGCTCATCGGCAAGCGGCGCGCGTAGGGCGACGGGCGCACCATCTGCCAGCGGCCTTCCTTCAGCTCGACCTCGATGACCGACAGGCCGTGCGCGTTCTGGCTTTTCTGCACCTTCTCGGCGTTCATGTTGTTGAAGCCGCCCACGTGCAGCAGGCCGTCGTCGGTGTACTCGTGGTTCATGGCCAGCAGGCCACGCGTGCTGCTGCCGGCCAGCGGAAAGTACTCCATGCCGTCGTGGTGCATGCCCATCTGCACGGCCTGTTCGGCCGCGGTGTTCGATGCGTTGTCCTTCCACGCCGGCATGTTGCCGGGAATGCCCACTGGCTCGCCCCACGGGGCCAGCGTGGTGGCCACATAACCTTCGGGAACCACCAGCTGGTCACCAACGCCGGCAGCAATGCCCTTGAAGCCGATCCGGGGGCCGCCGGCCGCCGTGGCGCAGCCCCACAGCGGCGCCAGCCAGGGCACGGCCGCCAGTGCGCTGGCGTTGCGCAACAGCAGGCGGCGCGCGGGGTCGCTGACCTCGTGGATCGTCGGGTTGGACGAGCGGTTGCTGTCCTCCATTGACGTGTAGTCCTTTGCCATGGGGGTCTCCAGAAGGTCGGTGGCGAAAAACTTCGATGCTAAGTCCCGTGGCCCAGGGGGGCACCCCGGTTGCGGGAAGATCCGAATGCGGCAACCCCTGGTGACCGGTTCCTGCTGGGCGTGTTGGCAACGACCCGCATGCTGGGTTCTTCCCCATTAAGCTTCGCAGCCACGGGCTTCATCACCGCCCGGCAACCGGAAGCCCACGATGAGCCTTACCGACCCCCACCAGCCCCACCCGCCCCACCAGGCGCCGGCCTGGAAACACGACGGCGTGCGCGTCGTGCACGCCAACCAGCTGGACGGCAACACCGCACAGACGCCGGGCATGGACCGCAAGGCGGCCATCAACTTCGCGCGCGTCGGCGCGCAGAAGCTGTGGGCCGGCACGGTGCACATCCATGCCGGCGCGAAGACCGGGGCGCACCACCACGGCCCGCTGGAAAGCGTGATCTACGTCGTGAAAGGCCGCGCACGCATGCGCTGGGGCGAGCAGCTGCAGTTCGTGGCCGAGGCCGGGCCGGGCGACTTCATCTACGTGCCGCCTTTTGTGCCGCACCAGGAGATCAACGCCAGCCCGACCGAGACGCTGGAATGCGTGCTGTGCCGCAGCGACGGCGAAGCCGTGGCGGTGAACCTGGACATCACGCCGGCCGAAGCGCCTGAGAACGTGTACTGGGTGGACCCCACGCACCCGGCGCCCGGCGCTGCCGGCAGGGCTTGATGATGAACAGCGCCTGGCACGAAGCCGCCGCATTCGCCACCGCCCACGAAACCCCGTGGCCGCGAGACCCCGCTGCCGCGCCGGCACCCGGCCAGCAGCCCTACGGCGTGCACCACGGCGACCCTGCGCCCTACAACGTGGCCCGCGGCCCGCTGCACCCGCGGGGAGGCGTGTCGGGTTGCGTGTGGCAGCACGGTCAGGAAGTGGCGGCCTGGGGCGAGCCCGACCGCGCCGACCAGACCTTCAGCGTGGCCAAGACGGCGTTGGCGCTGCTGGCCGGCGTGGCGCACGGCCGGGGTCTGCTGCCCGATGTGGACACCACGGTGTCGTCGCAACTGCCCGGCATCGGTTTTGATGCAGACCACAACCGCAGCATCACCTGGCGCCACCTGCTGGAGCAGACCAGCGAATGGGAAGGCCAGTGCTTCAACCTGCCCGACCAGGTGGACCGCTGGCGCGTGGTGGCACACGACCCGCGCCCGCCCGGCGGCGTGAAGGGCGGCCCGCGCCCGCTGCAGGCACCGGGCAGCTACTGGGAATACAACGACGTGCGCATCAACCAGCTGTCGCTGGCGCTGCTGCACCTGTTCCAGCAACCGCTGCCCGAGGTGTTTGCGCAGGCCCTGATGCAACCGCTGGGTGCCAGCAGCCATTGGCAGTGGGAAGGTTATGACGACGCCTGGCTGCAGCTGGAAGGCCGCCGCGTGCAGTCGGTGCCCGGCGGCACCCATTGGGGCGCCGGCCTGCGCATCAGCGCGCGCGACCTGGCGCTGCTGGGCCAGCTGATGCTGAACCAGGGCCAGTGGGGCGGGCAGCAACGCGTGCCCGCGGCCTGGACGCAGCAGATGCAATGCCCCACCGCACTGGCGCCGTTCTACGGCTGGCTGATGTGGCTGAACCCAGGCGGCGTGCCGTTTCCCGGCGCTTCAGCGCGCAGCAGCTTCATGGTGGGCGCCGGCGGGCACTACGTGTGGGTGGAACCCGAGTGGAACGCCGTGGTGGTGGTGCGCTGGCTGGATTCCAGCCACGCACCGGGCTTCATGCAGCGCGTGCAGCAGGCGCTTCGCGCGCCGTAACACCCTCGTCCTCACCCCTTCACCACCACCAGCCGCCGTCTTTTTTTCGCCGGGTGCGGGCCCGCTGGGCTCAAGGACGGGTGCCCAGCCGCCGAAATCAACGGTCATGAACCAATCGGCAGCCGGTCGGGGTTTGGCTGACCTGTTGGTGGGTCGGCCGGGGCCTGTGCGCACGGCCAGCCTGCAGACGCTGCTGGCCCTGGCGCTGCTGTGCGTCTACTGCGCAGCCCAGGCTTTGACCGTGGGCCTGGGCCTGTCGCGCCCCGGCACCTCGGCCTGGTTGATGGCGATGTACCTCGGCCAGGGGCTGATGTTCTATGGCCTGGTGCGCAGCGGCTTGAGCCTGCGCCTTTCGCGCGACCCGGCCCTGACGCGCCCGCAGATGCTGGTGGCCATGACGACGCTGGTGCTGGCCTACACCACGCTGGAAGACGGCCGGGGTGCGCTGGTCAGCATGCCCGTGCTGGTGTTGATGTTCGGCGCGCTGGGCCTGACACCGCGCCAGACCCTGCAGATGGGCGGGGCCGCCGCCGTGTCGCTGACCGTGGCCATCGGCTGGACGGCCTGGCACGCGCCTTCGCCCAAAGGGCACAGTGCCGAACTGCTGCACCTGGCGGTGGGTGCCATCAACATCGGTTGCGCCACGGCGCTGGCCTACCGGATCAGCCAGCTGGTGCACCGGCTGCGCCAGCAGAAGGTCGAACTGCAGGCCGCGCTGTTGCAAATCCAGGCCATGGCCACGCGCGACGAGCTCACGGGCCTGAGCAACCGCCGCCACCTGCACGAACTGCTGACACTGGAAGTGGAACGGGCCCGGCGCGAGGGCGCGCCTTTCTGCGTGGGCCTGCTCGACCTGGACCTGTTCAAGCGCATCAACGACCAGTACGGCCATGTCGTGGGCGACCGCGTGTTGCGCGGCTTTGGCGAAGTGGCGCGCGGCCACGCCCGCGTGCTGGACGTGCTGGGCCGCTGGGGCGGTGAGGAATTCCTGATCATCATGGCCAACCGTTCGCTGCGCGAGGCCACGCCGGTGATGGAACGCGTGCGCCGGGCCGTGGCCGCCGCGGCCGTGGGCGGCATGCCGCAGGGGCTGGTGACGGTGTCGGCCGGCCTGGTGCAGTTCAAGCCCGGCGAACCCATCACGCTGACGCTGGAACGCGCCGACCGCGGCTTGTACGCGGCCAAGGCCGCGGGCCGCAACTGCGTCTATGTGGTGGGCGACGGCAACACCCCCGTGCCGGCCCGCGCCGGGGCCGGCGTCGAAGGCTGAGGCCCCGGGCAGCACGAGCTGCTGCGGCGCGTCAAAATGGCGGCTTGCCGGGCCTCACCCGGCCCCCTTGCAGGAACACCGCCATGGCCGCCACCGACCCCGTTGTCATCGTCTCTGCCGCACGCACGCCCATCGGTGGCCTGCTGGGCGACTTTTCCACCTTCGCGGCCTGGGAACTGGGTGCCGTCGCCATCCAGGCCGCCGTGCAGCGCGCCGGCGTGCCGGGCGACGCTGTTGACGAGGTGTTGATGGGCAACTGCCTGATGGCCGGCCAGGGCCAGGCACCGGCGCGCCAGGCGGCGCTGAAGGCCGGCCTGCCGCAAAGTGCGGGCGCCGTGACGCTGAGCAAGATGTGCGGCAGCGGCATGCGCGCCATGATGTTTGGCCATGACATGCTGGCCGCCGGCAGCGCCCGCGTGGTGGTGGCCGGTGGCATGGAAAGCATGACCAACGCGCCGCACCTGATGTTTGCGCGCAAGGGCGTGAAGTACGGCGCCGCGCAACTGTTTGACCACATGGCGATGGACGGCCTGGAAGACGCCTACGAACGCGGCAAGGCCATGGGCGTGTTTGCCGAGCAGTGCGTCGACAAGTACCGCTTCAGCCGCGAAGCGCAGGACCACTTTGCCGTCGCGTCCACCACACGCAGCAAGCAGGCCAACGAAGACGGCAGCTTCGACTGGGAGATGGCGCCCGTCACCTTGCCCGGCAAGGCCGGCGACACGGTGGTGAAGTGGGACGAGCAGCCTTTCAAGGCCAAGCTGGACAAGATCCCGACGCTGAAGCCCGCGTTCAAGAAGGACGGCACCATCACGGCCGCCAACGCTTCCAGCATTTCAGACGGCGCCGCCGCGCTGGTGCTGATGCGCGAAAGCACCGCCCGCCAGATGGGCTGCACGCCGCTGGCGCGCATCGTCAGCCACGCCGTGCACGCGCAGGCGCCGGAATGGTTTGCCACCGCGCCGGCCGGCGCCATCCGCAAGGCGCTTGAAAAGGCCGGCTGGCAGGCCGGCCAGGTGGACCTGTGGGAAGTGAATGAAGCGTTTGCTGCAGTCACCATGGCGGCGATGGAGGAATTCAAGCTGCCGCACGACATCGTCAACGTGCACGGCGGCGCCTGCGCCCTGGGCCACCCCATCGGCGCCAGCGGTGCGCGCATCGTGGTCACGCTGCTGGGCGCTCTGCGCAAGCGCGGCTTGAAGCGGGGCGTGGCGGCGTTGTGCATCGGCGGTGGCGAGGCCACGGCGCTGGCCGTCGAGCTGCTGTGAAGCTGGACCCACGCCTCCTTGCGCTGGCGTTGGAGATGCGGTGATGGCCGGCCCCGGCCTGCTGCCCGGCGCGCCTGAACTGGCCGTGTTTGCCACCGCGGTGCTGGTGCTCAACGCCACCCCGGGCGTGGACTTCGTGCTCACCGTGGGCCGCACGTTGCAGGGCGGCGCACGCGCTGGCGTGGCTGCGGCGCTGGGCATCAACGCCGGCTGCGTGGTGCACGCGCTGGCGGCAGCCTTCGGCCTGGCCGCGCTGCTGGCCCTGTACCCGGCGGCGTTCCAGGCCATCCAGTGGGCCGGTGCGGCCTATCTGGTGTGGCTGGGGCTGGGCCTGCTGAAGCAGGCCTTGCGGCCCGCGGCCGGCGCGGTGGCAGAAGCCGGTGCCGTGCCTGCGCGGGCTTGGGCTGCCGACTTTCGCACTGGCTTGCTGACCAATGTGCTGAACCCCAAAGTGGCGTTTTTTTTCCTGGCCTTCCTGCCGCAGTTTGTGCCGGCCGGTTCGCCACACAAGACGCTGTCGTTCCTGTTGCTGGGCGTTTGGTTCGTGGCCCAGTCGACGGTGTTCCTGCTGCTGCTGGTGGTGCTGGCGGCCCGGCTGGCCCGGCTGCAGGCCCCCGGCCCGGCGCGCCGGCTGCTGCAAGCGTTGGGTGGCGTGCTGTTCATTGCCCTGGCTGTGCGGCTGCTGCATGAAAGGCCGGTGGGCGCATGAACAAGGTGCTGGTCATTGGTGCCTCGCGCGGCATCGGTCTGGAATTCGTGCGCCAGTACAGGGCTGCGGGCGCTGCCGTCACTGCCACCGCGCGCAGCGACGAAGGCCTGGCGCGCATCGGCGCGCTGGGCGCGCAGGCGCTGCGGCTGGACGTGGCTTCGGCAGCAGGCGCTGCCATGCTGGCCGCGCCCATCGACCGTGAAAGTTTTGATGCCGTGGTGGTCAACGCCGGTGTCTATGGCCCGCGCACTGACGGTTTGGAGCCGCCTTCGCAGGCCGACTTCGACACCGTCATGCACACCAACGTGCTGGGCGCCATGCGGGTGCTGCCGCAGGTGCTGCCGGCGCTGGCGCCGGGCGCCCGGCTGGCGGTGATCTCGTCCCGCATGGGCTCGATGGGCCTGCGGGCATCACCGTCGGGCTGGCTGTACCGGGCTTCCAAGGCGGCGCTGAATTCGGTGTTGAAAGACGCTTCGCTGGTGCTGGCCGGGCAGGCGGTGTGCGTGGCCTTCCACCCCGGCTGGGTGCGCACCGACATGGGCGGCGCGGGCGCCGACATTGACGCGGCCACCAGCGTGGCCGACATGCGCCGCACGCTGGCCGCGCTGAAGCCGGCCGACAACGGCGGCTTCTTCAACCACGACGGCCAACCACTGGCGTGGTAACCCCGCCCAACCTGCCCAACCCGCACGCCCCGCCATGAGCCGCACCGAAACCGAAGCTTTCTTCGCGACCTACCGCGACGCCTTCAACCGCCTGGACGGCGACGCCGTGGCCGACCTGTGGCACTGCGCCAGCGGCATCACCGACAGCCCGGGCGACGGCCGCTACGCGCAGCTGACGTGGTGGCCCGAAGACGCACCGATGCGCGCCAACCACCGCGCCCTGTGTGGCGTGTACCGCCAGGCTGGCTACGGCCGCGCCGACTTCAGCATCGAACAGCACCTGCCGCTGGGCGCCAACCACGCCTTTGCGCACCTGCGCTGGACCATCACGCGCGCCGATGGCAGCCTGCTGCAGCAGTTCCACACCGGCTACCAGCTGCTGCGCACGGCGCAGGGCCCGAAGGTGCTGCTGGCGGTGGCGCATGCCGAAGACCTGGCGGCGCTGCGCTTCCCGCCGGCGGCTGGCGACGCCGGTGCAGACCGCGCGCCGCACTGACCCGCCGCAGCAATCATGGCCCGCATGGTCATCCACCCCACCTACCGCTATCCCAATGGCTTGCAGGAAGGGCCGCCGGCCGAGCGCGCCTTCTGGGCCGCCGGCAAAGGGCGGCGCGCAGGGCTGGTGCTGGCCGCCGCGCTGCTGGCGCTGCTGCTGGCAGCCGCCTGGGTGTTGACCAACCTGAGCGATGCCGCCCCCACGCCGCGCCCGGCTGAACTGGCGCTGCCGCAGCCCCGCCTGGCGCCCGAGCGCAACGCGGCCTTTGTGCTGCTGGGCCTGCACGCCGCGGCCGACCGCGACGCGGGCCGTGCGGGCCGCGAAGTCTGGGCGCTGCGACAGAAGGCCGGCAACGGGCCGGAACCGGCAGCCCTGGCGGCGCAGCAGGCCGCGCTGACCGGCACGCCGCTGGCGCAGCCGCAGGGAGCCCCATGGGACTGCAACGCCCTGGCCGAAGACTGCGTGGCCGTCTACCGCGACCGCGCCGATGCTTTGGCCGTGCAGCGCCAGGTCGTGGCTGCGCAGGGCGCACGCTGCGACGCACTGGTGGACAGCGCCCAGCCTGACAAGGCCCTGTCTCTTGAAGAGCTGCTGCCTGCGGCCTGGACGCCAACGGCTGAACTGGCCAGCCACCTGGACGCAGCCAACGTGTGCGCCCAGTGGTTCAACACCGGCGCCGTGTTGGCGCACCGCCAGGGCCGGCGTGACGAGGCCTTGCGCCTGCTGGCGCGCAGCAGCCAGTGGCACCGCACGCTGATTGCAGGCAGCCACACGCTGCTGGCGCAGATGTCGGCACACGACATGGCGCGCCGATACCTGCGCGTGGTCAGCGGCCTGGCGGCACAAGAACCCGCGCTGGCCGCGCAACTGCTGCCGCTGGCCGCCAGCTTTGGCGCGCCCGAGCAACTGGCGCGGCGCTGGGTGGTGACCGAAGCGGCCTTCAGCCACGGCGCGTTTCGCGCCACGGCACCGGCGGCCGAAGGCTGGAGCCTGCAGCGCCTGTTGTGGCAGCGCGAACGCACGCTGCAGCTGATGGACCAGCAGTGGCTGGGTTTGCTGAAGCGCGTGGACGCCGGCCTGCCTGGCGCGCTGGCAAGCACCGGGCCCGAGGACGATCCGTCGTGGCTGCGCGGGTGGCGCAACCCCGCGGGGCGGGCGCAGGTGGACTTGGCACGGCCGGCCTACAACGGCTACCTGGCGCGCCACCTTGACCTGGAACTGCACCGCGAAGCGGCAGCGCTGGCGCTGAACGTGCAGCGCCTGGCCATTGCGCCAGCGGCACGCGCTGACTGGGCGCGGCAGCAAGCCTTGTCGCCGGCCTTGCAGCAGCGCCTCAGCTGGTCGGCCGATGGCCGCACACTCAGCGTGCGCAAATGGTCTGCCGACAGTGAGCCCGCAGGGCAGCCGGCGGAGCCGCGCCACCGCATCGACATCACGCTGGACCGCGCTGCTGCCGGCTAGCGCACCACCACCGCCAGGACCGCCCCGCATGCTGCTTTCAGAAGACCACCAAGCCGTTCAAGACGCCGTGCGCAGCTTTGTGCAGGCCGAAGTGGCGCCACACGCGGCGGCCTGGGACAAGAGCCACCAGTTCCCGAAAGCGCAGCTGCGCGGCCTGGCGGCGCTGGGCTGCTATGGCGTGGCCGTGCCCACCGAGTGGGACGGCGCGGGGCTGGACTATCTGGCGCTGTCACTGATCCTGGAAGAAATTGCCGCCGGCGACGGCGCCACCAGCACCGTGGTCAGCGTCAACAACTGCCCCGTGTGTTCCATCCTGATGGCCTTTGGCAATGCCGATCAGAAAGAGCGGTTCCTGAAGCCGCTGGCGCGCGGCGACATGCTGGGTGCGTTCTGCCTGACCGAGCC
>JAYSXE010000335.1:0-2216 GCA_043717565.1 Burkholderiales bacterium | reverse complement strand
ATGCATCCTACCGCCCTGCTTGACCTGGCCTGCGAACTGCTGCGAAACGTGCAGCGGCTCGACGCGCCCGCCGACAGCATTGTTTCGACCTTTTTCCGCCATCACCGCACGCTGGGTCCCCGTGAGCGCCATGCGCTGGCCGAAACGGCTTATGCCGTGCTTCGTCGGCGCAGTCTTTACCTGCACCTGGCCCAGAGCGGCCAGGGCGCGCTGGAGCGGCGGTTGGCGATCCTGGCCTGGGCCGGAGACGCCAACCTGCTGCGCGGTGCGCTGGGCCCGAACGAGCAGCAGTGGCGCACCCAGGTCAAGGCGCTGGACCCGGCGGGCTTCTCCGAGAAGCTGCGCCATAACCTGCCCGATTGGCTGGCTTCGTCGTTGAAATCGCAGGTGGGCGAGGACGATTTCTGGCAGTTGGTGAACGCGCTGAACGAGCCGGCGGCGCTGGACCTGCGGGTGAACATGCTCAAAGCCAAGCGCGACGATGTGCTGGCCGCACTCGACCGGGGCGGCGTGCGCGCGGTCTCGACACCGTTTTCGCCCTGGGGATTGCGCCTTCAGGGCAAGCCTGCGCTGCAGAAGTTCGAGCTCTTCACCCGGGGCGATGTGGAAGTGCAGGACGAAGGCAGCCAACTGCTGGCTCTGCTGACCGACGCGAAGCGTGGCGAAATGGTGGTCGATTTCTGCGCCGGTGCCGGTGGCAAGACACTGGCACTGGGGGCCTCGATGCGTTCGACGGGCAGGCTCTACAGCTTCGACGTCAATGGCTACAGATTGGCGGCGATGAAGCCCCGGCTGGCCCGCAGTGGCTTGTCCAACGTCCACCCCGTGCAGATTGCCCATGAGCGGGACGAACGCGTCAAACGCCTGGCCGGCAAGATTGACCGTGTGCTGGTCGACGCACCCTGCAGCGGCCTGGGCACGCTGCGGCGCAACCCTGATCTGAAGTGGCGGCAGTCACCCGCAGCCGTGCTTGAACTGCAAGCCAAGCAGACCGCCATTCTGGCCAGCGCGGCGCGGCTGCTCAAGCCAGGTGGCCGGCTGGTCTATGCCACCTGCAGCCTGCTGCAGGAGGAAAACGAAACGGTGGTCGAGGCCTTCAACGCCAGCCAGACCGATTTCGACACCCTGCCAGCCGCGCAGGCGCTGACTCAGGCCCATGTCGAGCGGGCGGGCGAACTGGTGCAGGGTGACTTCCTGCGGCTGTGGCCCCAGCGGCACGGCACCGACGGGTTTTTTGCGGCCGTGTGGCAGCGACGCTGAGCCGCCGATCTGCTCAGCCGCGGGCCCTTGTGCCTGGGCAAACCGGTCCAAGATTCAGATTGGGCGGGGTTTGCCTACGCAGTTTCCACCTTGGTCTAAGTAGCCAAGTCTTCTATAATGTTCATTTTCAGCCCATTGCGGGCGGCTAAGGATAACCAATGGATTGGATGACAACGCTGTGGTTCGCCCTGGTGGATCTGTTGGCCAACGGCCTGTGGTCGTCGGCAACTTGGTGGCAGGTCTTGCTGGTGACCCTGCTGATGACCCACATCACGATCAGCGGCGTCACCATCTTTCTGCACCGCGCCCAGGCACACCGGGCGCTCGATCTGCACGCGATGCCGTCGCACTTTTTCCGCTTCTGGCTGTGGCTGACCACCGGCATGGTGACCAAGGAATTCGTCGCCGTGCACCGCAAGCACCACGCCAAGTGTGAAACCGAAGAAGACCCGCACAGCCCGCAGACCCGCGGCATCAAAGCCTTGCTGCTGACCGGCGTTGAACTCTACCGCGCCGAGTCCAAGATACCCGAGACGATCGCCAAGTACGGTCACGGCACGCCCGACGACTGGCTCGAACGCAACCTGTACACCCGCTTCAGCTGGCAGGGTGTGGGCGTGATGCTGATCCTGAACCTGAGCATCTTCGGCGCCATCGGTCTGACCGTATGGGCAGTGCAGATGCTGTGGATTCCGGTCATGGCCACCGGCATCATCAACGGCCTCGGTCACTGGTGGGGCTATCGCAATTTCGAGGCACCCGACGCGTCGACCAATGTGTCGCCGTGGGGCATCGTGATCGGCGGCGAAGAGCTGCACAACAACCACCACACCTACCCGACCTCGGCCAAGTTCTCAGTCAAGCCCTACGAGTTCGATATCGGCTGGGTCTATATCCGCGGCCTCGAGCTGATGGGCCTTGCCAAGGTTCGCAAGACGCCGCCGATGCTCAAGCTC
>JAYSXE010000334.1:0-11592 GCA_043717565.1 Burkholderiales bacterium | reverse complement strand
CTTGCCCAGCCAATTCGGCAGGATGCGTGAGTGCGCTGGAGTGCAGTTCGCGCACCCGGCTGTTGCTGCGATCGGCATCGGGAATGATGGGCTTGTTGTGTCCGCCGGTGGCGGCCACCAGGTGGCGGGCACGCTGTGTGCCCTGCGGAGTGTCCAGTTCCCAGCAGGTGCCGGTGTGGCGAGCCAGACATACCGGGCAGTTGAGTCGTATGGCGTCCGACAGATCGAAGTGCTCTACCCAGGACTCGATGTTGGACAGAATCTGAGGCTGCGCGGGGCCATCGATGGGAAGGCCTTCAACCGTCCAGTCCACGGGGCAAATCTGAATGTCTTGCCAGGTCGGCAACTGGCGCCACAGCCCGCCCACGTCGCCTTGCCGCTCAAGCACCAAGGCATCCAGGCCCGCTTGCCTGGCATAGTGAAGATGGACAAGGCCCGCCAGCCCGCCGCCGATGATGGCCACATCCAGCACACGATCGGGGTCAGTCATGGAGAGCCTTGCTTGAAGGGTTAAGCCGTCTTGCTCAGACAAGCATCACGGCCAATCCCAGACGGGACTCGCTATTGTAAAAGTGCCAAGCGGAAAGACAAGCCGAAAGCCAAGCGGAAAGCCAAGCGGAAAGCCAAGCGATGGCGCTTGGGAACTATGTTGGCCGCGAGCGGCACCGCAAGGCGTGAATGTCGGAGACAGCTTTATCGCGGTCTGCTGACGGTCAAGGATCGATCTGGGCCTTGGCTTGCCTGTGAAATCTCCGCTTGGGCTGGCTGGAGATTTGTAGGTTTTTGTCGCATCGACTACCACCTGGCCATGCCCGGGCTGGCGGTCAGGGCCCGGCGAGAGTCCAATTTGCTGGACCAGCGTTTCAGCGGCCACGCGCCGCTGGTCATCGACCACGACTTCAATCTCTGAAGCCCAGATGTCTGGCCCGGCCCGGTGCCTGTGGATTGGGCCGGCAGTGGACGCCGGCGGCCGTGCACGTTCAGTGTGCTGCGCTTGAGGGCGCCGTCACGGCGTCAGCAGCAGCGCCGGCAGCGGCCGGGGCATGGCCGGGTAACAGCTCTGCAGCGGGTCCGGCCCGACTTCTTCCCAACCCAGCGACAAACCGCTGACCGCGTGCATCTGCGCGCTGATCTGTTCGCTCAGTGTGGACAGGATCTGGCGCTTCAGGCGCGCCGCGCTTTCGGCGCGCGGGCCGTGTCGGGCGGGGTATCCATCGCCCACCGCCATCGTTTCGGCGGGGCCGTCCAGGCCCAGCGGCCGGATCGAGGCCAGCCGTGCGGCTTGGCCGTCCCATTCCACCGCCACCACGCGCATCTCGCAGCGCAGGCCGTCGTGGCCCTGGCCGACCAGCAGTTCCACCGGTTCGTCCAGCGGAACGCCGAAATCCACCTCGTTAGCCAGCAGCGCCGCTTCGGGCTGCCCGAACAAGGTCAGGGCGGCCGGGTTGGCAAAGCGCACTTCGCCCGCTTCGTCGGCAATCACCACCGCCTCGGGCAGTGTGTCCATCAGCACCTGCAGCCGGGCGTGCTGCAAGCGCACCCGGTTGCGGTCCACCAGGTACAGCACGCTGTGGCTGACCAGGCCGCTGGCCACGTCGCGCTGGTCGTAGACCTCTTCTGCGCCCAGTTCCAGCGCCCGTTCACGCAGCTCGTCGCCGACGCCGGTGGTGACGACGATCACAGGCGCCGACCCGGCCGCTGCGCGCACCCGGCGCAGGGTGTCCATGCCCTGGCAGTCGGGCAGGTTCAGGTCCAGCACGATGGCGTCGACCGGCGCGCGGGCCAGCAGCGCCAGCGTCTGGGCCAGGGTCGGCAGGACGTCCACCTGCACCGCAGCTTGGCGTGATTCGGTCAGGTTTTGCCAGACGGCAAAGCTGATGTCGTGACGGTCGCTGACCAGGACGATGCGCTGTTTACTGCTGAACATGGCGGGTTCTCGCTGAGTCACCCGCCTGGCAGCACGGCGCAAGGGGTGCACCAATGCCCGACGAATGGTCTGGGTGCCGGTAATGTCGGCCCGCAGCGCGCCAACTTGAGCCCGGGCCCGTCGCCACAGGCCCCGGGGTGGGCAACGCCAACATGGTCCGGAACGCGGTCCAGAATATGGCCTGTTCATGACGTCACCACAGAGGCCTTACCCCCTTCCGGGGGTTGGGCTTGACCCACAGCGCTGTGCTGCAATGTGAGGCATGAACATGGTTGCCACACCCGATGGCCGCACACTGCACCTGATGCAGTGGCCCGCCTCGAGCGAACGCCCGGCGCACGGTGCGGTGCAGATCGCGCACGGCCTGGGTGAACACATCGGGCGCTACGCGCCATTGGCTGCACAGCTCAACGCCGCAGGCTGGCACGTGTTCGGGCATGACCACTGGGGCCACGGGCGCAGCGAAGGCGCGCGCGGCAGCCTGACCGATGACCGCACGCTGCTGCGCGACCTGGCCACCGTGCGCGACCACGTGCATTGCCAGGGCCGCGTGGTGCTGCTGGGGCACAGCCTGGGGGGCCTGGTGGCGGCCCGCTTCGTGGCCGAAGACCTGGCGGCCACGCCCGGACCCTGGGCGCGCGGTGTCGACGGCCTGGTGCTGTCGTCGCCGGCGTTGGACATCGGGCTTGGCGCCGTACAGCGCGGCCTGCTGGCTGCGCTGCACCCGCTGTTGCCCGACCTGCCCATGGGCAACGGCCTGAAGCCAGAGTGGGTCTGCAGCAACCCGCTGGTCGTGCGCGCTTATGTGGACGACCCGCTGGTGCACCGGCGCGTGACGCCGCGGCTGGTGCGCTTCATGACCGATGCTGCCGAAGTGGTGTTGTCACGCGCGCCGCTGTGGCGTGTGCCCACGCTGCTGCAATGGGCCGGTGCCGACCAGTGCGTGCGCCCCGCTGGCAGCCAGGCTTTTGCGTCTGCCGCGCCGGTTGCGCTGCTGGCGGCGCAGCCGCTGGCCGGTTTTTCCCACGAGATCTACAACGAGCCCGGCCGTGAGCAGGCATTTGCACGCCTGCGCCGTTGGATGGCCCAGTTCCAGGGCCAGAATGTGGGTTCAGGCTTGGTGGCGTAGCTGCGCTCAGGACGCGCTGGTTCGCCGGGCTTCAACCCCGCATGGAGCAGCGCTCATGAACGCACCCCTTTCGCCGGCCGCGCTGGCCGCCTTGGCCGCCCACAGCAACACCGCCTGGGACGAACGCATCGTGCCCGCCGTCACGCAGTACATCGGCGTGCCGGCCAAGAGCCCGATGTTCGACGCCGACTGGGCGCAGCACGGCCTGCTGGACCGCGTGGTGCGCGACGCCGCAGCCTGGGTGGAAAGCCGCAAGGTGGCCGGCCTGAAGCTGGAAGTGCTGCGGCTGGAAGGGCGCACGCCGCTGATCTTCTTCGACATCGCTTCCACACAGCCGGCCGGTGCCACGGGCGACACGGTGTTGCTGTACGGCCACCTGGACAAGCAGCCTGAATTCAACGGCTGGCGCAACGACCTCGGCCCGTGGACGCCAAAGTATGAAAACGGCCTGCTGTACGGGCGCGGCGGTGCCGACGACGGCTATGCCGTGTATGCCGCGATCAGCGCCATCGAAGCGCTGCACGCCCAGGGCATCGCGCACCCGCGCTGCGTGGGCCTGATCGAGGCTTGCGAAGAAAGCGGCTCGCCCGACCTGCCGGCCTACATCGCGGCACTGGGTGCGCGCCTGGGGCAGGTGGGGCTGGTGGTGTGCCTGGACAGCGGCGCCGGCAACTACGACCAGCTGTGGCTGACCACCAGCCTGCGCGGCATGGTCAGCGGCGTGTTGAAGGTGGAAATCCTCAGCGAGGGCATCCACAGCGGCGACGCCAGCGGCCTGGTGCCCAGCAGCTTCCGCATCCTGCGCCATGTGCTGGACCGGCTGGAAGACAGCGCCACCGGCGAACTGCTGCCGCAGAGCTTTCACTGCGAGGTGCCGGCGTCGCGGCTGGCGCAGGCGCGGGCCAGCGCGGCCATCCTGAAAGACGAGGTCTGGAAGCGCATGCCGTGGGCCTGTGGTGCCGACGGCGGCGCCACGCTGCCCACCACCACCGACCCGGTGCAAGGCCTGATCAACCGCACCTGGAAGCCCACGCTCAGCGTCACCGGGGTCGACGGTTTCCCGCCGCTGCAAAGTTCCGGCAACGTGCTGCGACCCTACACCGCCTTCAAGCTCAGCCTGCGCCTGCCCCCGCTGGTGGACGGCCATGCGGCCAGCCTGAAGCTGAAGGCGCTGCTGGAAGACAACGCGCCCTACAACGCCAAGGTCACCTTCCACCCCGACGGCCGCGCCGGCGCGCTGGGCGCCACCGGCTGGAACGCGCCCGACCTGTCGCCCTGGCTGGAAGGGGCGCTGAACAGCGCTTCGCAGGCTCAGTTCGGTGCGCCGCTGGGCTACATCGGCCAGGGCGGCACGATCCCGCTGATGAGCATGCTGGGCCAGGCTTTCCCGAAGGCGCAGATGATGGTCTGTGGTGTGCTGGGCCCCAAGAGCAACGCGCACGGCCCGAACGAGTTCCTGCACGTGCCTTACGGCAAGAAGCTGACGGCGGCGGTGGCGCAGGTGATTGCGGCCTGCCCTTGATACGGGGTGCGTTCCGGGTTCAACCGCCCGGAACGCGCGGTGCCGTCAGGGTTTCGCTGGCGCCGAGAAGCGGGCCCTCAGCGTGCCGGCGATCACCAGCAGACCGGGCACCAGGATCATGGCCCAGATGATGTGCGACAGGTGCTGCTTGACCCAGGGCACGTTGCCGAACAAGTACCCCGCCAGCGTGATGCCGCACACCCACAGCACACCACCGCTCACGTCGTAGAACGTGAACTTGCTGCGCGTCATTTGCGCCACGCCGGCCACGAAGGGTGCAAAGGTGCGCAGGAAAGGCATGAAGCGCGCCACCACGATGGTGATGCCGCCATGCTCTTCATAAAACGCGTGCATGCGGTCGAAGGCTTCGCGGTTGAACCAGCGTGACTTCTGCCAGCCAAAAACGCGCGGCCCCACACGCCGGCCGATGGCGTAGTTGGTCTGGTTGCCGGCCACCGCCGCCACCGTCAGCAGCAGCATCGACAGCGGCAGGCTCATCAGCCCCAGCCCGCACAGCGCGCCGACCACGAACAGCAGTGAATCACCGGGCAGGAAGGGCATCACCACCAGCCCGGTCTCGACGAAGATGATCAGGAACAGCAGCGCGTAGACCCAGGCGCCGTAGCTCTGCACGAAGACCGAAAGATGACGGTCCACGTGCAGAATGAAGTCGATCAGTGAAGCGATGATGTCCATGGTTGGCGCGCATTGTCAGCGCTGCCGTGCGGGCCTGGGCCCGTGGCGGGGATCAGAACGTGAAGCCCTGCTTGACCTGCTGGCCTGACAGCGGCTCCAGCAGCCGCAGCAGCGGCTTCAGCGGCCCATAACGCAGCGCCACGCGGGTGGCGTAGCCCAGGAAGCGCGGCAGGTCTTGCGCATAGCGGGCCTTGCCGTCGCGGCGTTTCAGGCGGCAGAAGATGCCCAGCACCTTCAAGTGCCGCTGCAGGCCCATCCATTCCAGTTGGCGCCAGTGTTCGCCAAAGTCGGGCTGCACCGGTAGGCCGGCCTTGCGCTGCAGTTCCCAGCCGCGCACAGCCCAGTCCAGTTCCTGCTCTTCGGTCCAGCTGATGAAGGCGTCACGCAACAGCGAAGCCGTGTCGTAGGTGATGGCGCCGCTGACGGCGTCCTGAAAGTCCAGGATGCCGGGCAGGCTTGCGCCGCCCACGGCCGCTGCCGGCAGCATCAGGTTGCGCGGCATCCAGTCGGCGTGCACGGCCACCTGCGGCTGCTGCAGCGCGTTGGCCACCAGCAGCGCGCAGGTGCGGGCCCACACGGCCTGTTCCGGGGCGCCCCAGGTGACGCCGAATTCCTGTTGCACGCACCATTGCGGAAACAGGTCCAGTTCCTGCTGCAGCAGCGCCGCATCAAAGGGCGGCAGGTCGCTGGCCGGCACGCGCTGTTGCAGACGCACCAGCGCGTGCAACGCCTGCATCATCAGGTCGTGGGCGGTGCCGTGGTCCTGCGCCGTCTGGGCGGCTTGCAGGGCGTCGAGGTACAGCCCGTCGCCCAGGTCGGTGGTCAGCAGGAAGCCGTGTTCGGCGTCGGCCTGCAGCACGCGCGGCGCGGGCAGGTCGGCCTGCTGCAACAGGCGCGCCACCTTCACGAACGGCCGCACGTCTTCTTGTGGTGGTGGTGCGTCCATCACGATGTAGCTGCCGCCCTGGCCCTGCAGCCTCAGGTAGCGCCTGAAGCTGGCGTCGGCAGAGGCCGGCACCAGCGTGTGCGGCTGCAGGCCGTGCAGCGGGGCGACCTGCTGCAGCCAGCGGTTGAACTGGGCCTGGCGAGCGGCGTCTGGCCAGTGGATGGTTGCGCTCAAGGGGGAATGGCGGCGGCGCCGCAGGTTGCAAGACAGTGGGCGGCGGGGCTGCAACCCGGTGGCACCGGGTCACGCCCCATCGGGTCGGACGGCAGCGCAGGGCTGCCGGGGATAATTCGATTTTACGAACCAGCCCCCGGGTTCCCTTCACTTGCGCTTTTGCCCCCCCTGTTCACCCCTTGCCCTGCGGGCCCTGGCCATTGCCGGCCTGCTGCTGCCGCTGGCCAGCCGGGCGCAGCCTGCGCCAGAACCCGCGGGACCCGCAGCGTCTGCCGCAGCCGCAGCCGCGGCTTTGCAGGCCAGCCGCGAAATGGGCCCGTTGCCGCGCAACGAGGGCGCGCGTGCACTGCCCATCGTGCTGCGTGCGCGCAGCGTTAGCGGGCAGCTGGACTGGCAGGCCGTGGCCGAGGGTGACGTGGAATTCCGCCGCGGTGGCGTGGTCATCCGCGCCGACGCGCTGACCTACGACGCCGCTTCTGATGTCGCCCAGGCCACCGGCCATGTGCGCATCAGCCGCGACGGCGCGGTCTACAGCGGCCCGGCGCTCAGCGTGGCCGTGCAGCGGTTTGAAGGCAGCTTCACCGAACCGGCCTTCGAGTTCTTGAACCTGGGTGCCGGGGGGCGTGCCGCGCGGGTCGACTTCCTGGGGCCCGCCAAGGCGCTGGCCATCGAGGCTCGTTATTCCAGTTGCAAGCCCACCGACGAAGAGGGCCGCCCGCAAGAGCCGGCGTGGGAGCTGCGCACCCGCCGCGTGCAGTTCGACACGGCTGCCAACGAAGGCGTGGCCGAAGGCGCGCGCCTGCGCTTCCTGGGCGCCACCATCCTGGCGCTGCCGACGATGAGCTTTCCGCTGTCCGATGCGCGCAAGTCGGGTTGGCTGCCGCCGTCGGTCAGCCTGGACAACCGCGGCGGTATCGAGCTGTCGGTGCCCTATTACTGGAATCTGGCGCCCAATTACGACCTGACGCTGGCGCCGCGCCTGATCACGCGCCGCGGGGCCGGGCTGGACACCGAATTCCGCTACCTGCAAACCACGCACGCTGGCACGGTGGCCGTGGACTGGTTGCCCGACGACCGCGTGGCCGGCCGCACCCGTTACGGCCTGCAATTGCAGCACGAACACCGCCTGCCGCTGCAGCTGGAGCTGCGCGCCGAAGTGCTGCGCGTGAGCGACGACGAATGGTGGAAAGACTTCCCCAAGTCCAGCCGCAGCTTCACGTCGCGCTTGCTGCCCAGCCGGGTGTCGCTGCAGCGGGCCTTCGACCTGCAGGCCCTGTCCGGTGTCGGTATCGAAGGCACCGGGCTGGCCTACGCGCGCAGCGTGCACTGGCAGGTGTTGCAGGCGCTGGATGCCCCCATCACCCCGCCCTACCAGCGCCAGCCGCAGGTGGGCTTGCGGCTGCAGGGTCGGCAGGGCGGCTTTGAGGCCAGTGTGGAAGCCGAATTCAACCGCTTCACGCTGCCGCCAGGGCATGCGGTCGGGCAGGCCGCGGGCTCCCAGCGGCCCGAAGGGGACCGCCTGCACCTGCTGGGCACCATCAGCCACCCTTGGCGCGCACCCGGCTGGTGGGTGGTGCCGCGCCTGAGCGTGAATGCGGCCAGCTACGGCAACACCAGCAACACCAGCAACGGCAGCAGCAGCCTGATACTGCAGCCCTTTGCCGGCGCGCGCCGCGCCATCCCCAGCTTCAGCGTAGACACTGGGCTGGAACTGGAACGCAGCACCGAGGCCTTTGGCCGCGCGCTGCACCAGACGCTGGAACCGCGGCTGCTGTATGTGCACACACCCTACCGCGCGCAGAGCATGCTGCCGAACTACGACTCGGCGGCCAAGGACTTCAACTTCGTTTCGATCTACAGCGACAACACCTTCAGCGGGGTGGACCGCGTGTCGGACGGGCACCAGCTGACCGCGGGCCTGACCACGCGCCTGGTGGACGCCAAGAGCGGCGCTGAAGCGCTGCGGCTGGGCCTGGTGCAGCGCTACCTGTTCCGCACGCAACGCGTGGCGCCGCAGGCCGACGGTACGCCCGACGGGCCGCCACTGACACAGCAGTTCTCTGACGCGCTGCTGCTGGGTTCCACCAGCGTGTTGCCCGGCTGGACGCTGGACGCAGCGGCGCAGTACAGCCCCGACATCCAGCGCTCCGTGCGGTCCATCGTGGGCGCGCGCTATTCGCCGGGGCCGTTTCGCACCGTCAGCGCCACCTACCGCTTTGCGCGCGGCTTGTCCGAGCAGCTGGAACTGGGCTGGCAGTGGCCATTGTTCGGCCCCGGTGCCAGCGCCTTCAGCAAACCCGGCGGCAGCACCCCCGGCGCCATGGCCGCTGCCGAAGCCCCGCGCCTGGGCGGCCGTGCCATGGCCGGCCAGGCGGGCGGCTGCACCGGCACCTGGTACGGTGTGGGCCGTGTCAACTACAGCCTGAAGGACCGCCGCATCACCGATTCGGTGCTGGGCGTGGAATACGACGCCGGCTGCTGGATCGGCCGCTTCGTGACCGAGCAGCTGTCCACCGGCCGCAGCTCGGCCACCACGCATTACATGATCCAGTTGGAACTGGTGGGCCTGTCGCGGCTGGGTTCGAACCCGCTGAAGGTCTTGAAGGACAATATCCCTGGTTACCAGTTGCTGCGTGAAGAGCGCGGCGGCGCCGGCAACCCGCGCCTTGACCGGTCCACCCTGTCACCGTTTTATGAATGAAAACAGAGCTCCCGTGCCCAATTCAGCGATTCCGGTGAAGCCGCGCCGCACCCACGCCCCCTGGCTGGCGGGGGCCTTGACGCTGGCCGCGCTGGCCGCCAGCACGGGGGCCAGCGCCCAGGGTCGCAGCGACGGCAGGGGCAGCAATGTGCGCAATGGCGACTACATCGCCGCCGTGGTGAACCAGGAACTGGTCACCGCGGGCGAAGTGGAACGGCGCCTGGAACGCGCACTGGCCGAAGCCGCCCGCGCCGGGGGCCGGCCGCCAAACGCTGAAGATTTGCGCCGGCAGGCGCTGGACTCGCTGATCGAAGAGCGCGCCATCATCACCACGGCGCGTGAAGTGGGCCTGAAGGTTGACGAAGCCGAACTCGACCGCGCCGTGCAAAGCATCGCTGCGCAAAACCAGATAGCGATTGAGGTGCTGCGCGAACGCCTGCGGGCCGACGGCATTGAATACAGCCGCTTTCGCGCCAACCTGCGCGACCAGATCATGATCGAGCGGCTGCGCGAGCGCGAGGTCTACAACCGCATCAAGATCAGCGAAGAAGACATCGACAAGGTGCTGGAACAGCAGCGGGCCGAGGCCACCGCCAATGCCGAGCTGAACCTGGCGCAGATTCTGGTGTCGGTGCCCGAAGGCGCCGACCCGGCCACGCTGGCTGCGCGCAAGCTGCGCGCCGACGAAGCGCTGGCCCGCGTGCGCGGCGGCGAGGCTTTCGAGGCCGTGGCTCGTGCCTTGTCAGAAGACGTCAACCGGGAAAAGGGCGGCGAGATCGGCCTGCGCCCCGCCGCCCGGCTGCCCGACATCTTCGTGGAAGCCGCGCAGGCGCTGAAGGTGGGCGAGGTGTCGAGCCAGCTGCTGCGCTCGGGTGCCGGCTTTCACGTCCTGAAGGTGCTGGAACGCAAGGAATCGCAGTTGGGCCGCATCATGCAGACGCGCGCGCGCCACGTGCTGCTGCGCACGTCACCGCAGCTGACCGCCGACGTGGCAAGCAAGCGGCTGGGCGAATACAAGCGCGAGATCGAAACCGGCAAGCGCACGTTCGAAGACGTGGCGCGCCAGCACAGCGAAGACGGCAGCGCGGCCAGCGGCGGCGACCTGGGTTGGTTCAGCCCCGGCACCATGGTGCCCGAGTTCGAGACCGCGATGGCGCCCCTGGTGGCCGGCGGCATCTCTGAACCTGTGGTGTCGCGTTTTGGCGTGCACCTGATCCAGGTGCTGGAGCGTCGCGACGTGAACCTGGAAATCAAACAGCTGCGCGAACAGGCGCGCAACGTCCTGCGCGAGCAAAAGTTCGAAGGTGCCTACCAGGATTGGACGAAAGAACTTCGTTCGCGGGCCTACATCGAGCTGCGCGAGCCCCCAACGTGAAGGGCGGTCGCGGTGGTGGTGCCGGGGCGCGTGTTTCGTCGTCGGCATCCCGCCCACAAGACCGGTTGGCGCGCCGGCCGGCGCAGCACAGTTCCACGGCCGGCCATTCGCCGCGCAAGCGATTCGGCCAGCACTTCCTGGCCGACATCGCGCTCATCGACCAGATCGTGCGCGCCATCGACCCCCGGCCCGGCCAGCCGCTGGTGGAGATCGGCCCCGGCCTGGGTGCGCTGACGTTGCCGTTGCTGGAACAGTGCCGGCAGCTGACGGTGATCGAACTCGACCGCGACCTGGCCCAGCGCCTGCGCCGCCAAAGCGGCCTGACGGTGGTGGAAGCCGACGTGCTGAACGTGGACTTCGCAGCGCTCAGCCGTGACTGGCCTGCGGCAGACGGTGATGCAACGGCACCCGCTGCAGCGCAGTCGCCACGACTGCTGCGCGTGGTGGGCAACCTGCCCTACAACATCTCCACGCCCATTCTCTTCCACCTGCTGGCCGCCGCCCATGTGGTGCAGGACCAGCACTTCATGCTGCAAAAGGAAGTGGTGGAACGCATGGCCGCCAGCCCGGGCAGCAAGGACTTTGGCCGCCTGTCGGTGATGCTGCAGTGGCGCTACCGCATCGAGCACGTGCTGGATGTGCCACCCGAGGCCTTCGACCCACCGCCGCGGGTGGACTCTGCGGTGGTGCGCATGGTGCCCTTGCCCGCTGCGCAAGCAGCTGCGGTAGACGCTGCGCGGCTGGGTCAGTTGGTGGCCTGCGCCTTTTCACAGCGCCGCAAGATCTTGCGCCACACGCTGGGGCAGTGGATTGAACAGCAGGGGCTGCAGACGGACTTTGACCTGCAGCGGCGGGCCGAAGAGGTGCCGGTGGAGGAGTACCTGGCGTTGGCGCGGTTGGGTGCTTGATCGTTTTTGACGCGGCCGAGTTTGCTGAGTTTGCTGAGTTTGAGCCTGCTGTTGCATTCCACGATTACGCGGCTTGCGGTGGTTGATGGCCTGCATGCCGTGGGCATGCCTGCTGCAGTGGCGACCGCGAGCCGGCGGGGTGCGCTGCTACGCTCATGCACAGGGCTTGCGCCCAGTGCGCTCGCCAGGCACAAACAGTCTAGTGGACTGTTTG
>JAYSXE010000333.1:0-2230 GCA_043717565.1 Burkholderiales bacterium | reverse complement strand
ACGTGTTCATCGTCGAGTTCCAGGCCATGTTGGCCATGAAGATCATCAGCGTGTCGATCGGGTAGGGGTCGCCGCGCCAGGCGTTGGTCACCACGTTGTGCATCAGGCCGTGGGCCGACAGCGGGTGTTCCCACGAAAAGCCCTTGTCGATGCGCACCGGCTCGCCCTGTGCGTCAACGAACAGGTCGTCGGGGCTTTCGGGCCAGCCCAGCGGCGCGCCGTTCAGCGGCGTGTCGGGCTTCACCGCTTCGGGGCCCTTGGGGGGCCGCGCATTGGGCGGCACGGCGCGCGGGTAAGGCGCCTTGTGGCGAAAGCCGCCGGGCCTGTCGATGGTGCCCAGCAGGCTCATCAATATGGCCAGCGTGCGCACCGTGTGAAAGCCATTGCTGTGCGCGGCCAGTCCGCGCATGGCGTGAAAGGCCACCGGGTTGCCGGTGACGCTGGCGTGCTGCTTGCCCCAGGAGTCTGTCCACGCAATCGGCAGTTCGATCTTCTGGTCGCGCGCGGTGATGCCCATCTCGTGCGCCAGCCGCCTGATGGTGGCTGCCGGTATGCCGGTGATGCCGCTGGCCCAGTCGGCGGTGTAGGGCTTCACGCGCTCTTCCAGCAGCTGGAAGGCGGGCACGGCGGGTGTGCCTTTCATCGGTCCATCAGGCAGCGCAAAGCGGCCCAACAGCGCCGGGTCGGCGCCTTCTTCATGGTCGGCCACGGGGCGCTGGCTCAGCCGGTCCCACCAGAAGAAGTTGTGCGGGCGCAGCGGGTTCACCACGTCGCCTTCGGTGTTGCGCAGCATCAGGCCGAAGTCGTCGCTGGCCTCGTCCTGGTTCACCAGTTGCCCGGCGTTGGTGTAGCGGGCCAGGAAGTCGCGGTCGTACAGGCCCAGCGCGATGATCTCGTGCACCAGCGCCAGCAGCAGCGCGCCGTCGGTGCCGGGCTTGATGGGAATCCACTCGTCGGCAATGGCCGCGTAGCCGCTGCGGATGGGGTTGATGGCGATGAAGCGGCCGCCGTTGCGCTTGAACTTCGACAGCGCCATCTTCATCGGGTTGCTGTGGTGGTCCTCCGCCGTGCCGATCATCACGAACAGCTTGGCGCGTTCCAGGTCCGGGCCGCCGAATTCCCAGAACGAACCGCCGATGGTGTAGATCATGCCGGCGGCCATGTTCACCGAACAGAAGCCGCCGTGGGCGGCGTAGTTGGGCGTGCCGAACTGGCGCGCAAACAGGCCGGTCAGCGCCTGCATCTGGTCGCGCCCTGTGAACAGCGCGAACTGCTTGGGGTCGGTTGCGCGCAGGTGGCGCAGCTTGTCTTCCAGCATCTGGAAGGCTTCGGCCCATTCGATGGGCTCGAACTGGTTGTCGCCGCGTGCGCTGCCGGCCTTGCGCTTCAGCGGCTGCGTCAGCCGCGCCGGCGAGTACTGCTTCATGATGCCCGAGCTGCCCTTGGCGCAGATGACGCCCTGGTTCAGCGGGTGCTCGGGGTTGCCGTCGATGTATCGCACTTCACCTTCGCGCAGGTGCACCCGGATGCCGCAGCGGCAGGCGCACATGTAGCAGGTGGTGCACTTGACCTCGGTGCTGGCGCGCGGCAGCGGTGACGCGGTGGGGTCGTGCAGCGGGGTCGAGGGCATGGGCAATTCCTGGTGGGCAGCGGCGGCACTGGCGGTGCCGGCTGGGCGTGGGGCGTGGAGCGACCCATGCTAAGCCGTTCAGCCTATTCGAAAAAGAGGACAATTCCGTTCACCTTGACCCGTAAAAACGATCAACCAGCGCCCGAGCGCCTGCGCCTGAGCCTGCGCCAGCTGGAGGTGTTTGTGGCCACCGCGCGCGCCGGCAGCACGCGCGGCGCGGCCGACCGCGTGGCGCGTTCGCAGTCGGCCGCCAGCGCCACGCTGACCGAGCTGGAAACCGCGCTGGGCGCGCCGCTGTTCGACCGCGTGCGCCGCCGCCTGGTGCTGAACGACAACGGCCGCCTGTTGCTGCCCAAGGCGGCTTCACTGCTGGACCAGATGGCCGAACTGCAGCATCTGCTGGAGCCCCGGGCCGCAGGCAGCCCGGCCACGCCGCTGCGTGTGGCCGCCAGCCTGACCATCGGCGAGGTGCTGCTGCCCGACCTGGTGGCGCGCTGGAAGCAGACGCACACCAGCAGCCCGGTGCAGATCGTCATCGGCAACACCAGCGAGGTCATCACGCAGGTGGCCAACTTCGACGTCGACCTGGGTTTCATCGAA
>JAYSXE010000332.1:0-33424 GCA_043717565.1 Burkholderiales bacterium | reverse complement strand
TGGCCTGCATCGCCATCTTCTGCGCTGCCATTCTGGACAGCCTGGATGGCCGAGTCGCGCGCATGACCAATGCGCAGAGCGCTTTTGGCGAGCAGATGGACAGCCTGAGCGACATGGTGAGCTTCGGTGCCGCACCGGCGCTCATCGTCTACATCTGGGCCTTAAAGGACATGGGCAAGCCGGGGTGGATTCCCGCCTTTGTCTACATCGCGGGGGCGGCGCTTCGGCTGGCGCGCTTCAACGTCAACATCGCCGTGGTGGACAAGCGGTTTTTCCAGGGCCTGCCCAGCCCGGCGGCGGCGGCCATCGTGATGAGCTTCATCTGGGTGATGGACGACGCCGGCTTCAAGGGTGTGTCGCACATCCCGTGGCTGTACTGGACAGCGTTTGTTGTCACGCTGTTTGCCGGCCTGTCGATGGTGACCAACGCACCGTTCTACAGCTTCAAGGTGGTGGGCAGCAAGCGCACGGTGCCCTTCGTGGTGCTGGTGGCGGTGATGCTGGCCATCGCTGCCATTGCACTGGACCCGCCGCGTGTACTGTTTGGCATCTTCTTCGCCTACGGCCTCTCGGGCTATGCCATCTACGCCTGGCGCAAGAGGCAGGGCCGGCCGGTGAGCGTGATCGCCACGTCTACCGACGACCCCGATGAGAAGGGCCTTCACCCTTGAAGGGCCCGTGCTACAGTTCAACTGCGATGAAGACGAACCGCCCCCAACTGCTGCTAGCGCTACTGGCCGGACCGCGGGTGCGCTGATCAATCTCGTCCAATATTTCTCCGATCAACGGCCCGCCAGCATGAAGCAGCGGGCCGTTTTTCATTGGTCTGACGAAATCCCGGGCTGCTTCACCAACCAGGCTCCCGCCAGGAATTTCCACCATGCCGATGCTCAGCAACCCTGCCACCAAGTACCCTGGATGCGCGCCCGTGGCGTTGCGTGACCGCGCCTGGCCTGACGCAATGCTGAGCCGCGCGCCGCAGTGGTGCAGCGTGGACCTGCGGGACGGCAACCAGGCACTGATTGAACCGATGACCCCGGCGCGCAAGCGCCGCATGTTCGACACGCTGGTGCGCATCGGATTCAAGGAAATCGAAGTGGGTTTTCCTTCGGCCTCTGCGGCCGACTTTGATTTTGTGCGCCAGCTGATCGAAGAGCGGTTGATTCCAGATGACGTGACGATCCAGGTGCTGACGCCAGCCCGTGCGCCGCTGATCGAGAAAACCTTCGAATCCGTGCGCGGCGCGCCACGCGCCATCGTTCACCTGTACAACGCCACCGCCCCGGTGATGCGGCAGGTGGTGCTGGGCCTGGACCAAGACGGCATCGTCGAGCTGGCCACCACGCACGCGCGGCTGGTGCAGAGCCTGGCCCAGCAACAGACCGGTACGCATTGGACCTTCCAGTATTCGCCTGAAATGTTTTCCGGCACCGAGCTGGCCTTCGCCAAACGCGTGATCGACGCCGTGACCGGGGTGTGGCAGCCCACTGCGCAGCGCCGCTGCATCATCAACCTGCCGTCCACGGTGGAGTTGTCGACTCCCAACGTCTTTGCTGACTCGATTGAGTGGATGCACCGCCATTTGGACCGTCGCGAGGGCATCGTGTTGTCGGTGCACCCACACAACGACCGCGGCACCGGCACGGCTGCCGGTGAGCTGGCCTTGATGGCCGGTTGTGAGCGCATCGAGGGCTGCCTGTTCGGCAACGGCGAGCGCACCGGCAACGTCGACCTGGTGAACATCGCCTTGAACCTGTACACGCAGGGTGTTTCGCCGGGGTTGGACTTCTCCGACATCGACGAGGTGCGCCGCTGCGTGGAGCATTGCACGCAGCTGCCGGTGCACCCCCGCCACCCCTACGTGGGTGACCTGGTGTACACGTCGTTCTCGGGCTCGCATCAGGACGCCATCAAGAAGGCTTTCGCCGCCCGCAGAAGCGCTGACGTCTGGAACATGCCTTACCTGCCGATCGACCCACAAGACCTGGGCCGCACCTACGACGCGGTGATCCGCGTCAACAGCCAGTCGGGCAAAGGGGGCATGGCCTATCTGCTGGAAACCACTTATGGGCTGGAACTGCCCCGGCGGCTGCAGATCGAGCTGTCGGCCGTCGCGCAGGCCGTGCTGGACCTGGAAGGCCGGGAACTGACGGCGACCGATCTGTGGGCCTTGTTTGACTCCACCTTCGAGCTGTCTGCGCCAGTCAGCGTGCAAGCGGTGGCCTGCCAGGAGCAAGCCGACGGCAGCGTGAAGCTGCAAGCCCAGGTGGTTCTAGGCGCCGAAACGTGGAACCTGGCCGGGCGCGGCAACGGCCCGGTGGTGGCTGCGGCACAGGCCTTGTCGCTGCGCATCGGGCGGCGGCTTAAAGTGCTGGACTACCATGAACACACCACCGGGTCCGGAAACGAAAGCCGCGCCGTGGCCTATGTGGAGTTGTGCGTCGACGACCAGCCCGGCCGCTACGGCGTGGGCATGGACACCGACATCGTGGGCGCCGCCGTCAAGGCGCTGCTCAGCGCCGTGCGCCGCGCCGGCGTGGTGCTGGAGTCCGCCACCGTGCAGGCCTGAACACCTTCCGCAGCCCGAGTCTTCTTCCGCTCTTCAACACCTCTTTACCGCAGGAACCCCTCACCATGCCTGACAAGCTGATCATCTTTGACACCACCTTGCGCGACGGCGAGCAGTCGCCCGGTGCTTCCATGACCAAGGACGAGAAGCTGCGCATTGCGCGCCAGCTGGAACGCTTGCGGGTGGACGTGATCGAGGCCGGTTTCGCGGCTTCCAGCAATGGCGACTTCGAGGCCGTGCATGCCATCGCGCTGGCTATCAAGGAGTCCACCGTGTGTTCGCTGGCCCGCGCCAACGACCGCGACATCTCGCGCGCGGCGCAGGCGCTGGAGGGTGCGGCGCGCGCGCGCATCCACACCTTCATTGCCACCAGCGAACTGCACATGGCCAAGAAGCTGCGCATGACGCGCGAGCAGGTGCTGGAACAAGCCACGCAGTCGGTGCGGTTCGCGCGCAACCTGTGCGGCGACGTGGAGTTTTCGCCCGAGGACGGCTATCGGTCGGACCCCGACTTTCTGTGCCGAGTGCTGGAATCCGTGATCCGCGAAGGGGCCACCACGCTGAACATCCCCGACACCGTGGGCTACGCCATTCCCGAGTTGTATGGCGAGTTCATCCGCAACCTGCGTGAGCGCGTGCCCAACAGCGACAAGGCCATCTGGAGCGTGCACTGCCACAACGACCTGGGCATGGCGGTGGCCAATTCGCTGGCCGGCGTGATGCTGGGCGGCGCCCGGCAGGTGGAATGCACCATCAACGGCCTGGGCGAGCGGGCGGGCAACTGTTCACTGGAAGAAGTGGTGATGGCGCTTCGCACCCGGCGTGACTATTTCGGATTGGAAGTAGGCATTGACGCCACGCAGATCGTGCCAGCCTCGCGCATGGTCAGCCAAACCACCGGCTTCATCGTGCAGCCCAACAAGGCGGTGGTCGGCGCCAATGCGTTCGCGCATGCCAGCGGCATCCACCAGGACGGCGTGCTGAAGGCGCGCGACACCTACGAGATCATGCGTGCCGAAGACGTGGGCTGGGCGGCGAACAAGATCGTGCTCGGCAAGCTGTCGGGGCGCAATGCCTTCAAGCAACGGTTGCTGGAACTGGGCGCGGTGCTGGAATCAGAGGGCGAGATCAACGCGGCCTTTGCGCGTTTCAAGGACCTGGCTGATCGCAAGAGCGACATCTATGACGAGGACATTCTGGCGCTGGTGGCCGATGAGAGCGTGACGCCCGAGCACGAACACTACCGGCTGCTGGCCCTGGCCCAGCACAGCGAAACCGGCGAGCGGCCCCACGCCCGGGTGGCCTTCGCTGCCGGCGACGTGGAACACCATACCGAGAGCGACGGCAACGGTCCGGTCGACGCCAGCCTGAAGGCCATCGAAAGCAAGCTGTCGACAGGCGCCGAACTGATGCTCTATTCCGTCAATGCCATCACATCGGGAAGCACAGAATCGCAGGGCGAGGTGACTGTCCGCCTGCAACTGGGCGGTCGCATCGTCAACGGCGTGGGCGCTGACCCGGACATCGTGGTGGCTTCGGCCAAGGCTTATCTGGCCGCTTTGAACAAGTTGCACAGCAAAGCCGACCGGGTGGCAGCTCAAGGCTAGGGAAAAACACGCCCCGCATTCGAGGGTGGTACTTGAGGAAAACCACGTAAGCGCTTGATCTTGCCCCAGTTTCCCGCGTGGCCTACACTCAGCCGCGAACATGCACCAGAAAGATGCCCTTGCAGGTCCACCCCATCAAGTCAGCCTTTCCAGCCCTGCGCGGCATCTCTGACGCCCTGACCAAAGGGCTGTGGCTGGCCCTGCTGGTTTTGGCGCTGGGATTGACGGCGTCGGAACCGGCCAACGCCAAAGAACACCGCTCCACCGCGGCCGCCAAAAGCAAGGCGCCAAACAAGGCCGCGAAAGCCGTCAAGGGCCCGCGCGGTGCTGCGCAGGCGAAGGCAGCGCCACGGGGCAAACCGGCCGCGTTGGCGGCCGCCCGCGGCGGCTCCAAGCAGGCCACGGTGGTTCGCTCTTCGGCTGCACTCTCGCCGAAACAAGCCCGTTCGGCGCGCGCGGCGGCCGGCAACAAGGCCGCTCTTGCCACCCGCGGCGTGCAAGGCCCGGGGCTTCGAGTGGGCAAGCGCAAGGGCAAACTGGCGCTGCCCCCTCCGCCGCCGAGACTGTCGTTTGGCCAATTGTCAGGCCTTCACGCCACTGCCGACGAACTGGATCTGCGCAGCAGTGTGGCGCTGGTCGTTGACCAGGACACGGACGAGGTGCTGTTCAGCAAGAACCCCCGCGCCGTGCTGCCCATCGCGTCCATTACCAAACTGATGACGGCCCTGGTCGTCACGCAGGCATCGCTGCCGCTGGACGAATTGCTGACCGTGGACGCTGACGACGTGCAGGCCACCATCGGCAACCGTTCACGGCTGCGCGAAGGTACACAGCTGACGCGGGGCGAGATGCTGCACCTGTCGCTGATGGCTTCGGAAAACCGTGCCGCTCATGTGCTGGGCCGTACCTACCCGGGCGGCCTGAAGCGCTTCGTCAGCGACATGAACAACACCGCGCGTACGCTGGGCATGACCCACACGCGCTACGTGGAACCGACCGGCCTGTCCGACAGCAACCAGTCCAGCGCTGAAGACCTGACACGTCTGGTCAAGGCGGCTTCCAACCATCCGGTCATCCGCCAACTGTCCACCTCGCTGGAAATGGTGGTACCCATGGGTGAAAAGCAGGTTCAGTTCCGCAACACCAACGGCCTGGTGCGAAACCCCGAGTGGGAAATCGGCCTGCAGAAGACGGGCTACATATCGGCCGCAGGCCGCTGCGTGGTGATGCAGGCGCAGATGGCGGGCCGCAAGCTCATCATGGTGCTGCTGGATTCCACCGGCAAGTACTCGCGCATGGGTGACGCCGAGCGCATTCGCAGCTGGCTGGTCAGCGCCGCCGGGCCAGCCGCGTTGGGTCAGCCCCGGTAGCCCAGCGCTGCCGATATCTGGGCGGCTGTCGCTTTGACACGGTCCAGCCACGACTCTTCCAGCCGGTCGGCCGGTGCAGACACCGACAGGCCCGCCACCAGCACACTCTGGTCGTCGAAGATGCCAGCGGCCATGCAGCGCACGCCCAGTTCCAGCTCTTCGTTGTCGCGCGCCATGCCGCTGCTGCGCACGGTGGCCAGTTCTCGTTCCAGGGCCGCCAGGTCGGTGATGCTGTTGCGGGTGTGCCCCGTCAGGCCGGTGCGCGTGGCATAGGCGCGCACGCGCTGGGGGTCGTCGTGGGCGAGAAACAGCTTGCCCACGGAAGTCAGGTGCAGCGGAGCGCGCCCGCCCACCGATCGCACCACCTGCATGCCTGAGCGTTCGCTGTAGCTGCGTTCGACATAAATGATTTCGTCACCCTGGCGCATGCTCAGGTTCACCGGTTGGCTGGTCACGCGATGCAGCTCGCGCATGGGGCCCAGTGCTGCTTCGCGCACGTCCAGCCTTGCCTTCACCAGGTTGCCCAGCTCCAGCAGCCGCATGCCCAGCCGGTAATGGCCCGCCTGCGGCCTGTCGACATAACGGCCGATGGTCAGGTCGTTCAGGATGCGGTGTGCGGTGGAAGGGTGCAGGCCCGTGCGCGTGCTGATTTCCTTCAGGCTCACCGGCTCTTGCTGCGCTGCCAGCACGTCCAGCAGCGCGAAGCTTCGCTCCATCACCTGGATGGTGGGCGAAACGGGTTCTTTTTCAGTGGGGGCCATGGTGCGCAGTCAGGATACGCCATTTTGCATCGCGGTAGTTGGTTCTGCATCTCGGGACTGGGGCGGCGCAGTTCAGCGGAACGGCAGGCACCAGCCTCTGGGCGCGTGGGCAACGACTATTGGCTCTAGCACAGCCCTCCCGGTTCCGCGCAAGCGGCCGTTCAGGCTTGGGAGGCCAGCGACTGCAGCAACTGACGGCAGGCCTGCTCGCCCGAGCGAACGGCGCCTTCCAGTGTGGATGGGTAAGGTCCCGCGACATGGTCGCCGGCAGCCATCACGCGCGGGTGGATGTGGGCGTCGGATCGTTTCAGCGCAGGCACACAGCGGAAGGTGGCCCGCTTTTCAGCCACGGTCTTGACAACCTGTGGCGTTGTTGGCCAGGTGCCCGGCGGAAAGGCCCGCAGCGCCTGGGCCACCACGGCCTGCTCGGTGGCCGCCAAGCCCCGGGCCACCCAGTCTGCAGCCCCGCTGACCACGAAGGCGAAGCGGCCGGGCACCCAGCCCAGCGCGCCGTGGTCAAAGGCGAACTGGGCGGGTGACTCCGCGTCTTCCAGCAACGCCGTCATCGGTGCGGGCAGCCGCGCGCCAGCGGCCTGCAACACCACGGTGATGATCGGTTCGTAGGGCAGGGCAGCGGCCTCGGCTGCCCAGGCCGCATTCAGCGGTTCGGCCAGGCGTGCCGCCACGGCAGCAGGACAGGCCAGCACCACGCCATCAAACGGCTGCCCGTCGACGTGGCAGCCCTCAGCTGTGGCTTGCAACTGGCGCACCGGGTGCCCCAGCCGCAGCGTTGCGCCGTTCTGCTGCAGCCAATCGGCGGCGGGGCTGGGCAGCACCTGGTCCAGACCAGTGCTGGGCACCAGCAAGTCAGCCGAACCAGGGCCGCCAAACAGGGCGTCCTTCAGAACCCGCAACAGCACCTGCGCACTCGCGTCAGCGGCGGGTGTGTTGAGTGCCGCCACGCACAGCGGGTCGATCAGCATGGCCCGCACCGACTGCGGCAAACCGGCACACAGGCTGTGCACCGTGCGTTCCGGCGGGCAGGAGAAACCACGCAGCGCCAAGCCTGCCGCCCAGCGCAGCAGCGCCCAGCGCTCCCGGCGGCTCCAGCTTTTGCAAGCCCACACGCCCCGCACAAAAGCCAGCGCCTGCGGCCCTGCAGGCAAGGCAAAGTGGCGCCCGTCGGCAAACTGCAGCCGCAACGGTTGGCGCTGCAGCACCTTTTCGGGGTCGACGCCCACCTGCCGCATCAACGCCAGCGTTTGTGTGTAGGCGCCAATAAGGATGTGCTGCCCGTTGTCTAGGCTGTCGGCTGCCGGCGTCAGGCTGCGGGCCCGGCCGCCCACATGGCGCGCCGCTTCGAACACCGTGACCCGGTGACCGGCCCGAACCGCAGAAACCGCCGCGGCCAGGCCCGCCCAACCCGCGCCCACCACCGCCAGGTTCAGCGGCATGAGGCCCTGGGCATGGGTTCGACCACAGGCTTGCGAACCCCACACCGGCGGCTCATCGCCCCGTGAGGTGGGTGCGGGTGGCGATCCACAGCTTGCGCAGCGGGGTCACCGACGTGCGCTGGTGCAGCACCTGGAAGCCCTGGGCCTCGATGTCGCGCAGCAGCGCCCGGTAGATGTTGGCCATCATCAGGCCGGGTTTCTGCGCCACGCGGTCGACCGCCGGCAACAGCGCCAGTGCGGCGTCGTAGGTGGCGTGGGCGCGTTCGGCCTGGAATTTCATCAGCGCCTGGAAGCGGTCGCTGTAGCCCCAGGGCGCGTCGCGCTTGAGCAGTTCATGGGCCTTGACGCCAAAGCGCTGCAGGTCGGCGACGGGCAGGTAGATGCGACCGCGCCGCGCGTCGTCGCCCACGTCTCTGATGATGTTCGTCAGCTGCAGGGCCTGGCCCAACTGGTGGGCGTAGGCCGTGGTCTGTGGCTGGGTGCTGCCAAAGATGTTGGCTGCTACCTCGCCCACCACCCCAGCCACCAGGTGGCAGTAGCGCTGCAGCCCGGCGAAGTCGAGGAAGCGGGTCTGCTCCAGGTCCATCTGGCAGCCGTCGATCACCGATTGCAGGTGCTGGCTGGTGATGCCGAAGCCATCAGCCAGCGGCATCAGCGCTTTCATTACCGGGTGAGTGGGCCTGCCGTTGAAGGCCTGCTCGACCTCGGTTCGCCACCAGTGCAGCTTGGTGGCTGCCACGGTGGGGTCGGCGATCTCGTCCACCACGTCGTCCACCTCCCGGCAGAAGGCGTAGAAGGCCGTGATGGCAGCCCGCCGTCGGGGTGGCAGAAACAGAAAGGCGTAGTAGAACGAAGAGCCGCTGCCTGCGGCCTTGTCCTGCACGTACTGCTGCGGCGTCATCGCTGCGCCGCAGACATGCGCCAGGCACGCCATACCAACAAGGCCCCGTCGGCGGCGGTCAGCCGGGGGCGCTGCAACATCACGGCGTGGTTCATCAAAGCGATTTTCTCAAGAATACGCAACCCGCCCTGAACCACCAAGCGCAGTTCCCAGCCGGCGCGGCCGGGCACCTGCAGGGTCAGCGGGGCGCCCTGCAACATCAGGTTGCGCGCCCATTGGCACAGGTCGTCGATCAGCGCGCGGGTCTGCGCGGTGTCGGCGCAGCGTTGCGAGTCTTCGGGTTCCACCAAGTGCTTGTTCAAGTCGGCAAGGGGTATGTAGTGCCGGCCCCGCGGACCGTCCACGCTCAGGTCCTGCCAGAAGTTGATGAGCTGCAGTGCGCTGCAGATGGCGTCGGCGCGCTGCAATGCGACGGCGTCGCTGATGCCATACAGGTGCAGCAGCAAGCGGCCCACTGGGTTGGCCGATCGGGCGCAGTATTGCAGCAGCGAGTCGCGGGTGGGGTAGTACGGGTTGTTCACGTCTTGCTCGAAGGCGTCGAGCAGCGCATGCAGGTGCGGCAGCGGCAGGGCATAGCGGTGCAGGCTTTTGGCCAGCTCAGCGAACACGCCCGCCCAGCGTGCGCTGGGCGGGCTTTGGGTGGCGATGGCATTCAGGTCGTTGCGGAACGCGGCCAGGTCCTGCAGGCGTTGCGACGGCGTCGCCGTGCCTTCGTCGGCCAGGTCATCGGCGGTGCGCGCAAAGTGGTAGATGGCCACCACGGCCGGCCGGATGCGCGGTGGGCACAACACCGACGCGACGGGGAAGTTCTCGTAGTGATCGACGCTCAAGGTGGGCCGACTGTACAAAATGGTTTGATATATCCCGGCCTGTCGTTCGCAGGCTGCGAAGGACTGCGTCCCAGCCTTGACAGGGAAAAGACCCGGCGCATACATTACTGACCGGTCAGTCAGTAACCAACGCCTGCGAGAATATCCCTTGATCGACTTCCTTCGCCCAAGATTCCCCGCGGGCAGCGTCCGCCGCAGCCCGTCGCTGGCGTTCCGCTGGGCGGCCACGATGCCCTTGGCCGCCCTGGTGGTGGGCTGCAGCAAACCGGCGCCGCCGTTGGAGCCGGTGCGCTCGGTGCGCACGATGACTGTGTCGTCAGCATCGGTCGGGGCGAGCCAGGAATTCGCGGCCGAGGTGCGGGCCAAGACGGAAGCCCGGTTGGCCTTCCGCCTGTCCGGGCGCATGACGCAGCGCCCTGCAGAAGTGGGCCAGCGTGTGCAGTCGGGACATATGCTGGCCCAGGTCGACGCGTCTGACCTGAAGCTGGTGCAGGAATCGGCCCGGTCTGCGGTGCAGGCTGCGCAGGCCAACGTCGACCTGGGCGTCGCCGAGCTGAAGCGTTACCAGGACCTGCGCTCGCAAGGTTTCATCAGTTCGCTGGAACTGGAGCGAAGGGAGACGGCGTTGCAGGCCCAGCGCTCACAGTTGTCGCAGGCGCAGGCGCAACTGGCCGTACAGGGCAACCAGGCGGGCTACGCGAACCTGCTGGCACCGGCCAGTGGCGTGGTGACGGCCGTGGAAGCCGAAGTGGGCGCGGTTCTGGCAGCCGGCACCCCGGTGCTGCGGCTGGCGCTGGACGGCCCGCGCGACGCGGTGTTTGCGGTGCCGGAAGATGGCGTGGCGGGCCTGCGTTCGCTAAAGGGTGTGCTGGGCGCGCTGAAGGTCAGGGCCTGGGGCCAGACCGAAAACCTGGCCGCCACGGTGCGCGAAGTGGCCGCCGCAGCCGACCCGGCAACGCGCACCTTCCAGGTCAAGGCCGAACTGGCCCCAGGCGCCGACCTGCAACTGGGCCAGACCTTGACCGTGCGCATCGAACAGCCGGCCCGGTCGGGGCTGGTGCGCGTGCCGTTGTCAGCGGTGATGCAGCAGCAGGGCGCTGCTGCCGTGTGGCTGCTGGACACCGCGTCGATGACGGTGCGCTCGCAGCCCGTGGTGGTGACCGGTGCCGACGGCAACCAACTGGTGGTGGCTGAAGGCCTCAGCCCGGGCCAGGTGCTGGTGACAGCCGGTGTCCACACCCTGACGTCCGGGCAGAAGGTGCAGGTTTATGGCGCAGCCGCTGCTCCCGCCGCCCCCACCACCGCAACCCGGGCGCCGGCTTCCATGCCAGCGCCTGCAGCCAGCCGCTGACCGGCGACCCCCTTTCGAACCGGCAGCCGCTGCGCAACCGCAACCGTCACCGCCATGAACCACCCTTCTGCAGAACCCCCGGCGCTTGAGGACCGGCGTTTCAACATCTCCCGCTGGGCGCTGGAACACCCGGCGCTGACGCGCTACCTGATGGTGGTGCTGATGGTGCTGGGCCTTGCGGCCTACTACCAGCTGGGCCAGGACGAAGACCCGCCGTTCACTTTCAGGGCCATGGTGGTGCAGGCTTTCTGGCCCGGTGCGAGCGCGCAGCAGGTGGCCGAGCAGGTCACCGACAAGATCGAAAAGGCGCTGCAGCAGGTTCCGCACGCCGACAAGATCAGGTCCTACACCAAGCCCGGTGAGTCGCTCACCATCCTGCAGCTGGCCGACTCGGCACCACCCAAGGACGTCGCGGCCAGTTGGTACCAGGCCCGCAAGGTGGTGCAGGACATGCGGTCGACCCTGCCCGCTGGCGTGATCGGCCCCGTGTTCAACGACGACTTTGGCGACGTCTACGGTTCCATCTTTGCGCTGTCGGCCGACGGCTTTACCGACGAAGAGCTGCGCGTTTTCACCGAACGCGCGCGCCAGCGCCTGCTGCGCGTGCCCGACGTGGCCAAGGTCGAGACCTTTGGCGTGCAGCCCGAGAAAATCTACGTCGAGATCTCCCAGAAGCGCTTGGCTCAGCTGGGGCTGGACTTCAACCAGGTGCTGGCCCAGCTGGCGGCGCAAAACGCGGTGGAAGGCGCCGGCGTGATGAACGCAGGCAGTGAAAACCTGCAGGTGCGGGTGGCTGGCGCTTTCAAGTCGGTGGAAGACCTGGCACGGCTGCCGATCCGCGCCACCAATATGGCCACCGGTGCCAGCAGCCAGATGAAGCTGTCGGACATCGCCACCATCCAGCGAGCCTATGCAGACCCGCCAGCGGTGAAGGTTCGCCACCAGGGGCAGCAGGTGCTGGCGCTGGGCGTTTCGATGGCCAAGGGCGGCGACATCATTCAGCTGGGCGACCGCTTGCGCGAAGCGGCCCGCCAACTGCAGGCCGAGCTGCCCGTGGGCATCTCGCTCATCCAGGTGCAGGACCAGCCCGCGGCCGTGAGCCGTTCGGTGAACGAATTCGTGGGTGTGCTGATCGAAGCCGTGCTCATCGTCCTGGCTGTCAGCTTCATCAGCCTGGGGCTGCACACCAAGCCGCTGCGCATCGACATCTGGCCCGGGCTGGTGGTGGGCATCACCATTCCGCTGGTGCTGGCCATCACGTTTGTCACCATGTTCTATTGGGGCGTGGGCCTGCACAAGATTTCGCTGGGCAGCCTGATCATTGCGCTGGGCCTGCTGGTGGACGACGCCATCATTGCTGTGGAAATGATGGTGCGCAAGCTGGAAGAGGGCTATGACAAGCCCCGCGCCGCCACCTTCGCCTACGAAGCAACGGCCATGCCCATGCTCACCGGCACCCTCATCACCGCCGCCGGCTTCCTGCCCATCGGCCTGGCCAAGTCTACGGTGGGCGAATACACCTTTGCCATCTTTGCCGTCACATCGGCTGCGCTCGTCATCTCGTGGGTGGTTTCGGTCTACTTCGTGCCCTACCTGGGTGTGCTGCTGCTGCGCACGCGGCCCCACTCAGCAGCTGCGGGCGCCGCAGGCAATGGGCCACACGAACTGTTCGACAGCCCCTTCTATGGCCGCTTCCGCAGGCTGGTGGACGCCTGTGTGCGCCACCGCTGGGTCACCATCGGCTTGACCCTGGCGACCTTTGCGCTGGGCATCGTGGGCATGGGCAAGGTGCAGCAGCAGTTCTTCCCCGATTCCAGCCGCCCGGAGCTGATCGTCGACCTGTGGCTGCCCGAAGGTTCCACCATCCAACATAGCGAAGAGGTGGTGCGCCGGTTCGAGCAGCGCATGATGAAAGAACCCACGCTGGCCAGCATCACCACCTGGGTGGGCAGTGGCGTGCCGCGTTTTTACCTGCCGATGGACCAGGTGTTTGCGCAAAGCAACGTCAGCCAGGCCATCGTGCTGCCCAAGGACCTGGCCGCGCGCGAAGAGATGCGACTGCGCTTGCCCGCGCTGCTGGCCACCGAGTTCCCCGAGGTGCGTGGCCGCGTGAAGCTGCTGCCCAACGGCCCGCCGGTGCCTTACCCGGTGCAGTTCCGCGTCGTGGGCAGCGATGCCGCGCAGGTGCGCCAATGGGCCGACCAGGCCAAGGACCTGCTGCGTGCAGATGCGCGCATGCGCGGCGTCAACGACAACTGGAATGAATCGGTAAAGGTGCTGCGCCTGGACGTGGACCAGGACAAGGCGCGCGCGCTGGGCGTCAGCAGCCAGGTCATCGCGCAAGCGTCGCGCACCATTCTGTCGGGCACCACCATCGGGCAGTTCCGTGAAGGCGACCGCCTGGTCGACATCGTGCTGCGCCAGCCGCTGCAGGAAAGGCAGACCATCACCGACCTGTCCAGCGCCTACCTGCCCACGTCCAGCGGCCGCTCGATTCCGATGAACCAGATCGCCAAGCCGCACCTGGCATGGGAGCCCGGAGTGATGTGGCGCGAAGGGCGCAGCTACGCCGTTACCGTGCAGGGCGACGTGGTTGAAGGCGTGCAGGGCGCCACCGTGTCGGCCTCGGTATGGCCCCAGATGAAGGCGCTGGCGGCCCGCATGCCGGCCGGCTACGACATCCAGCTGGCCGGCGCGGTGGAAGAAAGCAGCAAGGGCCAGGGGTCGATTGCTGCCGGCGTGCCCGTGATGCTGTTCCTGATCTTCACGCTGCTGATGCTGCAGCTGCAGAGTTTCAGCCGTTCACTGCTGGTATTCCTGACCGGGCCGCTGGGTATTGCTGGTGTGGCCGGCGCCTTGCTGCTGCTGAACAGGCCGTTTGGCTTTGTGGCCTTGCTGGGCGTGATCGCCTTGATGGGAATGATCATGCGCAACTCGGTGATCCTGATCGACCAGATCGAGCAGGATCGCCGCCGCGGCGTGCCGGCCTGGGACGCCATCGTCGAATCGGCCGTGCGCCGCTTCAGGCCCATCGTGTTGACGGCCGCGGCTGCCGTGCTGGCCATGATCCCGCTGTCACGCAGCGTGTTCTGGGGCCCGATGGCCGTGGCCATCATGGGTGGTCTGGTGGTTGCCACCGTGCTGACCTTGCTGGCTTTGCCGGCCATGTACGCAGCCTGGTTCCGCGTGAAACGCGACAACGTGCCGACCGCGGGCACTGCTGCGGGCTAAAATAACGGGTTTGCCACCTTTCCGGTGTGATTTCAGCGGTGCACGTTGCCGGTTGAGGTGGCACACCCCATTTGCGCGGGTGGCGAAATTGGTAGACGCACCAGGTTTAGGTCCTGACGCCTTCACGGGCGTGCCGGTTCGAGTCCGGCCCCGCGCACCAGATACGGGGGTTCGGCTTGCCGGACACCTGACCTGACCCTTGATCCACAGCCCTCACAGTCCAGCACAAACCTCATCATGGCCGTCCAAGTCGAAACCCTAGAAAAACTCGAGCGCCGCATCACCCTGACGCTGGCCGCATCCACCATCAACGGCGAGGTCGAGAACCGCCTGAAAAAGCTGTCCCGCACGGTTAAAGCCGACGGCTTTCGGCCGGGCAAGGTGCCGATGTCGGTGGTCGCCCAGCGCTACGGCTACTCGGTGCAGTACGAGGTGGTGAACGACCGCGTCGGCCAGGCTTTCGCCGAAGCCACGAATGAAGCCAAGTTGCGCGTGGCCGGTGCGCCGCGCATCACGCAAAAGGAATCTGCGCCCGAGGGCGAGATGGCCTTCGAGGCCACCTTCGAGGTCTACCCCGAAGTGAAGCTGGGTGACCTGGCGGCTTCCGAAGTCGAACGTGTCAGCACCGAAGTGACCGAGGCCGCCATCGACCGCACCGTCGATATCCTGCGCAAGCAGCGCCGCACCTTCGGCCTGCGCGCATCCACTGAAGGCGCCGAAGCTGGCGACCGCGTCACCATCGACTTCAGCGGCAAGATCGACGGCGAAGCCTTTGCCGGCGGCAGCGCCGAGGCCTTCCAATTCATCATCGGCGAAGGCCAGATGCTGGAGCAGTTCGACCAGGCCGTGCGCGGCATGAAGGTGGGCGAAAGCAAGACCTTCCCGCTGCAGTTTCCGGCCGACTACCAGGGTGCCGAAGTGGCGGGCAAGGAAGCCGACTTCCTGGTGACCTTGAAGAAGATCGAGTCGCAGAACCTGCCGGTGGTGGACGAGGCCTTTGCCAAGCAATTGGGCATCAAGGAAGGCACCGTGGAAGGCCTGCGCGCCGACGTGAAGAAGAACCTGGAGCGCGAGGTGAAGTTCCGCGTACTGGCGCGTAACAAGGGTGCCGTGATGGACGCACTGGCCAAGGCCGCCGAGCTGGACGTGCCCAACGCGCTGGTGGCCACCGAGAGCGACCGCCTGATGGAAAGCGCCCGCGCCGACCTGAAGCAGCGCGGCGTGAAGGATGCCGAGACGGTGGAACTGCCGGCGGAGATCTTCAAGCCGCAAGCCGAGCGCCGCGTGCGCCTGGGCCTGGTGGTGGCTGAACTGGTGCGCACGCACAACCTGCAGGCCAAACCCGAACAACTGCAGGCGCACATCCAGGAATTGAGTCAGAGCTACGAGAAGCCCACCGACGTGATGCGCTGGTATCTGGGTGACCGCCAGCGCATGGCTGAGGTGGAAGCGGTGGTGGTGGAAAACAACGTCACCGACTTCGTTCTTTCGCGCGCCAAGGTTTCAGACAAGGTGCTACCGTTCGACGAATTGATGACTTCCAACTGAGCAGCGAAGAGGACCCACACATGAGCGTGCACGACACCGTAGGCCTGGGCATGGTGCCCATCGTGATCGAGCAGTCAGGCCGCGGCGAGCGCGCCTACGACATCTACAGTCGGCTGCTGCGCGAGCGCATCATCTTCCTGGTCGGGCCGGTGAACGACGGCACGGCCAACCTGGTGGTGGCGCAGATGTTGTTCCTGGAAAGCGAAAACCCGGACAAGGACATCTTTTTGTACATCAACTCCCCCGGCGGCAGCGTCAGCTCGGGCCTGTCCATCTTCGACACCATGCAGTTCATCAAGCCCGACGTGGCCACGCTGTGCATGGGCATGGCCGCCAGCATGGGTTCTTTCCTGCTGATGGCCGGCGCTAAGGGCAAGCGTTCGGCGCTGCCCAATTCGCGCGTGATGATCCACCAGCCCAGCGGCGGTGCCCAGGGCCAGGCCACCGACATCGAGATCCAGGCGCGCGAGATCATCAAGACCCGCGAGCAACTCAACCGCATCTATGCCGACCGCACGGGCCAGAGCATCGAGCGCATCGCAGCTGACATGGAGCGCGATATGTGGATGTCGCCCAGCGAAGCCAAGGAGTACGGCTTGATCGACCAGGTGCTGGACAAGCGGGCCTGAAGCCAATGGCGGGGCGTCCGCACCGCAAGCGGGCGCTTTGCAGCCGTTGCTGCAGCGCATCAGCCTGAACTGCATTTCCACCCCACCAAAGGGCCGCTGATGCGGCCCTTTTCCATCCGGCGAAGGGTTCGCCAATTGGTCTATCATGGCTTGACAACTGTGTCCATCACTGACCGTAACTTTTCGCGAAACATCATCCATGGCTGACAAGAAGGGCGCCTCTGGCGAGAAAGTCCTGTACTGCTCCTTCTGCGGCAAGAGCCAGCACGAAGTGAAGAAGCTCATCGCTGGGCCCTCGGTCTTCATCTGCGACGAGTGCATTGAGTTGTGCAACGACATCATTCGCGACGAGGTGCCGGCCGATGCCGCGGGTGCCAAGCCGGGCAAGACCGACCTGCCGGTGCCGAGTGAAATCAAGGCCAGCCTCGACCAGTACGTGATCGGCCAGGACCTGGCCAAGCGCACGCTGGCCGTGGCGGTCTACAACCACTACAAACGCCTGAAGCACATGGGCGCCAATTCGTCGAAGGACGAAGTGGAACTTTCCAAGAGCAACATCCTGCTCATCGGGCCCACGGGCTCGGGCAAGACGCTGCTGGCGCAAACGCTGGCGCGCCTGCTCAACGTGCCTTTCGTGATTGCCGACGCCACCACGCTGACCGAAGCCGGCTACGTGGGTGAGGACGTTGAAAACATCATCCAGAAGCTGCTTCAGAACTGCAACTACGACGTGGAACGTGCCCAGCGCGGCATCGTCTACATCGACGAGATCGACAAGATCAGTCGCAAGGCCGACAACCCCAGCATCACACGCGATGTGTCCGGCGAAGGTGTTCAGCAGGCGCTGCTGAAGCTGGTGGAAGGCACGATGGCCAGCGTGCCGCCGCAGGGCGGGCGCAAGCATCCGAATCAGGATTTCCTGCAGATCGACACCACGAACATCCTGTTCATTTGTGGCGGTGCCTTTGACGGCCTTGAGAAGGTCATTCAGAGCCGCACTGAAAAGTCGGGCATCGGCTTTGCCGCCAGCGTGCACAGCAAGAACGAGAAGCGCGCTGCCGACCTGTTCCGCGAAGCCGAGCCCGAAGACCTGATCAAGTTCGGCCTGATCCCCGAATTGGTGGGTCGCCTGCCGGTGGTGGCCACCCTGGGCGAACTGACCATCGACGCCATGGTGCAGATCCTGACCGAGCCGCGCAATGCACTGATCAAGCAGTACCAGAAGCTGTTTGCGATGGACGGCGTTGAACTCGAGGTGCGCCCGTCGGCCCTGACCGCCATCGCCCGCAAGGCGCTGGCGCGCAAGACCGGTGCGCGAGGCCTGCGCTCCATCATCGAGCATTCGCTCATCGACACCATGTTCGAACTGCCCACGCTGGACGGCGTGGCCAAGGTGGTGGTTGACGAACACATCGTCGAAGAGGGCGCCAAGCCCCTGCTTGTCTACCGCGAGAAAAAGGCCAGCGCCTAGCCAGATATCGGGGCCCTGCGGCCCCTGTTCTGGTGCACCCTTGCAATCTTGCGCTCGAACCCCACGTGGGTTTGAGATAGAAAGGTTACCCAATGTCCGGACATCCCATCCTCCCTCCCGATCCCATCACGCTGCCGCTGCTGCCGCTGCGCGATGTGGTCGTGTTCCCGCACATGGTCATCCCACTGTTTGTGGGCCGGCCCAAGTCGATCAAGGCCCTCGAAGCCGCCATGGAACAGGGCCGTCAGATCATGCTGGTGGCCCAGAAGGCCGCAGGCAAAGATGAGCCCAAGTCCGACGACATGTTTGAAGTCGGCTGCGTCAGCAGCATCCTGCAGATGCTGAAGCTGCCCGACGGCACCGTGAAGGTGCTGGTCGAAGGCGTGCAGCGCGCCAACACCAAGTCCATCACCGAGACTGACGAGTACTTCGTTGGCGAGGTTGTGCCCGTGCAGACGAGCACCGAAGCCACGCCTGAAATCGAAGCGCTGCGCCGCGCCGTGACGCAGCAGTTCGACCAGTACGTGAAGCTCAACAAGAAGATCCCGCCCGAGATCCTGACCAGCATTGCTGGCATCGACGACCCGGGCCGCCTGGCCGACACCATTGCCGCTCACCTGCCGCTGAAGCTGGAAGCCAAGCAGTCGGTGCTGGACCTGGTTTCGGTGCCCAAGCGGCTTGAAAAGCTGCTGGAACTGCTGGAACACGAAGTCGACATCCTGCAGGTCGAAAAGCGCATCCGCGGCCGCGTGAAGCGGCAGATGGAAAAGAGCCAGCGCGAGTACTACCTGAATGAGCAGGTCAAGGCCATCCAGAAGGAACTGGGCGACGGCGAAGAAGGCGCCGACCTGGAAGAGCTGGAGAAGAAGATCAAGGCCGCGCGCATGACCAAGGAAGCGCAGAAGAAGGCCGAGGCCGAGTTGAAGAAGCTCAAGCTGATGTCGCCCATGTCGGCCGAAGCCACCGTGGTGCGCAACTTCATCGACACGCTGGTCAACCTGCCGTGGGCCAAGAAGACCAAGATCAAGCACGACCTGGCCAACGCCGAGAACGTGCTGAACGAAGACCACTTCGGCCTGGAAAAGGTGAAGGACCGCATCCTCGAGTACCTTGCGGTGCAACAGCGCGTGGACAAGGTCAAGGCCCCCATCCTGTGCTTGGTGGGCCCCCCTGGCGTGGGCAAGACCAGCCTGGGCCAGAGCGTGGCACGAGCCACCGGCCGCAAGTTCGTGCGCATGGCTCTGGGTGGCATGCGTGACGAGGCAGAAATTCGCGGGCATCGCCGCACCTACATCGGCAGTATGCCGGGCAAGGTGCTGCAGAGCCTGTCCAAGGTGGGCACGCGCAACCCGCTGTTCCTGCTGGACGAGATCGACAAGCTCGGCATGGACTTCCGTGGCGACCCGTCGTCGGCCTTGCTGGAAGTGCTGGACCCTGAGCAGAACCACACATTCAGCGACCATTACGTCGAGGTTGATTTCGACCTGAGCGACGTGATGTTCGTGGCCACCAGCAACAGCATGAACATTCCACCGGCCCTGCTGGACCGCATGGAAGTGATTCGTCTGGCTGGCTACACCGAAGACGAAAAGCTCAACATCGCCCAGCGCTACCTGGCGCCGAAACAGGCCAAGAACAACGGCGTGAAGGACTCCGAGATGGAGCTCACCGAGGCGGGCATCCGCGGCATCATCCGTTACTACACCCGCGAAGCCGGCGTGCGCAGCCTGGAGCGCGAGATTTCCAAGATCTGCCGCAAGGTGGTGAAGGGTCACCAGCTCAAGCAGTACAGCGGCAAGGTGATGGTCACCGAAGACAACCTGAACGACTTCCTGGGCGTGCGCAAGTTCGACTTCGGTCGCACCGAGAAGAAGAACCAGGTGGGGCAGGTTGTGGGCCTGGCCTGGACCGAGGTGGGCGGCGACCTGCTGACCATCGAAGCCACGGTGATGCCGGGCAAGGGCAACATCATCCGCACCGGTTCGCTCGGTGACGTGATGAAGGAATCGGTGGAAGCCGCGCGCACAGTGGTGCGTTCTCGTGCCCGCCGCCTGGGCCTGAAAGACGAGATCTTCGAGAAGCGCGACATCCATATCCACGTGCCCGACGGCGCCACGCCCAAGGACGGCCCCAGCGCGGGTGCGGCCATGACGACCGCCCTGGTGTCGGCCTTGTGCGGCATCCCGGTTCGGGCCGACGTGGCCATGACAGGTGAGATCACGCTGCGCGGTGAGGTCACGGCCATCGGTGGTCTGAAGGAAAAACTGCTGGCGGCGCATCGGGGCGGCGTGCGCACGGTGCTGATCCCTGAAGAGAACGTCAAGGACCTGCAGGACATTCCGGAAAACGCGAAGAACAACCTTGAAATTGTTCCGGTGCGCTGGATCGACCAGGTGTTGGAGGTCGCGTTGGAACGGGTTCCCCAGGGTTTGCCGGACGAAGAAACGGCCATCGCACCGGCCACGGCGGCGGTTGCTGTTGTTGCCGCGGCCGCTGCGGGCACGCCGCCGCCCACGGGTGACGGGTTGCCGCACTGAAAGTTGCGGCTGGCATGAGGGGCCTTGCAGAACGGGCGGAAAATGCCCTATACTGCGAGGCTCGATGCGGTTGACACCAAGCAACCGGCAGCCAAGCCATCGAGAACAAATTTGAAAGCAATGCGGGAATAGCTCAGTTGGTAGAGCGCAACCTTGCCAAGGTTGAGGTCGGGAGTTCGAGCCTCCTTTCCCGCTCCAAGTTTCATCAAGAAGGGAAGCCCAGGCTTCCCTTTCTTGTTAGAGTGGCCGCAAAGCGGTGTGGCGATGTCTTCTGGCGCACACTTGCCAAAGCCGGCACCCGGCCAGGTTTTCCGAGATACGGCGCGATAGCAAAGCGGTTATGCAACGGATTGCAAATCCGTCTAGTCCGGTTCGACTCCGGATCGCGCCTCCAGCCCAACGCAGCAACCCCGTCCAAGGGCCCCTTTTCGGGGCCCTTTTGCTTGCTGCAACGCCGCTGATAATGGCCCCACACCCACCGCCCGGGTGGCGAAATTGGTAGACGCAGCGGACTTAAAATCCGCAGCCCCGAACACGGGCGTACGGGTTCGATTCCCGTCCCGGGCACCACCCGCGCCGTCAACGGCGCAGATTCGGCCGTTCAGGGCTGAACACGAAGGCGCGCTGCCATGGCCCTGTTTGACCAGACCTCGTTGAACCAGGGCGTCAAGAAGCGCGAAGTGCTGGGTTGGGCGATGTACGACTTCGCCAACTCGGGCTACACCACGGTCGTGCTTACTGCCGTGTTCAACGCCTACTTCGTGGGCGTGGTGGCGCTAGGCGCCGACTGGGGCACGCTGGCCTGGACGCTGGCGCTCGGCGTGTCCAACGCGCTGGTGATGCTGACGATGCCGCTGCTGGGCGCGTACGCCGACGCCCGCGCTGCCAAGAAGCGTGTCTTGGTGGTGGCCACCGTGGGGTGTGTCGCGGCCACGGCGCTGCTCGCGGCCGTGGGCAAGGGCGACCTGATGTTGGCCGTGGTGGCCGTGGTGCTGTCCAACCTGTTCTATGCCTGGGGCGAGTCGATGACTGCAGCCTTCCTACCCGAACTGGCACGGCCCGAAGCCATGGGCCGCGTGTCGGGTTGGGGTTGGAGCTTTGGCTACTTCGGCGGCATGCTCACGCTGGGCCTGAGCCTGGGCTATGTGCTGTGGGCCCAAGGCCAAGGCCTGCCCGCCACGCACTTCGTGCCGGTCAGCATGCTGATCACGGCCTGCATCTATGCGCTGGCGTCGGCGGCAACCTTTGTGTTGCTTCGCGAGCGCGCGCGGCCATTGCCCGCACGGCACGGGGGCGCTCGCGCAGCCTTTGCACGCTTGCACCAGACCTGGCAGCAGGCCCGCCGCTATCAAGACTTTGTCTGGCTGCTGGCCTGCGCCTTGTTCTACCAGGCCGGCATCTCGGTGGTCATCGCGTTGGCGGCGGTGTACGCGGAACAGGTGCTGGGCTTCAAGCAGACGCAGACGATGATGCTGGTGTTCCTGGTGAACATCGCTTCAGCTGTCGGCGCTTTTGCCTTCGGATACCTGCAGGATCGAATCGGCCACCGCCCCACGCTGGCCATCACGCTGTGGGGTTGGGTGCTGATGACGGTGATGGCGGTGCTGGCCACGTCGCCCGGCCTGTTCTGGGCTGCAGCGGTGCTGGCGGGCCTTTGCATGGGCAGCAGCCAATCGGCCGGGCGCGCACTGGCAGCCTTGTTTGCGCCTGCTGCGCAAGCGGCAGAATTCTTTGGCCTCTGGACGCTGTCCGTCAGGCTCGCAGCCATCATCGGCCCCATCACGTACGGGCTGGTGACGTGGCTGACGACGGGTAACCATCGCATCGCCATCCTGAGCACCGGGGTGTTTTTCCTGGTGGGGTTGGTGCTGTTGCGTCGCATTGACGTGGTGCGTGGTGCTGCCGCAGCAAAGGCCCTGTCGCCGCGCTGAAAAGCAGCTTTTGCCAAAATAGTACGGTCGTTCTATTTTTGCGTTCCGGGGCGCTCCATTCGTAGGTCGACGCCCTAGAATGCCGGGTTTACGTTTACGTCAATTCAGCGCAGGAGCGTTACTCATGAAGGTGCTGGTTCCCGTCAAGCGGGTGGTGGACTACAACGTCAAGGTTCGCGTCAAGAGTGACGGCACGGGCGTTGACATTGCCAACGTCAAGATGAGCATGAACCCCTTTGACGAGATTGCCGTCGAAGAGGCGGTTCGCCTGAGGGAAAAGGGCGTGGTGACCGAAGTCATCGCCGTGTCCTGCGGTGTCACACAGTGCCAGGAGACCCTGCGCACGGCCATGGCCATTGGTGCTGACCGGGCCATCCTGGTGGAATGCGCCGACGAGCTTCAGCCCCTGGCCGTGGCCAAGCTTCTGAAGGCACTGGTGGACAAGGAACAGCCTGGCCTGGTCATTCTGGGCAAGCAAGCCATTGACGACGATTGCAACCAGACCGGGCAGATGCTGGCCGCACTGGCCGGCCTGCCGCAGGCCACCTTCGCTTCCAAGGTGGAAGTGGCTGACGGTTTTGCTTCGGTCACGCGTGAAGTGGACGGCGGCCTGGAGACGCTGAAGATCAAGTTGCCTGCTGTGGTGACCACCGACCTGCGCCTGAACGAGCCGCGTTACGTGACGCTGCCCAACATCATGAAGGCCAAGAAGAAGCAGCTTGACGTTTACAAGCCCGCCGACCTGGGTGTGGACGTGACACCGCGCATCAAGACTTTGAAGGTCAGCGAACCGCCCAAACGCGGCGCCGGCATCAAGGTGCCCGATGTGGCCACGCTGGTGAACAAACTCAAGAACGAAGCGAAGGTGATCTGACATGGCCGCTCTGGTAGTTGCTGAACACGACAACGCGTCCATCAAGGGCGCCACGCTGAACACCGTGACCGCCGCTCTGGCTTGTGGCGGCGACGTGCACGTGCTGGTGGCCGGTGCCAGCGCTGGCGCGGCCGCGCAGGCTGCGTCGCAGATCGCCGGCGTTTCCAAAGTGCTGCATGCAGACGCCGTTGGGCTCGACCACGGCCTAGCAGAAAACGTGGCTGCCCAGGTGGTGGCCCTGGCCCAGGCTTACGGCCACATCCTGTTCCCGGCAACCGCCAGCGGCAAGAACGTCGCACCGCGAGTGGCGGCTCTGCTGGACGTGGCGCAGATCAGCGACGCCACCAAGGTGCTGGCGGCAGACACGTTCGAGCGCCCCATCTATGCTGGCAATGCCATCGCCACGGTGCAGAGCCTGGACGCCATCAAGGTGATCACGGTGCGCACCACGGGCTTTGACCCCGCGGCGGCCACTGGTGGCAACGCGGCCGTGGAAGTGCTGGCTGCGGTGGCCGATTCCGGCAGTTCCACCTTCGTGGGCAGTGAAATCGCCAAGAGCGACCGCCCCGAGCTGACGGCGGCGAAAATCATCGTCAGCGGCGGCCGCGCGCTGGGCAGCAGCGAGAAGTTCAACGAAGTGCTGACACCGCTGGCCGACAAGCTGGGCGCTGCACTGGGCGCCAGCCGCGCCGCAGTGGACGCTGGCTACGCACCGAACGACTGGCAGGTGGGCCAGACGGGCAAGATCGTGGCGCCGCAGCTGTACGTGGCCTGCGGCATCAGCGGCGCCATCCAGCACCTGGCCGGCATGAAAGACAGCAAGGTCATCGTCGCCATCAACAAGGACCCCGAAGCGCCGATCTTCAGTGTGGCCGACTATGGCCTGGAAGCCGATCTGTTCACGGCCGTGCCCGAGCTGATCAACAGCCTGTAAACCGCAACAACGGCAAGGGCGCCCATCGCGGCGCCCTTGTTCCATCTGGAGACCCATTCATGACCTACCGCGCCCCTTTGAAAGACATGCTCTTCGTGATGAAGGAGCTGGCCGGCCTGGAGGCCGTGGCCGCGCTGCCCGGTTTTGAAGACGCTGGGTTGGATACGGCACAGGCTGTGCTGGAGGAAAGTGCCAAGTTCACCGAAAGCGTGCTGGCGCCGTTGAACTGGGAAGGCGACAAGAACCCGTCTTCGTTCAAGAACGGTGTCGTCACCACCACGCCCGGCTTCAAGAACGCGTTCAAGCAGTTTTCCGAAGGCGGCTGGCAGGCGTTGCAGCACCCGGCTGAGTTCGGCGGCCAGGGCCTGCCCAAGCTGATTCACACCGCCTGTTCCGAGATGCTGAACAGCGCCAACATGAGCTTTGCGCTGTGCCCGCTGCTGACCGACGGCGCCGTCGAAGCGCTGCTGACCGCCGGCACGCCCGAACAGCAAGCCACGTTCATCCCGAAGATGATCGACGGCACCTGGACCGGTTCGATGAACTTGACCGAACCGCAGGCCGGCAGCGATCTGGCTGCGGTGCGCACACGCGCCGAGCCGCAGCCCGACGGCACCTACAAGATCTTCGGCACCAAGATCTACATCACCTATGGCGAGCACGACATGGCGGACAACATCGTCCACCTGGTGCTGGCCCGCGTGGTGGGCGCACCCGAGGGCGTGAAAGGTATCTCGCTGTTCATCTGCCCGAAGTTCCTGGTGAACGCCGACGGCAGCACGGGCGCGCGCAACGACGTGCACTGCGTCAGCATCGAACACAAGCTGGGCATCAAGGCCAGCCCGACAGCGGTGCTGCAGTACGGCGACAACGGCGGCGCAGTCGCCACGCTGGTGGGCCAGGAAAACCGCGGCTTGGAATACATGTTCATCATGATGAACGCGGCCCGCTTTGGCGTGGGCGTGCAGGGCATCGCGCTGGCCGAGCGCGCTTATCAGAAGGCCGTGGGTTATGCGCGCGACCGGGTGCAGAGCCGGCCCGTCGACGGCTCGCTGCCAAAGGCCGGCGCCATCATCCACCACCCCGACGTGCGCCGCATGCTGATGACCATGCGTGCCCACACCGAAGGCTGTCGCGCCATGGCGCTGGTGGGTGCTTCCGCCTTCGACGCGGCGCACGCCCACCCCGACGTCGAGGTGCGCAAGCAGAACCAGGCCTTCTACGAATTCCTGGTGCCCTTGATCAAGGGCCTGTCCACCGAGATGAGCCTGGAAGTGGCCAGCCTGGGCGTGCAGGTGCACGGCGGCATGGGCTTCATCGAAGAGACCGGTGCTGCGCAGTACCTTCGCGACGCAAAGATCCTGACCATCTACGAAGGCACCACCGCCATCCAGGCCAACGACCTGGTGGGCCGCAAGACCGCACGCGATGGCGGCCAGGTGGCACGCGCCATCGCGGTGCAAATGCACGCCACCGAGCAGCAACTGAGCGCCCGCGACTCTGCCGCCTGCCAGCGCATGGCATTGCGCCTGGCGGCCGGCCGGCAGGCCTTTCTCGACGCAGTGGACTTCGTCGCCGGCCACACCAAGGCGCAACCCAATGCCGTGTTTGCGGGCAGCGTGCCTTACCTGCTGCTGGCAGGCACCGTGGTGGCCGGCTGGCAGATGGCCCGCGCGCTGATGGTGGCCGAAGACCGCTTGGCCGAAGGCGTCGACACCGAATTCATGCAGGCCAAGATCGCCACCGCACGCTTTTATGGCGACCACATTTTGAACAAGGCCGGTGCATTGCGTGACAGCATCGTCGAAGGTGCCGACGCCGTCACCGCAATGGCACTGGAAAGTTTCTGAAGCACACTGCACCCTTGATGCAAAAAACCCTCGTTCGCGCCACGACCCTTCCGCTGCTGCTGGCCCTGGCGGCCAGCCTGGCAGCCTGTTCCAGCGTTGGGCTGGGCATCAGTGTGCCTATTGGCGGCATCGGCAGCATCGGGGTGGGTGTGGGCAGCGACGGCCGCGTCAACGGCGGTGTGTCCGTGGGCCGCGGTGGTGTCAGCGTGGGCGTGGGTGGTACCGCGGAACTGCCGCGGCCTTCACCGCCAGAGCCTGCGGCTTCGGCACCCAAACGCTGAGGTCCTCATGAGCGCTGTTCGCCAGGTCATCGTCAACGCCCGTTTGTTTGAGAGCGCCAGCGGCACGTTGAAGCCCAACACCACGCTCGTCATCGAGGGAGAGCGGCTGGTTGCCGTGACGCAAGAGCCCATTCTGGTGGGAGACGAGGCGCGCCGCATCGATGCCGAAGGCCGTGTGGTGCTGCCAGGCCTGATCGACGCCCACGTGCACGTGGTGGCGGCAAGCCACGACCTGGTGGGGCTGGCTCAGCAGCCGCCCTCGCTGGTGGGCGCGCAAAGCAGCCAGATCATGCGCGGCATGCTGCAACGCGGGTTCACCACCGTGCGTGACGCCGCTGGTGCTGACTTCGGCCTGCAGGAAGCCGTGGCCCGCGGGCTGTATGTCGGCCCGCGGCTGTTCATCGCGGGCTTTCCCATCAGCCAGACCGGTGGCCATGCCGACATGCGGCCCAAGGGCGTGCGCACCTCGGGCATGTTCTGCAGTTGCGCCGGCCTGGGTTTGATGGGCGCCATTGCCGACGGTGTGGGCGAGGTGCGGCGCGCCGTGCGCGAGCAGGTGCGCAACGGCGCCAACCACATCAAGATCATGGCCGGCGGTGGCATCAGCAGCCCCACAGACCCATTGGAAGGCACGCAGTTCTCGGTTGAAGAGCTGCGCGCGGCGGTTGAAGAAGCCGAGGCCGCCAACCTGTACGCGCTGGCGCACGCCTATTCACCGCGCGCGGTGTCGCGTGCTGTACTGGCCGGTGTGCGGTCCATTGAACACGGCAACCTGATCGACGAGGCCACGGCGCGCCTGATGAAGACCCACGGCACCTACTTCGTGCCGACGCTGGCCACCTATGCGGCGCTGTCGGCCGAAGGCCAGCGCCTGGGCTGGTCTGCCGAGATGCTGGAAAAACTGCGCCAGGTGCAAGACCGTGGCATCGAGGCCGTGCGCATTTGCCGTTCAGAAGGCGTGCCCATCGTGTTCGGCACCGACCTGCTGGGCCACATGCATGCGCAGCAGAACCAGGAATTCCTGTTGCGGTCTGCTGCGCAGACTCCGGTGGAGGTGCTGCAAGGCGCCACCATCGAAGCGGCGCGTCTGATGCGGCAAGAAACGCACATTGGGCAGCTGGTGCCGGGCGCTTACGCCGACCTGCTGATTGTGGAAGGCGACCCCACCGCGGACCCCCAAGTCCTTTCGACACCGGACAAGACCATCAGCCTGCTGATGCAGGCGGGGCGAATCATGAACTTCTGAGCGCCCGCTGCCAAGGTTCGAGGCACTTCGAACCCAGCAATAAAAAAGGGGCCCTCACGGGCCCCTGTGTTTTGGCGCAGTGCTGTGAAGGTCTTCGCCAGAAGACCTTGCAGGGCTGCAGTTCAGCGCACCGACGTGAAGCGGGCCTCAGGCCGGTCGTCAGACCGGTGCACGGTGGTGACACCGGCCTTCATGGCCCAGGGGCGCATCTGGTGGTGCAGCGGGATGGTCAGCAGCTCGTCGCGCGTGCGCACCAGGGCGTCCTTGATCATCGCGTTGCGCTTTGCCACGTCGGTCTCGGTCTTCATCGCGTCCACCAGGCGGTCGACTTCCTTGTCGCTGATGCGCGAGAAGTTGAAGTTGCCGTCGGCACCGGCTGAACGGGTGCGGATCAGCGACTGCAGCGTGTACTGCGCGTCGTAGGTGGCCACACCCCAGCCCAGCAGGTACATCGAGCTGTCAAAGTTCTGCACCTTCTGGATGAAGGTGGCCATGTTCTCGGCGGCCAGCGTGGTCTTCACGCCAATGCGCGCCCACATGGCCACGATGGCCTGTGCGACTTCCTCGTCGTTCACGTAACGGTTGTTGGGCGTGTTGAAGCGCAGCTCAAAACCGTTGGGGTAGCCGGCGTCGGCCAGCAGCTTCTTCGCGCCTTCCACGTCCACCTTGGTGGGCACGTCCAGCTCGGCCGAGTGGCCGTTGACGCCCGGGGCCACCATCAGGCCGGCCGGAATGGACAGGCCACGCATGATGTTGCGCTTGATGGCTTCGCGGTCGATGGCCATGCTCAGGGCCTGGCGCACGCGCTTGTCAGCCAGCGGGTTCTTGCCCTTGATGTCGCTGTACTTCAGCTCGGGGCTGCCGAGGTCGGGTGCCAGGTAGATGGTGCGCACCTCGGGGCCGTCCACGATCTTCAGCTTGCTGTCGGTGCGCAGGCGGGCCACGTCCTGCGTGGGCAGGTCGGTCAGCATGTCCACGTCGCCAGACAGCAGGGCGGCCACACGCGTGGGATCGCTCTTGATGGGCGTGTACACCACCTCACGCACGTTGCCACCATGCTTGTCCCACCAGTCGGTGTTGATGGTCATGGTGATGCGCTGCTCGGGCTGCCAGCCGGTGATCTTGTAGGAACCGGTGCCCATCACGTTGCGCGAGGCGAAGTTCTCTTCCTTGGCCTTGTAGTCCTGCACGTTAGTCGTGCGGTTCTTGTCCGACCACGCCTTGCTCATGATGCGGAAGTCGATGATGTTGCGCAGCAGCAGCGGGTTGGGCGCGCTCATGATGAAGTCGACGGTGTGTTCGTCGACCTTCTTAATATCGGCGATGCCCGTGACGTAGATGCCCATCGTGCCCTGGGGCTGCTTGATGCGGTTGAAAGAGAACACCACGTCGTCGGCCGTGAACGGGGTGCCGTCGTGGAACTTCACGCCCTTGCGCAGTTCAAACCGCACCTGGGTTGGCGACGTGAAGGTCCACTTGGTGGCCAGTGCCGGCTCCACCTGGTAGCTGGCGCTGTAACGCGTCAGCCCTTCATACGAATGCATCAGGATCGCATTCGTGGTGGCGTGGTTCTGCGAATGCGGGTCCAGCGTCAGGATGTCGTTCTGGGCTGCCCAGCGCAGCGTCTGCGCCTGCGCAGGCACGGTGATGCCGGCAACCAGGCTGGCCAGCGAAGCGGCCAGCAGCAGGGACTTGATATTCATGGTCAGGGGGCTCCTCAGCGGAAGTGAATCAATGACAAACCGCTGATGCTAGAGCCTTCCGCGCGAAGGGCCAGCGGGGAAACGCCGATGGGGCGCGCGCAGTTCAGCCGCGCGTGGCTTCCAGGCTGCAGTCGCAGCCGCTTCCGGCGGAAATCCATCGCTTGCTCAGGCGCTGCAGCAGGCGCGCCAGCACGCGGGGCAAGGCCGGCCATGCCGCCGCCACCACGCCGCACCGGTACACCCCCAGGGCCTCGTGCCATTGCAGCGCGACACAAACGCCCTGCGTGCGCCGGGACAGCACGGCGCCCACGGGGCAGGGCTCGGCGGCGCAGCACACGCCGCAGCCGTTGCAGGGCTGCCCCTGCGCGGGCTTGGGCGGCGCCGCCAGTTGCAACAGGATGACGCGCGGTTTCATCACCGCCACAGTATTTGCGCCGGCACCGCCGCCTGTCAGCAAAACAGCGGGTTGGAAGGTGTCCAATTGCGGTGGAAGGACAGGATCTCTGCGGTGTTAGAGTGCCGAGTGACGTTACAAATGGTCCTTCCCGTCCCCTTGCTGGCATGAGAAAAGCAGCAAGGCGGGTCGCTAGTCCGCCAACCGGTGCAGCCGGGACGCGGAAGGTTTTTGAACCCATCAGCGCGCTGGAAACCGGCGCATAAGGTGAGCGAAAGATGATGCAGCAACACAGGTCCAACTCGTACCTGTTCGGGGGCAATGCCCCTTATGTCGAAGAGTTGTATGAGGCCTACCTCGACAACCCCGGCAGCGTGCCCGACACCTGGCGCACCTACTTCGACAACCTTCAGCACGTGCCGGCGCTTGACGGCAGCGATTCGCGCGACGTCGCGCACGCCCCTGTGGTGGAGTCTTTCGCCCAGCGCGCCAAGGCCAATGCCTTTGCGCTGAAGGCCAGCGAGGCCGATCTGGCCGTGGCCCGCAAGCAGGTGCACGTGCAAAGCCTGATTGCCGCCTACCGTTTCCTGGGCAGCCGCTGGGCCGACCTGGACCCGCTGAAGCGCACCGAGCGCCCGAAGATTCCCGAACTCGAGCCGACGTTCTACGACTTGACCGAGTCGGACATGGACATCACCTTCTCGGCGGCGAACACCTACTTCACCAAGGCCGAGAACATGACGCTGCGCGAAATCGTGCAGGCGTTGCGAGAGACCTACTGCGGCACCGTGGGTGTCGAGTTCATGCACTGCACCGACCCCGCCGAGAAGCGCTGGTGGCAGGAACGGCTGGAAGCCGTGCGCAGCAAGCCAAGCTTCACGGCTGAAGAGAAAAAACACATCCTGAACCGCCTGACGGCTTCAGAAGGCCTGGAACGCTACCTGCACACCAAGTACGTGGGCCAGAAGCGCTTCAGCCTGGAAGGTGGTGAAAGCTTCATAGCCAGCATGGACGAGGTGGTGCAGCGCGCCGGCATCAACGGTGTGCAGGAGATCGTCATCGGCATGGCCCACCGCGGCCGCTTGAACGTGCTGGTGAACACGCTGGGCAAGATGCCGGCCGACCTGTTCGCCGAGTTCGATCACACGGCCAAGGAAGAACTGCCCGCGGGCGACGTGAAGTACCACCAGGGCTTCAGCTCCGACATCACCACCCCGGGTGGCCCGGTGCACCTGAGCCTGGCCTTCAACCCCAGCCACCTGGAGATCGTCAACCCGGTGGTCGAAGGCAGCGTGAAGGCGCGCATGGAGCGCCGAGACGACAAGACCGGCGCCCAGGTGCTGCCGGTGCTGGTGCACGGGGACGCCGCTTTTGCCGGCCAGGGCGTGGTGATGGAGACCCTGGCACTGGCGCAGACGCGCGGTTACTACACCGGCGGCACGGTGCACCTGGTGGTGAACAACCAGATCGGATTCACCACCAGCGACCCGCGCGACAGCCGCTCCACGCTGTATTGCAGCGACGTGGTGAAGATGATCGAAGCGCCGGTGCTGCACGTCAACGGCGACGACCCTGAAGCGGTGGTGATGTGCACGCGTCTGGCCATGGACTACCGCCGTCAGTTCAACAAGGACGTGGTGGTCGACATCATCTGCTTCCGCAAGCTGGGTCACAACGAGCAGGACACGCCGTCGCTGACGCAGCCGCTGATGTACAAGGTGATCGGCAAGCACCCGGGCACACGCAGGCTGTATGGCGACAAGCTGGTGGCGCAGGGTGTGTTGCCGGCCGACGGCCCCGACCAGTTCGTGAAGGACTTCCGTGCCGCCATGGACGAAGGCCGCCACACCGTGGACCCGGTGCTGACCAACTTCAAGAGCAAATACGCGGTCGACTGGGCGCCCTTCCTGGGCAAGAAGTGGACCGACGCTGCCGACACCGCGCTGCCGCTGGCCGAGATCAAGCGCCTGTCAGAGCGCCTGACCACCATTCCAGGCAATTTCAAGGTGCATCAGTTGGTGGAGAAGGTGATTGCCGATCGCGCCGCGATGGGCCGTGGCGACATCAACGTAGACTGGGGCATGGGCGAAACGCTGGCCTACGCTTCACTGGTAGCCAGCGGGTACGCCGTGCGCCTGAGCGGTGAAGATTGCGGCCGCGGCACCTTCGTGCACCGCCACTCGGTGCTGCACGACCAGAACCGCGAGAAGTGGGATACCGGCAGCTACATACCGCTGCAGAACGTGGCCGAAGGCCAGGCGCCGTTCACCGTCATCGACTCCATTCTGTCGGAAGAGGCGGTGCTGGGTTTTGAGTACGGCTACGCCAGTGCCGAGCCCAACACGCTGACGATCTGGGAAGCGCAATTCGGCGATTTCGTCAACGGCGCCCAGGTGGTCATCGACCAGTTCATTGCCAGCGGCGAAGTGAAGTGGGGCCGCGTCAACGGCCTGACGTTGATGCTGCCGCACGGCTATGAAGGCCAGGGGCCCGAGCACAGCTCGGCGCGTCTCGAGCGTTTCATGCAACTCGCGGCCGACAACAACATGCAGATCTGCCAGCCCACCAGCGCCAGCCAGATCTTCCACCTGCTGCGCCGGCAGATGGTGCGTCAGTTCCGCAAGCCCTTGATCATCTTCACGCCCAAGAGCCTGCTGCGCAACAAGGATGCCACGTCGCCGCTCACCGAATTCACGCGCGGCGAGTTCCGCACCGTCATCAGCGACACCGACGCCAAGCTGGTGGCTGACAAGGTCAAGCGCGTCATCGCCTGCTCGGGCAAGGTGTACTACGACCTGGTGAAAAAGCGCGAAGAGCGCAAAGCCACCGACGTGGCCATCCTGCGCGTGGAACAGCTCTACCCGTTCCCGCACAAAGCCTTCGGCAGCGAGATGAAGAAGTACCCCAACGCCACCGAGGTGGTGTGGTGTCAGGACGAACCCCAGAACCAGGGTGCCTGGTTCTTCGTGCAGCACTACGTGCACGAAAACATGGTTGAAGGCCAGAAGCTGGGCTATGCCGGCCGGCCAGCATCGGCTTCACCGGCCGTGGGTTATTCGCACCTGCACCAGGAACAGCAGAAAGCCTTGCTGGAGCAGGCTTTCGGCAAGCTCAAGGGCTTCGTCCTGAGCAAGTGAGCCCCTTGTCCTGCGCTGGCGCCGCTTTTGGCGCTGGCGCGTTGTTGCTGCGGCTGCGCGGCCCGGAGCACGGGCCCTGGGTGAGCTGCGCAAGCCCCTCAAACTTTCAGAGAAAAGAACATGGCAATCGTTGAAGTGAAAGTCCCGCAACTGTCGGAATCGGTGGCCGAAGCCACGCTGTTGCAATGGAAAAAGAAGCCCGGTGACGCCGTGGCGATGGATGAAATCCTGATCGAGGTGGAAACCGACAAGGTGGTGCTGGAAGTACCGTCACCCGGTGCCGGTGTGCTGGCCGAGATCATGCAGGGTGATGGCGCTACCGTCATCGCCGAGCAGCTGATCGCCCGCATCGACACCGAGGCCAAGGCGGGCACTGCAGCTCCTGCAGCTCCTGCCGCTCCTGCGGCCACTGCCCCAGCAGCGGCGCCCGCTGCCGTTGCAGCCGCGGCACCGGCCAACACCAGCAAAGCCGGCGTGGCCATGCCCGCCGCGGCCAAGCTGATGGCCGACAACAACCTGGCTGCAGGTGCCGTGTCCGGCTCCGGCAAGGACGGCCGCGTCACCAAGGGTGACGTGCTGGGCGCCGTGGCCAGCGGCGCTGCAGCACCCAAGCCAGCGCCTGCACCGGCCCCCGTGGCGGCCGCGCCCGCTGCGAAGGCGCTGCCCAGCGTGGCGGCCCAGACGTCCCTGAACCTGGGTGACCGCCCAGAGCAGCGCGTGCCGATGTCGCGCCTGCGCGCCCGCATCGCCGAGCGCCTGGTGCAGTCACAAAGCACCAACGCCATCCTGACCACGTTCAATGAAGTGAACATGGC
>JAYSXE010000331.1:0-11681 GCA_043717565.1 Burkholderiales bacterium | reverse complement strand
CGACAGGGCAGAAACCGACAGCACGCGGGTGGACAACAGCGTCAGCGGCAGCGCCAACACAAAAGCCAGCGTCATTCCCGCGGTGGCGATGGCCACGGTGCGCCAGGTCTCGCGCGCCAGCATGGCCAGAAACTCGCCGCCCACCGCCGGCGGCCAGAAGCTGGCCAGGAACTGCCGCGTGACCTTCAGGTTGTCGCGTTCGAACAGGATCCAGGGCTTGAACTCCGTGCCCACCAGCAGCGGCCACAGCAGCACCAGCGCGGCGCAGAACCAGAACAGCCGCCCCAGCCAGGCGGGGTCGCGCTGCGGTGCGGGCAGGGCCAGGGTGGTGGACATGGGCCGTTGCGGCGTCAACGGCAGTGCATGACGACGGTCGCGGCAGCGTCGCTTTCAACCGGGGGCTGGGGCGCAGGGGCTTCGCCCGTCAATTCGTTTTCGTGCTGCGCGTACAGGTCTTCCAGCAGCGCGCGGCCCACCTGGGCCGTGGGCAGGTCGAACTGCAGTTGCCCGTCGCGCAGGCCCACGATGCGGGGAAAGTTCGCCAAGGCCATGTCCACCTGGTGCAGCGTGGCCACCAGCGTCACGCCGCGTGCCTTCGCCTCGTCCACCAGCGCGGCGGTGGCCTGGCGGGCACGCGTGGGGTCCAGCGCCGACAGCGGCTCGTCCACCAGCCACAGCTGCGCCGGCGCCAACAGCGTACGCGCCAGGCCCACGCGCTGGCGTTCGCCGCCCGACAAGCGGTCGACGCGGTCGAACAACTTGTCGGCGAGGTCAAAGCGCGCCAGCGCGTCGTGTGCAGCGGGAATGTCCAGCGGGTAGAACAGCGACCGCACGCTGGCCAGCAGGCCCACGGCCGGCAGGCGGGCGGCCAGCACGGCGGTGACCACGCGCTGGCGTGGTGGCAGCGGTGGCACCTGGGGCGCCAGGAACAGCCGGCCCCGCAGGCGCTGCAGCGCAGCGGTGGAAAGGCACCAGGGGTCGGTGCCGTCCAGCCGCAGCCCACCTTGCGCCGGCCGGTGAGCGCAGGCCAGCGCCTGCATCAGGGTGGTCTTGCCGGCGCCCGAAGGGCCGATGACGGCCAGCTGTTCGCCGCTGGCCACCGTCAGGTTCAGCGCCCGCAGGGCGTCAGGGGCCCCGCGCCGGGCAGCCGGGTGCCGCGCGGTCAGCGCCGTGACTTCCAGTTTCATGCGGCGCGGCCGGGGGCTTGGAGCGGCTTCAGATCAGGCCTGCGCTGCGGCCGGCGGCTTCCAGGCCCTTGTAGTTCTCGGGACTGGTGCTGATGTAACGCGTGGCACGGTTCAGCTGCAGGATTTCCTTGCCTTCGGGCGTGTTCATGTCCAGGTCCAGCAGCGCCTTCTTCAGCTTTTCGCGCTGGTCGGCCGGCATGTCGGCGTGTACCGACCAGTTGTAGTTGAAGAAGGGCGGGGTTGTGAAGAACACATCCACGGCCTTCGTATCGACCTTGTTTTCGCTGACGAACTTGCGCCACACGGTGATGTCCAGCGCTGCGGCGTCAACCTTGCCGCTGACGACGCTGGCGATGGTGGCGTCGTGCGCGCCGCTGTAGGCGATGCGCTTGAAGTCCTTCTCGGGGTTGATGCCGGCATTCAGCAGGTTGCTGCGCGGCATCAGGTGGCCCGACGTGCTGCTCTGGCTGCCAAAGCTGACTTGCTTGCCCTTCATGTCGGCCAGCGTCTTGATGCCTGAATCGGTCTTGGCGATGAACACGCTCTGGAACTTCGTGTCTTCCTCGCGCTGCGCGATGGGCACGATCTTGCCGCCCGAGCGGATCTGCGCCTGCACGTGCGTGAAGCCGCCAAACCACACCACTTCCACCTTCTTGTTCACCAGCGCCTCAACGGCGGCGGGGTAGTCGCTGACCGGCGTGAATTCCACCTTCATGCCCATGCGCTTTTCCAGGTAAGCGGCCAGCGGCGTGAACTTGCGCACCTGTTCGGTGGCGGCTTCCTCGGGGATGGTGGTGACGCGCAGCACGCTCTGGGCGTGGGCCGCGGCGGTCAGCGCCAGCGCAAAACCGCCGGCAATGGCGGTGCGGGCCCAGAGGCTGAAGAGGGGGTGGGACATGTTTGACTCCGTATCTGTAAGGTGGTGCGGTGCTGCCACGACCCGTGATTGAAACCGATTTGCGCCCCGCTCGCTGGCCGCTGCTACATTCTGAAGGTGCCTGGGCCACGGGGCCTGAGGCCAACATCTCTCTGGACAACCGTCGATGCGCGAAGCGCAATTCTTACAGCTGCACCGTTGGGCCCCCGAAATCGTCGCCGCTGAGGCCCGCGCAGGTCTGCTGCAGCCCGCGGCAGCGTTGTCGCCCAAGTTTTTCTACGACGACCTGGGCTCGCGGCTGTTTGACGCCATCACCGAGCTGGACGAGTACTACCCCACGCGCACCGAAGCGGCCATCATGGCCGCGCACCAGGCCGAGATGGCCGCTGCGGTGCACGCGCACCAGGGCCCGCGGCCGACGCTTGTCGACCTGGGCGCGGGCAACTGCGCCAAGGCCGCCAACCTGTTTGGCAGCCTGCAGCCGGCGCGCTACCTGCCGGTCGACATCTCGGTGGAATTTCTGCGCAGCGCGGCCAACGCGCTGCAAAACCAGCACCCGGACATGCCCATCACGGGCGTCGGGCTCGACTTTTCCAGCCAGCTGGCACTGCCGCCCGACCTGTTGCAAGGCCCGGCGCTGGTGTTCTATCCCGGCAGCAGCATCGGCAACTTCGACCCGGATGCCGCCCTGCGGCTGTTGCGCCAGGCCCATGCGTTGAGTGCCGGCGGCGCGCTGCTGATTGGCGTGGACCTGGTCAAACCGGCTGACGTGCTGGAACGCGCCTATGACGATGCGCTGGGCGTCACCGCCGCCTTCAACCTGAACCTGCTGCGCCACCTGAACCGGTTGATCGGCAGCGACTTCCAGCCCCAGCAGTGGCAGCACGTGGCGCTGTACAACGAAAAGGCCGGGCGCATCGAGATGCACCTGCAGGCCCGCCAGGCGCTGCGGGTGGCCTTTGACGGCGGCCAGCGCGACTTCGCGGCCGGCGAGCGCATCCACACCGAAAATTCCTACAAGTGGCAGCGCAGCGACTTCGAAGCGCTGCTGCGCGACGCCGGCTTTCCGCGCGTGCAGACCTGGACGGATGCGCAAGGCTGGTACGCAGTCACGCTGGCGCTGGCCGCCTGATGGGCGCTACCGCCTGCTTCAGCGTGTGCAGGTTCGAAAGCCGGCAAAGATGTCGTTGCGCTCGGGCGTGAAGAAGTTTCGGTAGCGCACATGGTGCATGCGCCGGTGCGTGGCCACCGAAGCACCGCGCAGCACGCGGCGGCTGCCGAACCAGGGCGCCGAATAGTCGCTGTAGGGGTGCGCCACGAATCCGTCAAAAGGCTCGAAGGCGCTGGCCGTCCATTCCCAGACGCTGCCCCAGCGGAACTGCTGGGGGTGGGTTCGCGCGGCCAGTTCCCATTCGGCTTCGGTGGGCAGCCGGCGGCCGGCCCAACCGCACCAGGCCTCAGCTTCGTGGGCGCTGAGGTGGCAGGCCGGTTCGTCCAGATTCAACACTTGCCACTGGCCGAGGCGCCACTGCAGCCAGTGTTGGCCCTCCTGCTTCAGATAGCGCGGCGCGCGGTGGCCCGGCGCTGCCCGCCAGGCCGCCGCGCGGCCGGGCCACCAGCGGGGGTCTGCATAACCCCCGTCTTCGGCAAAGGGCAGGTAGTCGCGCCAGCGCAGCACCTGGCAATCGATCTCGCAACCAGGCAACTGATGCTCCCGGGTGCCCACCTCGTTGTCGAACACGAAGCCCGGCGCCGCTGCTTCGCCCAGCGTGTAGCGCAGCGGTGGCAGCTGCAGCGGCGGCGCGGGTGTGGGCAGAGCCGGCAGCGGCGCGTGTGTGCCGGGCAGCGCAATGCCGAGGGCCTGCGCCGTGTAGACCGCAGCCTCGTGATGCATGTCTTCGTGCGCCAGACACAGGCGGTGGAAGTACAGCGCGGTGTCGTCTTCGGTGGTGTGCTGCAGCAACTGCAGCGAGCTTTCCAGCGTTGCCGCCAGGGCGCTGCGGGTGGCGTCAGCGTCGGGCAGCGCCAGGTGCCAGCGGGTGGCATGTGGCACGGCGCTGGAGTCGTACCAGGCGTCGGCCTCCGCCTGCCGGGCCGGCCGGCGCGCCACCTGCGGGTCGGCCACCGCGCCGCGGTGCCGCTGCGGGTTGCGTTCCAGCCAGTAGGCCTGGAACCAGCCGATGTGCCCGAGCTCCCACAGCGGTGGGTTCACCTGTTCGCTGTAGGGCACCGCCATGCCGCTGGCTTGCAGCGCCGCTTCAAAGCGCGCAAAGGTCGCCAGCGTGTGCTCGCGGCTGTGTTGCAGTTGCAGCGCCAGTTGGGCTGCGCCGGCGCGGCGAAAATCGGCATCGGCCGCCGGTGGGGCAGCCGCCCTGTCGTTTTGAAGCGCTGTTGAGACCGCTGTATGCAACGCCGTTCCCTGGTCATCGTGACGCCGGCCCTGGCCAACGCCAACAACGGCAACTGGCAGACCGCGCAGCGCTGGGCGCGCATGCTCGGGGACGATTATCGGGTTCGCCTGGCCCAGACCTGGCAGCAGGGCGATGAAGACCTGATGATCGCGCTGCACGCCCGGCGTTCGGCTGCTTCGGTGCAGGCCTGGCACGAGCAGGCACCGGGCCGGCCCCTGGTGGTGGTGCTGACGGGCACCGACCTGTACCGCGACGTTGCCGTCGACGCCACGGCCCAGCGTTCGTTGCAATGGGCCCACCGCCTGGTGGTGCTGAATGAACGGGGCCTGCAAAGCCTGCCGCAGCCTTTGCGCCACAAAGGCCTGGTGTGCCTGCAGTCCACCCCGGCCCGAAGCACCCTGGTGAAGACCGGCCGGCACCTGCGCGCGCTGATGGTGGGCCACCTGCGCGAAGAGAAATCACCGCAGACCTATTTCCAAGCGGCGCGCATGCTGGCCGGCCGAGGCGACCTGCTTCTGGACCACATCGGCGACGGCCTGGACCCCGCACTGGCTGCCGAAGCACGTGCCCTGATGCAGCTGCAGCCGCGCTATCGCTGGCTGGGCGCGCTGCCGCACGAGCAGACGCGCCGCCGCATCCAGGCCGCGCATGTGCTGGTGCACGCCAGCCGCATGGAAGGCGGCGCGCATGTGGTGGTCGAGGCCATCACCAGCGGCACCCCCGTGCTGGCCAGCCGCATCGACGGCAACCTGGGCCTGCTGGGCGCCGGCTACACCGGCGTCTTCGACTGGGGTGACGCCGGCGCCCTGGCCGCGCTGCTGCAGCGCTGCCGTGACGTTGCGGATATGCTGCCGGCGCTGCAGCAACAGTGCCAGGCCCGAGCGGCACTGTTCAAGCCCGAACACGAGAAGCGGTTCCTGCAGCTTTTGCTGTCGAACCTGCAAACCGACCTGGCACCGTGAAAAAACCGTTTGAAACCGCCCATTGCCGAAGCGCGGCCCAGCCAGCGCGCTGCCCCACTTTCCACCCCACCCGAGGATTTCATGAACGCCCCCGAAAAACCTGTTGAGCCCCGGCTCACGTCGCTGTCGCATGGCGGCGGTTGTGGATGCAAGATCGCGCCCGGTGTGTTGGCGCAAATCTTGAAAGGCACCACCGCGATGCCCATGCCCAAGGAACTGCTGGTGGGTATCGAAACTGCTGACGATGCGGCTGTCTACCAGCTGAACGACGAGCAGGCACTGATCGCGACGACCGACTTCTTCATGCCGATCGTCGACGACCCGTTCGAATTTGGTCGCATCGCCGCCACCAACAGCATCAGCGACGTCTACGCCATGGGCGGCCGGCCCATCATGGCGCTGGCGCTGGTGGGCATGCCCATCAGCGTGCTGTCGCCCGAGACCATCGCCAAGGTGCTGGACGGTGGCGCTTCCATCTGCCGCACGGCGGGCATTCCCATTGCCGGCGGCCACACCATCGACAGCGTCGAGGCCATCTACGGCCTGGTGGCGCTGGGCCTGGTGCACCCCAAGCGCGTGAAGCGCAACGCCGACGCGCAGGTGGGCGACCTGCTGGTGCTGGGCAAGCCGCTGGGCGTGGGCGTGATGAGCGCGGCGCTGAAAAAGGGCGCGCTCAGCGACGAGGGTTATGCGCAAATGATTGCCAACGCCACGAAGCTGAACACGCCCGGCCCCGACCTGGCGGCGCTGCCGGGCGTGCATGCGCTGACCGACATCACCGGCTTTGGCCTGGCCGGCCATGCGCTGGAACTGGCCAAGGGCTCGGGCCACCAGGTGGCCATCGACTGGGCCCGCGTGCCACTGCTGGGCGGCGTGCGCGGCCTGGCCGAACAGGGTTTTGTCACCGGCGCTTCGGGCCGGAACTGGGCCGGTTATGGCGCCGACATCCACCTGCCGGCCGACTTCGCCGCCGTGGACAAGGCCTTGTTCACCGACCCGCAAACCAGCGGCGGCTTGCTGGTGTCGTGCACCCCGGCGGCCGTGTCTGAGGTGCTCGCCATCTTTGCCCGCCATGGCTTTGAAGCGGCCACCGTGATGGGCGAGATGCGCAGCGCCGTGCCCGGCGGGCCCAAGCTGGTCGTCGGCTGAGCCCACACCCGACGGTGCCGTCCTGGCGGCCGGGCCTGTGGCGCGACCAGGCTGCCGTCAGCGCACGCCCAGGAAAGCCTTGACTGGCGCCACGCTGCGCGCCGGGTCTTCTTCCTGCGGCACATGCCCCAGGCCGTCCAGCACCACGAGCTGGCTGCCCTTGATCTGGCGCTGGAATTCGCGCCCGATGGCCGGGGGTATCAGCCGGTCCAGGCTGCCCCACAGAATCAGCGTGGGCTGCTGCAGCGTGGTGATGCGTTCGGCGTGTTCGCCGTTGACCAGCCCCTGCATGCGCTCGCGCAACGCGCGGCGGTTGCCCTCGCGCAGCGTCAGCTCGAAGTAGCGGTCCACCAGCTCGGGCTTGACGCGGCTGGGGTCGCCGTACACGTTGGCCACCCCTTCGGCCACCAGGGCGCGCGGCAGCGCGAATTCACTGATTCGGTTCAGCACGGGGATGCGGGCGATCCTGAAGCCCATGGGCACCGATGCCGGCGTGAAGGCCGGGCCCGCGGCGTCCACCAGCACCAGGCTGGCCACGCGTTCTGGTGCCATGGCGGCGGTGCGCCAGGCCACCTCGCCGCCCAGCGAATTGCCACCCAGCACCACGCGCTGCAGCTTCAGCGTGTCCAGCAGGTCCAGCACAAAACGCGCGTAGGTGTCGCCGTGGTAATCGCCTGGTTTGTACTGACCGCTGAACGGGCCCGTCAGGCCAAACCCCGGCAGGTCGAGCGTGATGACGCGGCGCTGGCCCTTCAAGGCCCGCACCCAGCCTTCCCAGGTGTGCAGGCTGGCGGATGTGCCGTGGATCAGCAGGATGGGCAGCGGGTCGCCGCTCAGGCCTTCGTCACGCACGTGGACCTGCTGGCCTTTCACGACGATGAAGGTCGAAGGCGCCGGCGCCCAACGCGCCAGCAGTGCTTCCAGCGGCCAGTCGGGCTGGCGCGACAACGCCAGGGCCACGGCCGTGAAGATCAGCAGCAGGCCGAGCACGCGGCGGACGATGCCGCTGCCGGCGGCGGCGCTCGGTGCTTCGGGCGGGCTTCGTTGCGCCCTCGCAGGGTCGGTGCCGATGCCGGCGGCGCTTTTGCCGGGCCTGGGGCCGAACTTCATGCCGGGCTTTCCGCGGTCGGTTGGTCGGGCGCGGCCTGCAGGTCGGGCCCCACCGCCTGGCGGTCGTCAAACACCACACAGGCGCCTTGCCACTGCGGCGACTGCAGCGCTCCGTCGGCGGCGCGCGTGCGCGGCGCTTCTTCGAAGTAGCGCAGGATGCCGCCGTCGAGCTGGTGCACATGGGTGACGCCCTGCTGCGCCATCCACAGAGCCGCTTTTTCGCAGCGGATGCCGCCGGTGCAGTAGCTCACCACCGTTTTGCCCTGCAGTTCACTGCGGTGGGCCTGCAGCGCGGCTGGAAAGCCGCTGAAGCTGGCCAGCCGCCAGTCCAGCGCGCCTTCAAAACGGCCGGCGTCCACTTCAAAGGCATTGCGCGTGTCCAGCAGCACCACTGGCCGGCCTTCGTCGCAATGGCCCTGCTCCAGCCAACGCCGCAGCGTGCCGGTGCCGACGGCCGGCGCGCGGCCAGCCTGCGGCCGCACGCCCAATTCGTTCATGCGGATGATCTCGCGCTTGAACTTGACCAGCAGCTTCCTGAACGGCAACTGCTCGGCGCTGTGCTGCTTCAGTTCCAGGCGGGAAAAACGTGCGTCGCGCTGCAGGTCGGCCAGCCATTGGACAATGGCTGGGGGGGTGCCGGCCAGCGACAGGTTGATGCCTTCGGGCGCCAGCAGCACCGTGCCCTTCAGCGCAAGCCGTCGGGCCCGGTCCAGCAGCGTGTTGCGCAGCGATTCACCGTCGGCAATGTCGACGAACTGGTAGGCGGCGATGACGGTGTAGGCACGCACGGCCGGCATTGTAGGGACGCGTGCCAGCGCTTCCGCCTTTGGCGCCCGCCTATGCGCGCTGCACTTCCATCACGCCATGTTCCACGGCTTTCAGGTACACCCCCGGGATGCGCGTGGTCAGGTGCAGCAGGATGTTGGCAGCCTGCCTTTTCACGGCCATGCGCAGCAGCACGGCGGCCCCCACCAGCAGCGCGCCTGCCATCAGGTGGCCGTACAGCGCCGCGGGCATGCCCGGGCCGATGAGGGCCAGCGCCAGCGGCCGGCTGTGCGTCTGGTAGGCCACGAAGGGCCCTACCAGCGCCGGGTTCACGATGACGCGAAAGCGGCCATGCGGCAGGCCGTTGCGAAATTCCTCGAAAGGAATGAGCTCGTCGGCCTGTTCGGCATCAGCCGGGGGTGCAGCAGGGTGTTGGGCTGGGCGCGGTTTCATGGCCGAATTTTCACCGCAACCCGCCCGGGGGGCCGCCCACCGCTACCTAGAATCCCCGGATGAACTTTGTCCACCTGCGCACCCACACCGAATTTTCAGTTGTCGACGGTACCTTGCGCATCGACGCCGTGGCCGCCGCGGCCCGGGCAGACGGCCAGGGCGCACTGGCCATCACCGACCTGAACAACCTGTTTGGTGCGGTCAAGTTCTACCGCGCCTGCCGCGACAAGGGCGTCAAGCCCCTGATCGGTGTTGACGTGCTGATGGAACCGGTGGCGGCCGCGTCGGGTGGCACTGGCGGCACCGGCGGCGACCGCCAGGCCAGCCGCCTGGTGCTGCTGGTGCAGAACAACCAGGGCTACCTGAACCTGTGCGAGTTGCTGGCGCGGGGCTGGGTGCGCAACGCCCAGCGCGCGCAAGCCTGGATCAAATGGGAATGGCTGGCCGAGCTGGGCACCGGCCTGATTGCGCTGTCGGGCGCCGACCTGGGTGCCGTAGGCATGGCGCTGCTGGCCGGCGAGCCCGAGCGCGCGCAGTCGCTGGCCACGCGGCTGGCCGGCCTGTTCCCGGGCCGCTTTTATCTGGAACTGCAGCGGGCCGGGTTGCCTGGCAACGAAGCGCACGTGCACGCGGCCGTGGCGTTGGCCGCGCAGACGCAATTGCCGGTGGTGGCCACGCACCCGGTGCAGTTTCTGGAGCGCGACGACTTCGAGGCCCACGAGGCCCGCGTCTGCGTGGCCGAAGGCGAAACGCTGGCCAACCCCAAGCGCAGCAAGCGCTTTTCGCCCCAGCAGCATTTCAAGACGCAGGCCGAGATGCAGGCGCTGTTTGCCGACATCCCTTCAGCGCTGGCGCAGACGGTGGAAATTGCGCGGCGCTGCAACCTGACGCTGGTGCTGGGCAAGCCGCAGCTGCCCGACTTCCCCACGCCGCTGGAAGAAACCCCCGAAGGCCCGCGCCGCATGCCCATCGAGGCCTACTTCCGCAAGGCTTCGCGAGAAGGGCTTGAGAAGCGCATGCTGGCGCTGTACCCCGACCCCGTGCGGCGCGAGGCGCAGCGTGAACGCTATGTGCAGCGGCTGGAGTTCGAGCTCGACACCATAGTCGGGATGGGCTTTCCGGGCTACTTCCTCATCGTGTCGGACTTCATCGTCTGGGCCAAGGCCAACGGCTGCCCGGTGGGGCCGGGGCGGGGTTCCGGTGCGGGTTCACTGGTGGCCTATGCCTTGCTGATCACCGACCTGGACCCGCTGCAATACAAGCTGCTGTTCGAACGCTTCCTGAACCCCGAGCGCGTGTCGATGCCCGACTTCGACATCGACTTTTGCCAGGGCAACCGCGACCGCGTCATCGAATACGTGAAAGACAAGTACGGCCGCGAAGCCGTCAGCCAGATCGCCACCTTCGGCACCATGGCCAGCAAGGCCGCGCTGCGCGACGTGGGCCGGGTGCTGGGCATGGGCTACGGCCACGTGGACAGCGTGGCCAAGCTGGTGCCCGGCCTGCCCGGAAAGACCTACACGCTGTGCCCGGTGCCGGCCGAGCCCGACCCCGGCGTCATCTACGTGCGCGCCGAAGTGCCCGAACTGGAACAGCGCGAAAAGGCCGAAGAGGAAGTGGCCGAATTGCTGTCGCTGGCCATGCGCGTGGAGGGCCTGGTGCGCAACGTGGGCATGCACGCCGGTGGTGTGTTGATTGCGCCGGGCAAGATCACCGACTTCTGCCCGCTGTACCAGCAGCCTGGCAGCGACAGCGCCGTCAGCCAGTTCGACAAGGACGACGTCGAGGCCATCGGCCTGGTGAAGTTCGACTTCCTGGGCCTGGCCACGCTGACCATCCTGGAACTGGCCAAGGACTACATCCGCGCCCGCCGCCCCAACCGGGCCGAATTCGCCTACGAAAACCTGCCGCTGGACGACGCTCGCGTGTACCGGCTGTTTGCCGAAGGCCGCACCGAAGCCGTGTTCCAGTTTGAAAGCCGTGGCATGCAGGGCATGCTGCGCGAAGCCAAGCCAGGACGTCTGGAAGACCTGATTGCGCTGAACGCCATGTTCCGCCCCGGGCCGATGGAAAACATTCCCAGCTTCTGCGCGCGCAAGAACGGCAAGGAAGAGATCGCCTACCCGCACCCGCTGCTGGAACCGGTGCTGGCCGAGACCTACGGCATCTTCGTCTACCAGGAACAGGTGATGCAGAGCGCCCAGGTCCTGGGCGGCTACAGCCTGGGTGGCGCCGACCTGCTGCGCCGCGCCATGGGCAAGAAGAAGGCCGAGGAGATGGCCACGCAGCGTGGCATCTTCCGCGAGGGCGCTGACAAGCAGGGCATCGGCCCGGAGAAGGCCAACGAGGTCTTCGACCTGATGGAAAAGTTCGCCGGTTATGGCTTCAACAAGAGCCATGCCGCAGCCTATTCATTGCTGGCTTATCACACCGCCTGGGTGAAGGTGCACTGCACGGCGGAGTTCTATGCCGCCAACATGTCGGTGGAAATCGACAACAGCGACAAGCTCAAGGCGCTGCTGTTCGACGCCCGCACCTTCGGCGTGACGATCGAGACGCCTGACGTCAACGCCGGCACCTATCGGTTCGAGCCGATGTCGGCGACGAGCGACCCCGGCGGCAAGGAAAACCTGCACACCATGTCCTGCACGTAGGTCCGCAGGTGGTCGACGAAGCGCGTTGAGGTGGCCGACACGTACGAATAGGAATTCTGGTACAGGATCTCCGGATCGACCACGTGCCCGAGCTGCACGTGATGGCAATCGCC